>CAYGZV010000015.1:0-29358 GCA_964354425.1 uncultured Rhodoplanes sp. | reverse complement strand
CGGCCGCCGGTCTTGCCCTTGCCGGAGCCGATCCCGCGGCCGACGCGCATGCGCGTCTTGCGGGCGCCCGGGTTGTCGGCGATCTCGTTTAGCTTCATCACAGTTCTCCAAGCATCCTATTCGTCATGGCCGGTCCGCGACGCCATCGTCTTCCCCCTCCCGCGTCGCTGCGCTCCGCTCCCTCCCCCGCTTGCGGGAGAGGGTTAGGGAGGGGAGGGTTAGGGGGGCGACCGCCCGGATCGAGTCGGGTGCGTCGCCTCCAGTCACCTCTCCTCGACCACCCGGATCAGGTGCCTCACTTTGGCGATCATGCCGCGCGTCGACGGCGTATCGACGAGTTCGGCGACGCGCCCGATCCGGTTGAGCCCGAGCCCGATCAGCGTGGCGCGCTGGTCGCCCCGGCGTCGCATCGGGCTCCCGGTCTGCTCGACCTTGATCGTCTTCGCGGCTTCGTTGGCCATCGTCGATCTCCGTTGATGCGCCGCGCGCCTATTCGCTCGTCGCCGGCTCGGCGTCGCCGCCTTCGCGCCGGCGCGCCTGCAGCGCCGACACCTTGACATTGCGCCGGGCCGCGACCTGGCGCGGCGAGTCCTGGCGTCGGAGCGCGGCGAAAGTCGCGCGCACCATGTTGTAGGGATTTGATGACCCAATCGATTTCGCCACCACGTCCTGCATGCCGAGCGTCTCGAACACCGCGCGCATGGGACCGCCGGCGATGATGCCGGTGCCGGGCGGCGCCGCGCGCAGGAACACCCGGCCGGCGCCATGCCGGCCCAGCACGTCGTGATGCAGCGTGCGCCCCTCCCGCAGCGGAACGCGGATCAGCCCGCGCTTAGCGGCGTCGGTGGCCTTGCGGATCGCCTCCGGCACCTCGCGCGCCTTGCCGTGGCCGAAGCCGACCCGGCCTTTCTGGTCGCCGACCACGACCAGCGCCGCGAAGCCGAATCTGCGGCCGCCCTTGACCACCTTGGCGACGCGGTTGATGTGGACGAGCTTGTCGGTAAACTCGCTGTCGCGGTCGTCGCGCTCACGTGCCATTGAATGTTCGTCTCCGTTCGGGCGCTCGCCCGTTCATCCTAAAAATTCAGCCCGCCTTCGCGCGCCGCCTCGGCCAGCGCCTTGACCCGGCCGTGATAGAGATAGCTGCCGCGGTCGAAGGCGACGTCCTTGACGCCGTTCTTCAGCGCGCGCTCGGCGAGGAGTTTGCCCACCGCCTTCGCCGCGCCGACATCGGCGCCCGTCTTCAGGCTGGTGCGCAAGTCCTTCTCCATCGACGAGGCGGCCGCGACCGTTTCGCCTTTGCGATCGTCGATCACCTGCGCATAAATATGCTTGGACGAGCGGAACACCGACAGGCGCAGCCGCTCGGCCGCCGCCGCCTTGATGGCGCGCCGAATGCGGTTCCTGCGCCGCTCCGTCTTGATGGTGAGCCTCGACATTCTGCGCTCCGCTATTTCGCTGTCCTGCCCCGCCGCATCACCCGCTCCTGAAGGGAAGGGGTCGGATCGCGCAAAGCAATCCGGGGCGGGGTCGTAAACCGGCCATCGGCCCCTTCCAAGCGAGCAAAGCTCGCCCACCTCGCCCTTCCAGGGGGAGGTGTTGGACGGATGAGAGCCTGAACCGATGCGCTACTCACTTCTTCTTGCCTTCCTTGCGGAAGATATATTCGCCGGCGTATCTCACGCCCTTGCCCTTGTACGGCTCGGGCCTGCGAAACGCGCGGATTTCCGCCGCCACCTGCCCGACCTTCCGCTTGTCGATTCCGCTGATGACAATCTCGGTGGGCCGCGGCGTGACGATCGCGATCCCCTCCGGGATCGGGTAGACGACGTCATGGCTGTAACCCAGCGCAATCTGCAGGTTCTTGCCCTGCACCGCGGCGCGATAGCCGACCCCGGTGATCTCCAGGCGCTCCTCGAACCCCTTGGTGACGCCGGTGATGATATTGGCGACGAGCGTGCGCGAGGTGCCCCACATGGCGCGCGCGCGCTGCGTCTCGTTGCGCGGGTCGACCTTGACCTCGCCCTTGTCGATGTGAACGGTCACGTCGTCGGGCAGCACGATCCGCAGCGCGCCTTTCGGGCCCTTCACGTTGACCGTCTGGCCGTCGACATTGGCCTGGACCCCGGAGGGGACCGGCACCGCCTTCTTGCCGATGCGCGACATAGGATGCCCCCTAGAACACGGTCATGAGGATTTCGCCGCCAACATTGGCGTCGCGCGCGGCGTGGTCGGCCATGACGCCCTTGGGCGTGGACACGATCGCAACCCCGAGACCGTTATTGACGCGCGGCAGCGCCTTGACGGAGGCGTAGACCCGCCGCCCCGGCTTCGACACCCGCGCGATCTCGCGGATGACCGGTTCGCCGTCGAAATATTTCAGCTCGATCTCGAACTCGGTGCGGCCGTCGGAATGCTCGACCGTGCCGTAGTCGCGGATATAGCCCTCGCTCTTCAACACGTCGAGCACGCGCGCGCGCAGCGCCGAGCCCGGCGTGGAGACTTTCGACTTCGCGCGCATCTGCGCGTTGCGGATGCGCGTGATCATGTCCCCGATGGGATCGTTCATGGCTGCGAGACCCTCACCAGCTCGACTTCAGGAGTCCCGGAATGAGGCCTTTGGAGCCGAGTTCCCGGAGCGCGATGCGGCTCATCTTCAGCTTGCGGTAATAGGCGCGCGGGCGACCGGTGATTTCGCAACGGTTGCGGATGCGCGTCGCCGAGCCGTTGCGCGGCAGCGTCGCGAGCTTGAGCGTGGCGGCGAAGCGCTCCTCCATCGGCTTCGAACGGTCGCGCGCGATCGCCTTCAGCCGCGATCGATGGACCGCGAACTGTTTCGTGAGCTTGCGCCGCCGTTCGTTCTTTTCGATTGAGCTTTTTTTCGCCATTCGATGCTCCTAACTCCGCGTTTGAGACGGACGCCGCCGCCTCACTGCCGGAACGGGAAATTGAAAGCCGCAAGCAGCGCACGCCCTTCGTCGTTGGTGCGCGCCGTCGTGCAGACCGTGATGTCCATGCCCCAGATCTCCGCCGCCTTGTCGTAATCGATCTCGGGGAAGACGATGTGTTCCTTGATGCCGAGCGTGTAGTTGCCGCGGCCGTCGAAGCTCTTCGGGTTCAATCCGCGGAAGTCGCGCATGCGCGGCAGCGCGATATTGATCAGCCGGTCGACGAATTCGTACATGCGCGCCTTGCGCAGCGTGACCTTGCACCCGATCGCCTGGCCTTCGCGCACCTTGAACGTCGCAATCGACTTGCGCGCCTTGGTGATCACCGCCTTCTGGCCGGAAATCAGCGCGAGATCGGCCGCCGCCTGCTCCACTTTCTTGCGATCGGCGACGCCTTCGCCGATGCCCATATTGATCACGATCTTTTCCAGCCGCGGCACTTGAAGCGCGTTCTTGTATTTGAATTCCTCGGCAAGCTTCTTCTTGATGACGGCGTCGTACTCGACCTTGAGGCGCGCGGGCTTGCGCGGCTCCTCGACGGCCGGCTTGGCCACCGCGGGCTTCTCGCCCTTCGCAGCGGGCGCGCCCTTCTCCGCCTTGGCGGCCTTCTCGCCCTTCTCGGGCTTGCCGCCCTTGTCCGCTTTCTCGCCCTTGGCCGCCTTGGCAGGCTTGTCGGCCGAAGCCTTTTCCGGCTTCGCCGCTTTCTCCGCCCGGTCGGCCTTCGGCCCCTTGTCGGGCTTCGCGCCCTCGGCCTGCTTGTCGTCCTCAGCCATTGATCTCGGCTCCCGAACGCTTGGCGATCCGCACCTTGCGACCGTCGGCCTCGACCCTGAACCCGACCCGCGTCGGCTTCCCGGATTTCGGATCGGCGATCGCGATATTCGACAGGTGGATCGGCCCTTCCTTTGAAATGATGCCGCCTTCCTGGCCGGCCGCCTGGCGCTGGTGGCGCTTGACCATATTGACCCCGCGCACGAGCGCGCGGTTCTCGGCCGGACGCACCTCGATGACTTCGCCGGTGCGGCCCTTATCGCGGCCGGACAGCACGACGACCTTGTCGCCCTTGCGGATCTTCGCCGCCATCAGAGCACCTCCGGGGCGAGCGAGATGATCTTCATGTGGTTCTTCGCCCGCAGCTCGCGCGGCACCGGCCCGAAAATGCGCGTGCCCACCGGCTCCATCTGCGGATTGATCAGCACCGCCGCGTTGCGGTCGAAACGGATGACCGAGCCATCCGGCCGGCGGATGTCCTTGGCGACCCGCACCACGACCGCCTTCATGACGTCGCCCTTCTTCACGCGCCCGCGCGGAATCGCCTCCTTCACGGACACCACGATGATGTCGCCGATGGTGGCGTATTTGCGCTTCGAGCCGCCCAGCACCTTGATGCACATGACGCGGCGTGCGCCGGAATTGTCCGCCACGTCGAGATTGGTCTGCATCTGGATCATGAGAGGCCTCGCTGTTGGTTCGACCGCGCGCCGCTCGGCAATCCCCGATCAATCCCCCGCCTGCGGGGAAGGGTCGGGGCTGGGGCGATCGACCCCCTCCCGCCTCGCTTCGCTCGTCGACCTCCCCCATAAATGGGGGAGCTGAATAAGGTTAAGCCCGCGGCGCGCATGTCTTCACTTCGCCTTCTTGACGCCGTCAACGACGGCCCAGCGCTTGAGCTTGGAGATCGGCCGGTGCTCCGTGATCCGCACGATGTCGCCGACCGCGTACTCGTTCTGCTCGTCGTGCGCGTGATACTTCTTCGAGCGCCGGACCGTCTTCTTCATCATCGGATGCGTGAAGCGACGCTCGACCCGCACGACGATGGTCTTGTCCTGCTTGTCGCTCACCACGATTCCCTGGAGCGTGCGCTTCGGCATCGTTCGTCCTACCTTACTTGCTGACCGTGGCGACGCGCTTCTGCTGCGCCACCGTCTTGATGCGGGCGATGTCGCGGCGCACTTGGCGCACGCGCGCGGTGTTTTCAAGCTGCCCCGTCGCCTTCTGAAAGCGCAGGTTGAACTGCTCCTTCTTGAGCTTCAACAGCTCGTCGTCGAGCTGATCGATCGTCATGGCCCGGAAGTCGCCGGCGGTCGACATGAGCACGCTCCCTACTCCGAAATGCGCTCGATGAAGCGCGTCTTGATGGGAAGCTTCGCCGCCGCAAGCGTGAGCGCCTCGCGCGCGATCTGGCTGGTGACGCCGTCCACTTCGAACAGAATGCGGCCGGGCTTCACCCGCGCCACCCAGTATTCCGGCGCGCCCTTGCCCGAGCCCATGCGCACTTCGAGCGGCTTCTTGGAGATCGGCACGTCGGGATAGATGCGGATCCACACCCGGCCGGCCCGCTTCATGTGCCGCGTCATCGCCCGCCGCGCCGCCTCGATCTGGCGCGCGGTGATGCGCTCCGGCGCCATCGCCTTGAGGCCGAACTGGCCAAAGGCGAGCGACGTCGCGCTCGACGCAACGCCGTGGATGCGGCCTTTGTGCGCCTTGCGGTATTTCGTGCGCATCGGTTGAAGCATGGGTCGGCGCCTCTCTCGGTCCTCGTCTCGTTTGCGCGCTTACGCGTCGCGCCGCGGCCGGCCGACATCGCCTTCCGCCGCCCGCTTGTCCGCCGCCATCGGATCGTGCTCGAGCACCTCGCCTTTGAAGATCCACACCTTGACGCCGCAGGTGCCATAGGTGGTGAAGGCGGTGGCGATCCCGAAATCGACGTCGGCGCGCAACGTGTGCAGCGGGACGCGTCCCTCGCGGTACCATTCCATGCGCGCGATTTCCGCCCCGCCGAGCCGGCCGGAGCAGTTGATGCGGATGCCTTCGGCGCCGAGCCGCATCGCCGATTGCACCGCGCGCTTCATCGCCCGGCGGAACGCCACCCGGCGCTCAAGCTGCTGGGCGATCGATTCGGCGACGAGCTGCGCGTCGAGCTCGGGCTTCCGGATCTCGACGATGTTGAGCACCACGTCGGAATTGGTGAGCTGGGCCACCTTGCGGCGCAGCTTCTCGATGTCGGCGCCCTTCTTGCCGATCACCACGCCCGGCCGCGCCGAGTGGATCGTCACCCGGCACTTCTTGTGCGGGCGCTCGATCACGATTTTCGACACCGCCGCCTGCTTGAGCTGCTTCATCAGCTGCTCGCGGATGGCCATGTCCTCGTGCATCAGCTTGCCGTACTCGTTCTTGCCGGCGAACCAGCGCGAATCCCACGTGCGATTGATGCCGAGTCGCAGGCCGATCGGATTGACCTTCTGACCCATCGGGTTCTCCTGACCTAACTTTGCGCCTCGACCTGACGCACGACGATCGTCAGATGCGAAAACGGTTTCATGATGCGCCCGGCGCGACCGCGCCCGCGCGGGACGAAGCGCTTCATGACGAGCGCCTTGCCGACATGGGCCTGGGCGACGATGAGCTCGTCGATGTCGAGGTCGTGATTGTTCTCGGCGTTGGCGATCGCCGACTGAAGGCACTTCTGCACGTCGCGCGCGATGCGCTTGCGCGAGAATTCGAGATCGGCGAGCGCGGTCTGCACCTTCTTGCCGCGAATCATCTGCGCGACGAGATTGAGCTTCTGCGGCGAGACCCGCAGCGTGCGCGCCACCGCCTTGGCTTCGTTTTCCGCGAGCTTGCGCGGATGCGACGGCTTGCTCATGGTCCGATCTCCCGCCTCACCCGCCCGACGACGAGCGTTTGGCTTTCTTGTCCCCGGAATGGCCGTGGAAGGTCCGCGTCGGCGCGAACTCGCCGAACTTGTGGCCGACCATTTCCTCGGTCACCATCACCGGAACGTGCTTGTGCCCGTTGTGCACGCCGAAGGTGAGCCCGACGAACTGCGGCAGGATCGTCGAGCGCCTGCTCCAGATCTTGATCACGTCGTGCCGGCCGGACGCACGCGCGGCGTCCGCCTTCTTGAGCATGTAGCCGTCGACGAACGGGCCCTTCCATGTCGAGCGCGCCATTTGCGTGCCTTCCTTACTTCTTCTTCCGCGCGTGGCGGCTGGAGACGACGAACTTCGTCGTCATCTTGTTCTTGCGGGTCTTCTTGCCCTTGGTGGGGAAGCCCCATGGCGTCACCGGATGCCGGCCGCCGGACGAGCGGCCTTCGCCGCCGCCATGCGGATGGTCGACCGGGTTCATCGCGACGCCGCGATTGTGCGGCCGCCGGCCGAGCCAGCGCGTGCGACCGGCCTTGCCGATCGAAATGTTCATGTGGTCGGGGTTCGACACCGCGCCGACGGTCCCCATGCACTGGCCATGCACAAGCCGCTGCTCGGTCGAGTTCATGCGCAGAATGACGTAATCGCGGTCGCGCCCGACGATCTGCGCATAGGTCCCGGCCGAGCGCGCGAGCTGGCCGCCCTTGCCGATCTTCAGCTCGACATTATGCACGATCGTCCCGATCGGCATGCTGGCGAGCGGCATCGCATTGCCGGGCTTGACGTCCACATGTTCGCCGGAGACGACCGAATCGCCGACCGCCAGGCGCTGCGGCGCGAGAATGTAGGCGACCTCCCCGTCCGCGTATTTGATCAGCGCGATGAAGGCGCTGCGGTTCGGATCGTATTCGATGCGCTCCACCACCGCTGGCTGATCGAACTTGCGGCGCCTGAAGTCGACCGTGCGCAGCGCCCGCTTGTGGCCGCCGCCGCGGAAACGCACGGTGGTGCGCCCGTTATTGTTGCGTCCGCCCGACGCGCTCTTGCCTTCGGTAAGCGCCTTGACCGGCTTGCCGCGATAAAGGCCCGAGCGGTCGACGATGACGAGCTGACGCTGGCCAGGAGTCGTCGGTTTGAATTTCTTGAGCGCCATGGCCGTTCCCTTACAGTCCCGTCGCCACGTCGATGCGGTGACCCTCTTCGAGCGTCACGAACGCTCTCTTGACGTCCGACAATTGCCCGCGCTTGCCGCGGAAACGCCGGACCTTGCCCTTGCGGATCAGCGTGTTGATCGACTTGACCTTGACGTCGAACAGCTTCTCCACCGCCTCTTTGATCTGCGGCTTGGTGGCGTCCCCGCGCACCTTGAACAGCACCTTGTTGTGCTCGGAGGCGTTGGTCGCCTTCTCGGTGATCACCGGACCGAGGATGATGTCGTAATGGCGCGGATCGGTCGTCGTCATTTGAACCGCGCCTCCAGCGCATCGAGCGCGGCCTTGGTGAGGACGAGCTTCGTCCGCCGCAGAATGTCGTAGACGTTGAGACCCTGCACCGGCAGCACGTCGATATTCGGCAGGTTGCGCGCGGCGAGGCTGAAGGCCTGGTCGAGTTCGGCGCCGTCGATGATCAGCGCATTGTCGAGCCCGAGCTGGGCGAACCGGCTCCTCAGCGTCTTGGTCTTGCCCTCGGCGAGCGCGACCTTGTCGAGCACGATCACTCCGCCGCCCTGCGCCTTCGCGGACAGCGCATGCTTGAGGGCGAGCGCGCGCACCTTCTTCGGCAGATCGATCGCATGGCTGCGCACCAGCGGCCCGAACGAGCGGCCGCCGCCGCGAAACAGATTGGCGCGCGCGGAGCCGTGGCGGGCGCCGCCGGAACCCTTCTGCCGATAGATCTTCTTGCCGGTGCGGTTGATCTCCGCGCGGTTCTTCACCGCATGCGTCCCGCGCTGGCGGCGCGAGAGCTGCCAGACGATGCAGCGCTGGATGATATCCGGGCGCGGCGCGAGGCCGAAAATCGCCTCCGGAAGCTCGACTGCGCCGGCCTCTTCCCCATCAAGCGTAGTGACCTGCACTTCCATGTCACGCCCCCTCCGCCGGCGCCGCGGGACTGGCCGCGGTCGCAGAGGCGGCGTCTCCCGCCGTGGTCGCCGCCTCTGTATCGGCGCCGATCTTATCCGCCTCCGCCTCCGCCTCCGCCTCGTTCGCCGTCAGGCGGAATTTGCCGGGCTGCGGAGCCTCTTTCGGCAGCGACTTCTTCACCGCGTCGCGCACGGTGATCCAACCGCCCTTGGCGCCGGGAACCGCGCCCTCGACCAGAATGAGGCCGCGTTCGGGGTCGGTCTGCACCACTTTGAGATTGAGCGTGGTCACCCGCTCGACGCCGAGATGACCGGGCATTTTCTTGTTCTTGAAGGTCTTGCCGGGATCCTGCCGGCCGCCGGTCGAGCCGATCGAACGATGCGAGATCGACACGCCATGCGAGGCGCGCAAGCCGCCGAAATTCCAGCGCTTCATGCCGCCGGCGAAGCCCTTGCCGATCGAGGTGCCGGTCACGTCGACAAACTGGCCGACGACGAAATGATCGGCCGTGATCTCGGCGCCGACCGGGATCAGCCCCGTCTCGTCGACGCGGAATTCGACCATCTTGCGCTTCGGCTCGACCTTGGCGATGGCGAAATGCCCACGCTCGGCGCGCGGAACATTCTTCACCTTGCGCAAGCCGGCGCCGAGCTGGAGCGCGACATAGCCGTTCTTGTCCTTGGCGCGATGAGCGACGACCTGGCAGTTCGCCAGTTTCAGCACCGTGACAGGCACGTGCTCGCCGCCATCCGTGAAGATGCGCGTCATTCCAACCTTCTGTGCGATCACTCCGGAACGCATCTCAGTCATCCTCGCGATCTGCAATCGTCATGCGCGGGCTTGACCCGCGCATCCATCTTGGACAGCGCGGCGAAGCTTGATTGCCGGGTCAAGCCCGGCAAAGACGAAGCGGAAAGCTTCGGTTCTCTGAGCATCGCCGCCCGACCCATCGCTTGCTCCGCCATGCTTTACAGCTTGATCTCGACATCGACGCCGGCGGCGAGATCAAGCTTCATCAGGGCGTCGACGGTCTGCGGCGTCGGATCGACGATATCGAGCAGTCGCTTGTGGGTGCGCATCTCGAACTGCTCGCGGCTCTTCTTGTCGATATGGGGCGAGCGATTGACGGTGAACTTCTCGATCTTGGTCGGCAACGGAATCGGTCCGCGCACCTGTGCGCCGGTGCGCTTCGCCGTCGCCACGATCTCGCGCGTCGAGGCGTCGAGAATGCGGTGGTCGAACGCCTTGAGGCGAATCCTGATGTTCTGGCCGTTCATTTTCTTCTCTCTCGTCTTTCATTTCCCTCCCCCGGCTTCCGGGGGACGGCCAGGGAGGAGATACCCTCCCGGCGAGCGGCGCTCGCCGACCTCCCCCGCGAGCGGGGGAGGTCAAGCAGCGCTACTCGATGATGCTCGCGACCACGCCCGCGCCGACGGTGCGCCCGCCCTCGCGAATGGCGAAGCGCAGCTTCTCCTCCATCGCGATCGGCACGATCAGCTCGACGGTCATCGCGATATTGTCGCCCGGCATTACCATTTCGGTGCCTTCCGGCAGATGCACGACGCCGGTCACGTCGGTCGTGCGGAAGTAGAACTGCGGCCGATAATTGGTGAAGAACGGCGTGTGGCGGCCGCCCTCCTCCTTGGTGAGGATGTAGGCTTCCGCCTTGAACTTGGTGTGCGGCTTGACCGAGCCCGGCTTGCACAGGACCTGGCCGCGCTCGACCTCTTCGCGCTTGGTGCCGCGCAGGAGGCAGCCGACATTGTCGCCCGCCTCGCCCTGATCGAGCAGCTTGCGGAACATCTCGACCCCGGTCACCACGGTCTTCTGGGTCGGCTTGAGCCCGACGATCTCGACTTCATCGCCCACTTTGACGATGCCGCGCTCGATCCGTCCGGTCACCACCGTGCCGCGGCCGGAGATCGAGAACACGTCTTCCACCGGCATCAGGAACGGCTGGTCCTTCGGGCGGTCGGGCTGCGGGATGTATTCGTCCACGGCATCCATCAGCTCGAGGATCGACGCCTTGCCGAGCTTTTCGTCCTTGCCCTCGAGCGCGAGCAGGGCCGAGCCCTTCACCACCGGAATCTTGTCGCCGGGGAAATTGTACTTCGACAGGAGTTCGCGGACTTCGAGCTCGACCAGCTCGAGCAGTTCGGGGTCGTCGACCATGTCGACCTTGTTCATGTAGACGACGAGCGCCGGCACGCCGACCTGGCGGGCGAGAAGGATGTGCTCGCGGGTCTGCGGCATCGGACCGTCGGCGGCCGATACGACGAGGATCGCCCCGTCCATCTGCGCGGCGCCCGTGATCATGTTCTTCACATAGTCGGCGTGGCCGGGGCAGTCGACATGCGCGTAGTGGCGCTTGGGCGTCTGGTACTCGACATGCGCCGTCGAGATGGTGATGCCGCGCGCCTTCTCTTCCGGCGCCTTGTCGATCTGGTCATAGGCCGTGAACGTCGCCCCACCCGTCTCCGCCAGGATCTTGGTGATCGCCGCGGTCAGCGTGGTCTTGCCGTGATCGACATGCCCAATCGTGCCGATATTGCAGTGCGGCTTTGTTCTTGCGAACTTCTCTTTGGCCATCGGGACTCTCCGTTGCCGTTACAAGCCTGCGCTGGGCGGTCAGGCGAACTTCGCCTGGACCTCCTGCGCCACGTTTTGCGGAACCTGTTCGTAGTGGTCGAACTGCATGGTGAAGGTCGCGCGCCCCTGCGACATGGAGCGCAGCACATTGACGTAGCCGAACATGTTGGCGAGCGGCACCATTGCGTTGATGACGTTCGCGTTGCCGCGCATGTCCTGACCCTGGATGTGGCCGCGGCGCGAATTGAGGTCGCCGATCACCGAGCCGGTGTAGTCTTCGGGCGTCACCACCTCGACCTTCATGATCGGCTCGAGCAGAACCGATCCGCCCTTCTGCAGCGCTTCGCGCAGCGCCGAGCGCGAGGCGATCTCGAAGGCGAGCGCCGACGAGTCGACGTCGTGATACTTGCCGTCGATGAGCGACACTTTGAGATCGACCACCGGGAAGCCGGCGAGCACGCCGGAGGTGAGCACGGAGGTAAGGCCCTTCTCGACGCCCGGGATGTATTCCTTCGGCACCGTGCCGCCGACCACCTTGTTCTCGAACTCGAAGCCCGTCCCCGGCTCCTTCGGCTCGACGGCGATCTTCACGCCCGCGAACTGGCCCGAGCCGCCGGTCTGCTTCTTGTGCACGTAGTCGACCGTGACCGGCTTGGTGATCTTCTCGCGATAGGCCACCTGCGGCTGGCCGATATTGGCGTCGACCTTGTAGCTGCGCTTGAGGATGTCGACCTTGATGTCGAGATGCAGCTCGCCCATGCCCTTGAGGATGGTCTGGCCGGACTCCGGATCGGTGGAGACGCGGAACGAGGGATCCTCGGCCGCGAGCTTCGCCAGCGCCACGCCGAGCTTCTCCTGGTCGGCCTTCGACTTCGGCTCGATCGCGATCTCGATGACCGGATCGGGAAACTCCATCCGTTCGAGAATGACCTGCTTCTGCGGGTCGCACAGGGTGTCGCCGGTGCGCGCCTCTTTCAGCCCGGCGAGCGCGACGATGTCGCCCGCATAGGCCTCCTTGATGTCCTCGCGGTTGTTGGCGTGCATCAGCAGCATGCGGCCGATGCGCTCCTTGCGCTCGCGGGTCGAGTTGATGACGCCGCTCCCGCTCACCAGCGTGCCCGAATAGATGCGGCAGAAGGTGATGGTGCCGACAAACGGGTCGTCCATGATCTTGAAGGCGAGCATGGCGAGCGGCTCCTTGTCGGAAGGATTGCGCACCACCTCGTTGCCCTTGGGATCCATGCCTTTGATCGGCGGCACCTCGACCGGGGACGGCAGATAGTCGACCACGGCGTCGAGCAGCGGCTGCACGCCCTTGTTCTTGAACGCCGAGCCGCAGAGCACCGGATAGAAGGCGCCGGTGACGACCGCCTTGCGGATCAGCCGCTTGAGCGTCGCCTCGTCCGGCTCGCGCCCTTCGAGGTAAGCGGTCATCGCATCGTCGTCGAGCTCGACCGCCGCTTCGATCATGTACTCGCGATATTCCTTGCATTGGTCGAGCAGGTCGGCCGGAATTTCGATGTCCTGGTATTGGGCGCCCAGCGTTTCCTCGTCCCAGACGACTCCAACCATGCGGACGAGATCGATCACGCCCTTGAAGCCGCTCTCGGCGCCGATCGGCAACTGGACGGCGACCGGCTTCGCGCCGAGCCGCGTCTTGATGTCGGACAGGCACTTGAAGAAATCCGCGCCGATCTTGTCCATCTTGTTGCAGAAAACGATGCGCGGGACTTTGTACTTGTCGCCCTGCCGCCACACGGTCTCGGTCTGCGGCTCCACGCCCTGGTTGGAGTCGAGGACGCATACCGCGCCGTCGAGCACGCGCAGCGAGCGCTCCACCTCGATCGTAAAGTCGACATGGCCGGGCGTGTCGATGATGTTGAGGCGCTTGCCCTTCCAAAACGCGGTGGTCGCGGCGGAGGTGATGGTGATGCCGCGCTCCTGCTCCTGCTCCATCCAGTCCATGGTGGCCGCGCCCTCATGGACTTCGCCGATCTTGTGGCTCTTGCCGGTGTAATAGAGAATCCGCTCGGTCGTCGTCGTCTTCCCGGCATCGATGTGGGCCATGATGCCGAAATTGCGATAGTCCTCGACCGGATGAATGCGGGGCATTGGGTCGTCCTCGAATGAGTTGGCGGCCGCGGTCGCGCTACCAGCGGTAATGCGAGAAGGCGCGGTTGGCTTCCGCCATGCGATGGGTGTCCTCGCGCTTCTTGACGGCGTTTCCACGATTGTTGGAGGCGTCCAACAGCTCACCCGAGAGCCGTTCAGTCATCGTCTTTTCGTTGCGGTCGCGCGCCGCCGAGATGAGCCAGCGGATGCCGAGCGCCTGGCGACGGTCCGAACGCACCTCGACCGGAACCTGGTAGGTTGCGCCGCCGACGCGCCGCGAACGCACCTCGATGGCCGGCATGACATTGTCGAGCGCCTGCTGGAACACCCCGAGCGGGCTCTGCTTGGTCTTGCCCTCGATGATGTCGAAGGCGCCATAGACGATCAGCTCGGCCACCGACTTTTTCCCGGCATGCATCACCGAGTTCATGAATTTGGTGACCACCACGTTCCCGAATTTCGGGTCCGGCAGGATTTCGCGTTTCTCGGCGCGGTGACGGCGGGACATCGATCTTCTCTTCTCTCGTCATGGCCGGGCTCGACCGGCCATCCATGTTTTTCTTTCGCTGATCCCCGGCGCTCGCTTTGCTCGCCCGAGGGTGACCTTCGCTTCGCTCAGGTCACTTCGGCCTCTTTGCTCCGTATTTCGACCGGCGCTGCTTGCGGTTCTTGACGCCTTGCGTGTCGAGCACGCCGCGCAGGATGTGATAGCGCACGCCGGGCAGGTCCTTGACGCGGCCGCCGCGGATCATGACCACCGAGTGCTCCTGCAGATTGTGGCCCTCGCCCGGGATGTAGCCGATCACTTCGAAGCCGTTCGTGAGGCGCACCTTGGCGACCTTGCGCAGCGCCGAATTCGGCTTCTTCGGCGTCGTCGTATAGACGCGCGTGCACACGCCGCGCTTCTGCGGGCTCTGCTGCAGAGCGGGCACCTTCTTGCGCGCCCGTTGGGGGACCCGCGGATTGCGGATCAGCTGATTGATCGTCGGCATTGCCTTGGCCTTCACCACCTGTATGGGGCGGCAAGGCCCCCGTATCATGCCTCGGGCGAACGCCCGATCGTGTTCGCGTCATGGGGCGGTCGGCCCCGTTCGTTCTCACGCGCAAAACGAATATCGCGCCATCCGCATTTTTTCTGCGGAGAAGCGCTCATCCGTCACAGAGGACCACGACGCCCAAGCGCGTCGCGATCATGCACCCGCGTTTGACACTGGCTGTCCCGGCAGCGTCTGAGCTTCATTGATCGAGGCGCTGGGACGCGCCCTCCGATAAAGGAAAACTCACCGCCTGCCAAAAAAGGTGCGCGGTTTGTACCGGCCGGCCGAAGCGAAGTCAAGCCTGCGAGCCGCCATATAGTGCGTCCCGCACGTCTTCGCCAGCACTGCACGCTATCGATCGAGCGCGATGACCGCACCCTCATGATCCCGCAGATCGATGCTCTTGTCCACGGTTTCCCCGTCCCGGTCGCCGAAGGAGGAGATCAGCAGGCGGCCCTTCAGATTGCCGTCCTTGAGCTCGAAGGCGACCGGTTCGGGGCCGAGATTGAGCGCGACCAGGAGGCGCTCGTCGCCATGCGCGCGGACGAACACGAGCAGGTCGCCGCTGGCGGCGACCGGATGGTAGGCCCCGTGGGTCAGCGCCGGCGAGGAGCGCCGCAGCGCGATCAGCCGGCGATAGACATTGAGCAGCGACGTCGTGTCCGCGCGTTGGTTCACCACGTTCTGCCGGCGATAGTCGCTTGCAAGCGGCAGCCAAGGTTCGGCGTCGGAGAAGCCGGCATGCGGCCCCGAATCCCACTGCATCGGCGTGCGGCAGTTGTCGCGGCCGACGCCGATGCCGGGCACGTTCTTCTCGAACGGGTCCTGCACCCGATCCGGCGGGATCGGCACCTGCGCCATACCGATTTCCTCGCCGTAATAGATCGTCGGCGTGCCGCGCAGGGTGAGCAGCAGCATCGCGGCGACCCGCGTCTGCTCCCGCCCGATCCGGCTCGCGATGCGCGGCCGGTCGTGATTTCCCAACACCCAATTGGGCCAGCCGCCCGGCGGCAGCGCCCCTTCATACTCGTCGATGAGCTGGGCGAGGCGGCGCGCATGCCAGGGCGCATTGAGCAGCGCGAAATTGAACGGCAGATGCGTTCCCGAAAGATCGCGCCCGTAATAGGCGACGAGCCGCTCGACGGGCAGGTAGATTTCGCCGATCAGCACGCGGGCGTCGAACTCGTCCACCACCCGCCGCATCTCGGAGATCACGTCATGCACCTCCGGACGATCGGCGGTGTAGAGCGGGACCAGCTGCCGGTGCGGCGGTTGCCCCGGATAGTAATCGGGATTGGGCGGATTGTCCCGGAACTGATCGTCCTTGATGAGCTGCCAGATGACGTCGACGCGAAAGCCGTCGACGCCGCGCCGCAGCCAGAAACGCATCACGTCGTAGATCGCCGCGCGGACGGCCGGGTTGCGCCAGTTGAGGTCGGGCTGCGCGTTCAGGAACGCATGATAGTAGTATTGGCGCGTCTGCGGGTCGTATTCCCACGCGCTGCCGCCGAACTCCGAGAGCCAGTTGGTGGGCGGGCCGCCGTCCGGCTGCGGATCGCGCCAGATATACCAATCGCGCTTCGGATTGTCGCGTGAGGAGCGGCTCTCAACGAACCAGGGATGCCGGTCCGACGTGTGGTTCGGAACGAGGTCGAGCAAGAGCTTGATGCCGCGCGCATGCGCGGCCTCGACCAGGGCGTCGAGATCGGCGAGCGACCCGAACAACGGATCGATGTCGACATAATTCGAAATGTCGTAGCCGAAATCCGCCATCGGCGACGGAAAGATCGGCGACAGCCACAATGCGTCGACGCCGA
The DNA here is from genome assembly GCA_964354425.1 of uncultured Rhodoplanes sp. Taxonomy (GTDB): domain Bacteria; phylum Pseudomonadota; class Alphaproteobacteria; order Rhizobiales; family Xanthobacteraceae; genus Rhodoplanes. Next base: position 13,124 of record CAYGZV010000015.1, on the reverse strand, counting down.
GGTCCGACAGATAGGGCAGCCGCTGCACGATGCCGCGCAGATCGCCGACCCCGTCCCCGTTCGAATCCTGGAAGGAGCGCGGATAGACTTGGTAAAGCACGCCCCATTGCCACCAATGTCCCTCACCCATCGTGCCTACGCTCGCTCTGTGCCCGGCGCCGGCGTCCGCAAGCCGGCGGACGGAAGGTCCTTCGATCTAAAGTTCTGGTGAGAACGCGTCCCTCCAACCCAGGTTCCCCTGCCCCATCAAAGGGCGCCGTCGGGTTGCCAGGCTGCGCGCCGAGAACGGAAGGGCCGCCACCGGCGGCCCTTCGCAGCGTTCGCAACGAGTAGCCGCGCGCGATCCGCCGCGCGTCACTCCGCGGCCGGCAGTTGCGCCGGCGGCTCGGCGGCCTTGGCCGCCTGCTCCTTCTCGCGTTCGTCGAGAATGAGCGCATCGCGCTTGCCCGCGACCTCGCGCAGGACGTTCATCATGGCTCCGGTCCCGGCCGGGATCAGCCGGCCGACAATGACGTTCTCCTTGAGGCCGTCGAGCGTGTCGATCTTCCCGCTGACCGCCGCTTCGGTGAGGACGCGGGTGGTCTCCTGGAACGACGCCGCCGAGATGAACGACCGGGTCTGCAACGACGCCTTGGTGATGCCGAGCAGAACCGGATGGGCTTTCGCCTCCTTCTTCCCGTCGTCGCGGGCGCGCGCGTTGACCTCGTCGAACTCGATCCGGTCGATATGCTCGCCCTGGATCAGTTCGGTCTCGCCGGAGTCGTCGACCTCGACTTTCTGCAGCATCTGGCGGACGATCACCTCGATGTGCTTGTCGTTAATCTGCACGCCCTGCAGCCGGTAGACCTCCTGGATCTCGTTGACGAGATAGGCGGCGAGATCCTCGACGCCCTTGACCGCCAGAATGTCGTGCGGGGCCGGATTGCCTTCGACGATATAGTCGCCCTTCTCGATCGGGTCGCCATCCTGCAGATGGATGTGCTTGCCCTTCGGGATCAGATATTCGCGCGCCTCTTCGTCCTTGTCGGTCGGCTCGATGGTGAGGCGGCGCTTGTTCTTGTAGTCGCGCCCGAACCGCACGGTGCCGGACACCTCGGCGATGATCGCCGCCTCTTTCGGCCGACGCGCCTCGAACAGCTCGGCGACGCGCGGCAGACCGCCGGTGATGTCGCGCGTCTTGGCGCTCTCGCTCGGCATGCGGGCGATGACGTCGCCCGCCTTCACCATGCTTCCCGGATCGACCGACAGAATCGCGTCGACCGCGAGCTGGTAGCGCGCCTCGCCGCCGCGCGCGAGCTTCAGCACCTTGCCGTCCTTGCCCTTGATGACGATGGACGGCCGCAGGTCCTGCTGCCCCCGGCCGGAGCCGGTGCGCCAATCGATCACCACGCGCTTGGCGATGCCGGTCGATTCGTCGAGCGTCTCCGACATCGACTGGCCTTCCACCAGGTCTTCGAAATCGACCGAGCCTTCGGCCTCGGTGAGAATCGGCCGGGTGTAGGGGTCCCACTCGGCCATGCGCTGGCCGCGCGCGATCTTGTCGCCTTCGTCGACCTTCAGGCGCGAGCCGAACTGGACCCGATGCACGGCGCGTTCCGTTCCGTCCTGGTCGACCACCACCATCGCCATGTTGCGCGCCATGGCGATCAGCTCGCCGTCCGAGTTGCGCACGACATTGCGGTTGTTGATGCGGATCGTGCCCTCGAAGTTCGACTCGATGAACGACTGCTCGGAGATTTGCGCCGCCCCGCCGATGTGGAAGGTGCGCATCGTGAGCTGCGTTCCCGGTTCGCCGATCGACTGCGCCGCGATGACGCCGACCGCCTCGCCCATGTTCACGGGCGTGCCGCGCGCCAGATCGCGCCCATAGCAGGCGCCGCACACCCCGCTGGTCGTCTCGCAGGTGAGCACCGAACGGATGCGCACCTCCTGCACGCCGGACTTGACGATCGCATCCACGCTCGCCTCGTCGAGCAGCGTGTTGCGCGGCACGACGACGGTGTTCGTCGCCGCATCGCGCACGTCCTCGGCGATGGTGCGGCCGAGAATGCGGGTCGCGAGCGAGGCCACGACCTGGCCCGAGTCGATGATCGCGCGCACCTTGATGCCGGCCGTCGTGCCGCAGTCGACCTCGGTGATGATGCAGTCCTGCGCCACGTCCACCAGCCGGCGCGTGAGATAGCCGGAATTCGCCGTCTTGAGCGCTGTGTCGGCGAGGCCCTTGCGGGCGCCGTGCGTCGAATTGAAGTATTCGAGCACGGACAACCCCTCCTTGAAGTTGGAGATGATGGGGCTCTCGATGATCTCGCCCGACGGCTTCGCCATCAGGCCGCGCATGCCGGCGAGCTGACGCATCTGCGCCGGCGAGCCGCGCGCGCCCGAATGCGCCATCATGTAGATCGAGTTCACCGGCACCTCGCGGCCGGACTTCTCGTCCATGCGCACCGCGGAGATTTCCCGCATCATCTCGTCGGCGATCTGCTCGGTGCACTTCGACCAGGCGTCGACCACCTTGTTGTATTTCTCGCCCTGGGTGATCAGGCCTTCGTTGAACTGCTGCTCGAACTCCTTGGCGAGCGTGCGGGTCTGGTCGACGATTTTCCACTTCGAGCTCGGCACCACCATGTCGTCCTTGCCGAACGAGATGCCCGCCTTGAAGGCGTGGTGGAAGCCGAGCGCCATGATGCGGTCGCAGAAGATCACCGTCTCCTTCTGCCCGCAGTGGCGGTAGACCGCATCGATCATGTTGGAGATCTCGCGCTTCGTCATCAGCTTGTTGACGGTTTCGAACGAGACCTTGGAATGCGGCGGCATCGCCTGGCCGAGCAGCACCCGGCCGGGCGTCGTGTCGTACCAGCGGAACACCTTGCCGTTCTCGTCGGCGCCCTCCCACCGATACTTGATCTTAGTGTGGAGGGTGATGGCCTTCTGGTTGAGCGCATGCTCGATAGTGGCGAGATTGCCGAACGCCTTGCCCTGTCCGGGCTCGCCCTCGCGCATCAGCGACAGATAGTAGAGCCCCAGCACGATGTCCTGGCTCGGCACGATGATGGGCGAACCGTTCGCCGGATGCAGGATGTTGTTGGTCGACATCATCAGGACGCGCGCCTCGAGCTGCGACTCGAGCGAGAGCGGCACATGCACCGCCATCTGGTCGCCGTCGAAATCGGCGTTGAAGGCCGCGCAGACGAGCGGGTGCAGCTGGATCGCCTTGCCCTCGATCAGCACCGGCTCGAACGCCTGGATGCCGAGCCGATGCAGCGTCGGCGCGCGGTTCAGCAGCACGGGGTGCTCGCGGATCACCTCGTCGAGAATATCCCACACCTCGGGCTTCTCTTTCTCGACGAGCTTCTTGGCCTGCTTGACCGTGGTCGACAGGCCCTTGGCGTCGAGGCGCGAATAGATGAACGGCTTGAACAGTTCGAGCGCCATCTTCTTCGGCAGCCCGCACTGGTGCAGCTTCAGCTCCGGCCCGACCACGATCACCGAGCGGCCCGAATAGTCGACGCGCTTGCCGAGCAGGTTCTGCCGGAACCGGCCCTGCTTGCCCTTGAGCATGTCGGCGAGCGACTTCAGCGGCCGCTTGTTGGCGCCCGTGATGACGCGTCCGCGCCGGCCGTTGTCGAACAGCGCGTCGACCGCCTCCTGCAGCATCCGCTTTTCGTTGCGGATGATGATGTCCGGCGCGCGCAGTTCGATCAGCCGCTTGAGGCGGTTGTTGCGGTTGATCACGCGGCGATAGAGATCGTTGAGGTCCGAGGTCGCGAAGCGCCCGCCGTCGAGCGGGACGAGCGGCCGCAGGTCCGGCGGGATCACCGGCACCTGGGTGAGGATCATCCATTCCGGCCGGTTGCCGGAGGTGAGGAAGGCCTCGATCAGCTTCAGCCTTTTTGCGAGCTTCTTCGGCTTGAGTTCGGAGGTCGATTCCGCGATCTCCTTGCGCAGATCGATCGCGAGCCGCTCGAGATCGAGCGCCTTGAGCATTTCGCGGATCGCTTCCGCGCCGATCATGGCGGTGAAGCTGTCGGCGCCGTATTCGTCCTGGGCGCGCAGATACTCCTCTTCGGAGAGCAGCGAGCGGTGCTGCAGCGCGGTCAGGCCCGGCTCCAGCACGACATAGTATTCGAAATAGAGAATCCGCTCGAGGTCCTTGAGCGTCATGTCGAGCAGAAGGCCGATCCGGCTCGGCAGCGACTTGAGGAACCAGATATGCGCGACCGGCGCGGCGAGCTCGATATGGCCCATGCGCTCGCGCCGCACCCGCGACAGCGTCACCTCGACGCCGCACTTCTCGCAGATGATGCCCTTGTACTTCATGCGCTTGTACTTGCCGCACAAGCACTCGTAATCCTTGATCGGCCCGAAGATGCGGGCGCAGAACAGCCCGTCGCGTTCCGGCTTGAAGGTGCGGTAGTTGATCGTCTCCGGCTTCTTGATCTCGCCGTAGGACCACGACAGAATCTTTTCCGGGCTCGCGATCGAGATGCGGATCTGATCGAACACCTGGGCCGGCGCCTGCGGCCCGAAAAGACTCATGACTTCCTGATTCATATTCTTCTCCCTGGCCGCCGAGCGGCCTGAAATCTCTTGCCGTCATGCCCCGCGGAGGCGGGGCATCCAGCAATCACCGCCGCCGCGGGTCACTGGATCGCCCGCCTGCGCGGGCGATGACGACCCTCGGGGAGCGCCAGCGGAGCTCCCACGGAGCCGTCACGACCACCTGGTCATTCCGCCGCTTCCGCCGAATCGCCGCGCCCCTGCTTGGAGTTGTGCAGGTCGACATTGAGGCCGAGCGACCGCATCTCCTTCACCAACACGTTGAAGGATTCGGGAATGCCCGCCTCGAAATTGTCGTCGCCGCGCACGATCGATTCATACGCCTTGGTTCGGCCGGCGACGTCGTCGGACTTGACCGTGAGCATCTCCTGCAGTGTGTAGGCCGCGCCGTAGGCTTCGAGCGCCCAGACTTCCATTTCGCCGAAGCGCTGGCCGCCGAACTGCGCCTTGCCGCCGAGCGGCTGCTGCGTCACGAGGCTGTACGGCCCGATCGAGCGCGCGTGGATCTTGTCGTCGACGAGGTGGTGCAGCTTGAGCATGTAGATGTAGCCGACCGTCACCTTGCGATCGAACTCGTCGCCGGTGCGCCCGTCATGCAGCGACACCTGTCCGGAATTGTCGAGACCGGCCAGTTCGAGCATGGCCTCGATGTCCTTCTCCTTCGCCCCGTCGAACACAGGCGTCGCGATCGGCACGCCGTGCCGCAGGTTCTCGCCGAGCTCGACCAGCTCGCCCTCGCCGAGCGAACGGATGGTCTCGTCCTCGCCATAGACCTTCCGCAGCGTCTCCCTGAGCGGCTTCAGGTCGGTGCGGCCATAATAGGCGTCGACCGCCTGGCCGATGCGCTGGCCGAGACCGGCGCAGGCCCATCCGAGATGCGTCTCGAGAATCTGCCCGACATTCATCCGGCTCGGCACGCCCAGCGGGTTGAGCACGATGTCCACCGGCGTCCCGTCGCCGAGGAACGGCATGTCCTCGGACGGCACGATCTTCGAGACCACGCCCTTGTTGCCGTGGCGGCCCGCCATCTTGTCGCCCGGCTGGATCTTGCGCTTCACCGCGACGAAGACCTTGACCATCTTCATCACGCCGGGCGGCAGCTCGTCGCCGCGCTGCAGCTTTTCCACCTTGTCGAGGAAGCGCTGCTCGAGGCCCTTCTTGCTCTCCTCGTACTGCTTGCGGATCGCCTCGATCTCGGCCATCAGCTTATCGTTCGAGGAAGCGAACTGCCACCATTGCGAGCGCGGATATTCCTCCAGCACCGCGCGGGTGATCTTGGACTCCTTCTTGAAGCCCTTCGGGCCGGCGATGCCGACGCGGTTCTCCAGCAGTTCCGCAAGACGGCCATAGACGTTGCGATCGAGGATCGCCTGCTCGTCGTCGCGGTCCTTGGCGAGCCGCTCGATTTCTTCGCGCTCGATCGCGAGCGCGCGCTCGTCCTTTTCGACGCCGTGCCGATTGAACACGCGCACTTCGACCACCGTGCCCTGCACGCCGGGCGGCACGCGCAGCGAGGTGTCGCGCACGTCGGAGGCTTTTTCGCCGAAGATCGCGCGCAGCAGCTTCTCCTCGGGCGTCATCGGGCTTTCGCCCTTCGGCGTGATCTTGCCGACCAGGATGTCGCCTGCATGCACCTCGGCGCCGATATAGACGATGCCCGCCTCGTCGAGATTCTTGAGCGCCTCTTCCGAGACGTTGGGAATGTCGCGGGTGATCTCCTCCGGCCCGAGCTTGGTGTCGCGCGCCATCACTTCGAATTCCTCGATATGGATCGAAGTGAAGACGTCGTCCTTGACGATGCGTTCGGAGAGCAGGATCGAGTCCTCGAAATTGTAGCCGTTCCACGGCATGAACGCGACGAGCACGTTGCGCCCGAGCGCGAGCTCGCCGAGATCGGTCGAGGGGCCGTCGGCGATGATGTCGCCCTTGGCGACCGAGTCGCCGACCTTCACCAGCGGCCGCTGGTTGATGCAGGTGTTCTGGTTCGAGCGCTGGAACTTCTGCAGGCGATAGATGTCGACGCCCGATTTGGTCGGGTCGAGTTCCTCGGTCGCCCGAATCACGATGCGGGTCGAGTCGACCTGGTCGACGACGCCCGTGCGGCGCGCCGCGATCGCCGCGCCCGAATCGCGCGCCACCACGCCTTCCATGCCGGTGCCGACGAACGGCGCCTCGGTGCGCACCAGAGGCACAGCCTGGCGCTGCATGTTCGAGCCCATCAATGCGCGGTTCGCGTCATCGTTCTCCAGGAACGGAATGAGCGCGGCGGCGACCGAGACGAGCTGCTTGGGCGAGACGTCCATGTAGTCGACCTTGTCGGGCGCAATCATCAGGACGTCGCCGGCATGCCGGCACACGATAAGGTCCTCGGTGAAGCGCCCGCGCGCGTCGACCGGCTGGTTCGCCTGGGCGACATAGTAGCGGCCCTCCTCCATCGCCGAGAGGTAGATGACCTCGTCGGTCACCCGCCCGTCCTTCACCTTGCGGTAGGGCGTCTCGACGAAGCCGTATTTGTTGACCCGCGCATAGGTCGCGAGCGAGTTGATGAGGCCGATATTCGGCCCCTCCGGCGTCTCGATCGGACAGATGCGGCCATAGTGGGTCGGGTGCACGTCGCGCACCTCGAAGCCCGCCCGTTCGCGCGTGAGCCCGCCCGGGCCGAGCGCCGAGAGCCGCCGCTTGTGGGTGATCTCGGACAGCGGGTTGGTCTGATCCATGAACTGCGAGAGCTGGGACGAGCCGAAGAACTCGCGCACCGCCGCGGCCGCCGGCTTCGCATTGATCAGGTCCTGCGGCATGACGGTGCCGATATCGACCGACGACATGCGCTCCTTGATCGCGCGCTCCATGCGCAGGAGGCCGATGCGGTATTGGTTCTCCATCAGCTCGCCGACCGAGCGCACACGGCGATTGCCGAGATGGTCGATGTCGTCGATCACCCCTTTGCCGTCGCGCAGATCGACCAGCGTGCGGATGACGCCGGTAATGTCCTCCTTGCGCAGGATGCGCACGGTGTCCGGACATTCGAGGTCGAGGCGCATGTTCATCTTGACCCGCCCGACCGCCGAGAGGTCGTAGCGCTCGGAATCGAAGAACAGCGAGTTGAACATGGTTTGCGCGGTGTCGATCGTCGGCGGCTCGCCCGGCCGCATCACGCGATAGATGTCGAACAGCGCGTCTTCGCGCCGCATATTCTTGTCGACCGTCAGCGTATTGCGGATATAGGCGCCGATATTGACGTGATCGATGTCGAGAACCGGCACTTCCTTGTAGCCGACCTCGGCGAGCAGCTTCAGCGTCTTCTCGGTGATCTCCTCGCCCGCCTCGACATAGATTTCGCCGGTCTTGGCGTTGACGAGATCCTCGGCGATATAGCGGCCGATCAGCTCCTCGTCGGTCATGCGCAGCGCCTTCAGCCCCTTCTCCTGGAGCTGGCGCGCCTGGCGCACGGTGATCTTCTTGCCCGCCTCGACGACCACCTTGCCGGAGTCGGCGTCGACGAGATCATTGATCGCCTTGTAGCCCTTGAGCCGGTTGGCGTCGAACGGCACCCGCCAGCCGTCCTTGGTGCGCTTGTAGATGACCTGCTTGTAGAACGTGTTGAGGATTTCCTCGCCGTCCATGCCGAGCGCATAGAGCAGCGATGTCACCGGGATTTTGCGCCGCCGGTCGATGCGCGCATAGACGATGTCCTTGGCGTCGAATTCGATGTCGAGCCAGGAGCCGCGATAGGGAATGATGCGGGCGGCGAACAGAAGCTTGCCCGAGGAGTGCGTCTTGCCCTTGTCGTGATCGAAGAAGACGCCGGGCGAGCGGTGCATCTGCGACACGATCACCCGCTCGGTGCCGTTGACCACGAACGTGCCGTTGTTGGTCATGAGCGGGATGTCGCCCATGTAGACGTCCTGCTCCTTGATGTCCTTGACCGAGCGCGCGCCGGTCTCCTCGTCGACATCGAACACGATCAGGCGCAGCGTCACCTTCAGCGGCGCGGCATAGGTCATGCCCCGCTGCCGGCACTCGTCGACATCGTATTTCGGCGGCTCGAATTCGTAACGGACGAACTCGAGCTGGGCCGTGTTGGAAAAATCGGAAATGGGGAAGACCGACTTGAAGACGGCCTGCAACCCTTCGTCCGGCCGCCCGCCTTTCGGCTCCTTGATCAGCAGGAATTGGTCGTAGGACGCCTTCTGAACCTCGATGAGGTTCGGCATCTCCGCGACTTCCTGTATTTTGCCGAAAAACTTGCGAACCCGTTTGCGACCGGTGAACGTTTCTGCCATCGTGGCCTCTCGCTTCCCGCCAGCCGGATTGGCGGCGGGGGCTTCCGCCGCCGCCCATCGGGCGTCGCGCCGGAAGATGCATCTCGGCGACCATCAAGGACCCGCCGTCCTTTGCGTCCGCCGTCCAAATTGGCGACCCGCGGCAGGGCCGCGGACCGCAAGCGTCTATATGCGCCGTATGGCGAAGAGGGCAATCCCGTCAATATAGGGACCGAATCGCCCGTCCCGCCTCACGATCACTTGAGTTCGACCTTGGCCCCCACCTTTTCAAGGGTGGCCTTGATCTTCTCGGCCTCTTCCTTGTTGACCCCTTCCTTGACCGCCTTCGGGGCGCCCTCGACCAGGTCCTTGGCCTCCTTCAGGCCGAGGCCGGTGAGAGCCCGGACCTCTTTGATCACTTCGATCTTCTTCTCGCCGGTGGCGGCGAGAACCACCGTGAATTCGGTCTGCTCTTCGACGGGCGCAGCGGCCGCGCCCGCGGGGCCGGCGGCGACCGCAACGGCGGCGGCAGCCGACACCCCCCATTTCTCCTCCAGGAGCTTCGCGAGCTCGGCCGCCTCGAGCACGGTGAGGCTGGAGAGGTCGGAAACGATCTTTTGCAGATCAGCCATCAGTCAGGTCCTTTCAAAATACAACGATTTCGGTTGAGAGCTCACGCCTCGGCCTTGGCGGCATAGGCCTGCACGACCCGCGCGACCTTGGCGGCGGGCGCGGTGACCACCTGCGCCAGCTTGGTCGCCGGAGCCTGGATCAGGCCGATGATCGTCGCCCGCAGCTCGTCGAGCGACGGCAGGGCGGCGAGCGCCTTGACGGCCTCCGGGCCGAGCATGGTCTTGCCGAGCGCTCCGCCGAGAATGACGAGCTTGTCATTCGCCTTGGCGAAGTCGGCCACCACCTTGGGGGCGGCGACCGGGTCGCCCGAATAGGCGAGCACCGTCGGCCCCTTCAGCAGGGGCGCGACGACCGCCCCGTCCGTTCCGTCCAAGGCGATCTTGGCGAGACGGTTCTTTGCCACCTTGACCGCCGCTCCCGCCTGTTTGGCCTGCCTCCGCAGGGTTTGCAGCTGGGCGACGGTGAGACCGGCATAGTGAGCGACGACCACGACGTTGGAGGCCTTGAACACCTCGCTCAACGTCGCGACCAGATCCTTCTTGGCCGCTCGATCCACGTGTTGCTCTCTCCGGGTTGGCGGCCCTAAAGGATACCGCCGGTTGCGACGGATCGTTCCCCTCGCCGCTGTTCGAGCGGGAGACGAACGAGGCTCTGACGCCCTGCCCCCCGACGCATGACAGCGCAGGGTCGACCCGAGTCCGAACCGTCGCGGGGCTTGCCCCGAAACCGATCTTCCCCGTCTATGCAGGCTCTTACACAAAAGAATTAAGCCAGCGCAGGAAACGCGGGCGCCTGCAGTCTCGGACAGGACCGGCCAGCCCAACTGCGGGCGGGCCGTACGGCGCGCATGCGCGACAGCAACGAGGGAGCCCTCTCATGCCTCTCCGCGGGTCCGCTTGTGATCCGCTTGAGCGCCATAAAAAGGAGTTTGATCCTAATCGCCGTGTTTTTCGCAGGACGCGCAAAGGCGCGCCGACAAACTGGGTCGGCACGCCCGTAGTCCCTATTTAGAGCGTCCCGCGCGCTTTGCCAAGCCCTTTCGCGCGGGCCGGCCGTTCACTGCCCGAACAGGGTGCCGGGCTCCACCTTCACGCCCGGCCCCATGGTCGAGGAGACCGCAACGCGGTTGATATACTGCCCTTTGGCGCCGGCGGGCTTCGCCTTTTGAACGGCGTCGGCGAAGGCCTTGATGTTTTCGACGAGCTTGTCGGCCGGGAACGAGGCCTTGCCCACACCGGCATGGATGATGCCGGCCTTCTCCACCCGGAATTCGACCGAGCCGCCTTTGGAGGCCTTGATCGCCGCGGTCACGTCCATGGTGACCGTGCCGACCTTCGGGTTCGGCATCATCCCGCGCGGGCCGAGGACCTTGCCGAGGCGGCCGACCAGCGGCATCAGGTCCGGCGTGGCGATGCAGCGGTCGAAATCGATCGTGCCGCCCTGCACCTTCTCGACCAGGTCTTCCGCGCCGACCACATCGGCGCCCGCCGCCCTGGCCTCGTCCGCCTTGGCGCCGCGCGCGAACACCGCGACCCGCACCGAGCGGCCGGTCCCGTTCGGCAGCGCGACGACGCCGCGCACCATCTGGTCGGAATGCCGCGGATCGACCCCGAGATTCATCGCGATCTCGATCGTCTCGTCGAACTTCGCCTTGGCCCGCTCCTTGACCATCGTCACCGCGTCGGAGAGCGGATAAAGCTTGGTCCGGTCAATTCCTTCGCGCGCCGCGCGCACCTTTTTTCCTTGCTGAGTCATGGCCGTCACCCCCTCACCTCGATGCCCATCGAGCGGGCGGAGCCTTCAATCATGCGCATCGCGGCCTCGACCGTGTCGCAGTTGAGATCCTTCATCTTCTTCTCGGCGATCTCCTTGACCTGGTCCTTGGTCACCGCGCCCGCTTTGTCGCGGCCCGTGGCCTTCGCGCCCTTGTCGATCTGCGCCGCCTTCTTGAGGAAGTAGGAGACCGGCGGGGTGCGCATCTCGAAGGTGAACGAGCGGTCGGCAAAGACCGTGATCACGACCGGGATGGGCTGGCCCTTCTCCATCTGCTGGGTCTGGGCGTTGAAGTTCTTGCAGAATTCCATGATGTTGAGGCCGCGCTGGCCGAGCGCGGGCCCGATCGGCGGGGATGGATTGGCCGACCCCGCCGGCACCTGAAGTTTAAGATAGCCGGTAATCTTCTTCGCCATGGCTAGGCTCCTTCGCGCCGGACCTCCGGCTCGCAGGGTTCGTGGTGCGGATCAAAAGCGGCGGCGAACCGCTCCTCCTCCCACGTCGTGCGTTGCGTCACGGCCGCTCTCGACGCGGCCATCGGCGCCTTCGTCAGGCCCCCGGGCTTGCCCGGGGATGACGGGAAGTTACGTCTTCTCCACTTGCGTGAATTCAAGTTCGACCGGGGTGGCGCGGCCGAAGATCGACACCGCCACCTTCACCCGCGAGCGGGCGTCGTCGACCTCCTCCACCACGCCGTTGAACGAGGCGAACGGACCGTCCGACACCCGCACCTGCTCGCCGATCTCGAACGAGACCGTCGCCTTCGGCCGGTCGATCCCTTCCTGCACCTGGTGCAGGATGCGGCTCGCCTCCGATTCCGAGATCGGCATCGGCTTGTTGTCGGTGCCGAGAAATCCGGTCACCTTCGGCGTGTTCTTGATGAGGTGATAGGCCTCGTCGGTCAGGTCCATCTTCACCAGCACATAGCCGGGGAAGAACTTGCGCTCGGCGTCCACCTTGCGGCCGCGCCGGACCTCGGTGATCTTTTCCTTGGGCACCAGGATCTGTTCGAACAGGTGCTCCAGATGGCGCTGCTTCGCCTGTTCGCGGATGGATTCGGCGACCTTGTTCTCGAAATTCGAGTAGGCGTGAACGATGTACCAGCGCTTGGTCATGGCGGGTGATCCGGAATACTCCATCAACGCCCGATCCCGAGCACGAAGGTCACGGCATAGCGGATGAGCTGATCGGCGAACAGGAAGAACAGCGCGGCGAGCGCCGACATGATGAACACCATCACCGTGGTGATCGCGGTTTCGCGCCGGCTCGGCCAGGTGACCTTGTCGGTCTCCTGGCGCACCTCCTGCAGAAACTTGAACGGGCTGACCTTGGCCATCGGCTTTTCCGTGCGTCCTATCCCAATTGCAAAGCTAACTCCGGACGCGGGCGGCGTGAACCCCGCGCGTCCGGGCGTAGCCGAGTTCTGCACTCTGCAGGCAAAGCCCAGCTCAATTCCGGCGAAGCGCGACCCGGTCCTGGCAGGAGTGGAGGGACTCGAACCCCCAACCCCCGGTTTTGGAGACCGGTGCTCTAGCCAGTTGAGCTACACTCCTAAAAAGGAAGCGGGTGGGGCATGCGCGCTTACGCCACCTGCTCTAAATGCATGATCAAGCCGGCCTTTGCAAGGGCGGGACGGCGGCGCTCGGCGCAAGGACGTTGCGGCTGGGCTGGCGCTCAGGACAGGATTGGAGCGGGTGAAGGGAATCGAACCCTCGTCATCAGCTTGGAAGGCTGTTGCTCTACCATTGAGCTACACCCGCGCCGCGCCGACCTCTTACCGGGCTTGGGAAGTAGCTGTCCAGCCGCTCTTGAAAACCGGCAAGCTCGCCGTCCGCGCCGGCCGTTTGATCGACGCCGGTGGTACCGGCGAGCCATCTACGCCGGCCGATTGACCGACGC
>CAYGZV010000014.1:24722-30697 GCA_964354425.1 uncultured Rhodoplanes sp. | reverse complement strand
CGCGTGCGCGCGCGTGACGAGCGCCTCGATCGACAGATCTTCCGGTCCGACGCCGTCGAGCGGAGAGAGCGTGCCGCCGAGCACATGGTAGCGCGCCTCGACCGCGCGCGCGCGCTCGAGCGCCCACAGATCGGCGACGTCGGCGACCACGACGATGATCGACGGATCGCGCCGCGGATCGCTGCACACGGTGCAGGGGTTCTGCGTGTCGAGATTGCCGCAGAGGCGGCACACCGCGATCTTCTCCATCGCGCTCTGCAGCGCCGACGCGAGCGGCGCCATCAGCAGGTCGCGCTTCTTGATCAGGTGCAGCGCGGCGCGCCGCGCCGAGCGCGGCCCGAGCCCCGGCAGCCGCGCAAGCAATTGGATCAGCCGCTCGATCTCGGGTCCGGCGACGGCCGCGGGCACGCTACGGCTCCCTCGCAGCGCGCCACCGGAAGCCGCCAGAACAAGCCATGGGTGCTATGACGCGCGCGCGGCTCAGAACAGCTTCATGCCGGGCGGCAAGGGCAGGCCGCCGGTGAGCGCCTGCATCTTCTCCTGCACGAGCGTCTCGGCCTTGCGTCGCGCCTCCGCATGGGCGGCAATGAGCAAATCCTCGACGACCTCCTTCTCGTCCGGCTTCATCAGCGATGCGTCGATCGAGACGGTTTTCAGCTCGCCTTTGGCGTTGATCTTGACGGTCACGAGATTGCCGCCCGACGAGCCCTCCACCTCGATCAGGTCGAGTTCGGCCTGCATCGCCTCCATCTTGGTCTTGAGCTCGGCCGCCTGTTTCATCAGGCCCAGGAAATTAGCCATGGCAAACCCCTTCGGCATTCGCGGGCGTCGATCGTCGCCGCGCGTGTTGGATGTGCGAGCGCTTCGGCTCAGGTCGTGTCATCGACGTCGTCCGGCCGGCCGCGCGCGCCGAAAGCAGGCGTGTCGTCCTCGGCCGCCGGCTCCGGAACCGCGTCCTCCGCATCGGGAACCGCCGCGAGCCCTGCATCGTCCTCCGCGCGCGGGCGGACCGCCACGATTTCCGCTCCGGGAAAGCGGTCGAGCACGCTTTGCACCAGCGGATCGGCCTGCACCCCGCGCTCGATCTCGGCCTGGCGCGCCTGCAGCTGCGCCTTGACCGGCGGCTCGCCCCGCTCGGCCGAGAGCACCACCATCCAGCGCCGGTTGGTGAGCTCGCCCAGCTTGCGCGCAAGATCGCCGATCAGCGCCTTGGAGGCGGTCGGCTCGAGCGCGACTTCGAGCTTGCCATCTTCGAAACGCACGAGCCGCACGTCGCGTTCGAGCGCAGCCTTGAGCGCGAGGTCGCGCTGCTCGCCGGCGAGCGCGATCAGATGGGCGAAGCTTGCGGTCGCCTTCGGCCCCGCCGCGGCCGGCGCTTCGGCGGGAAGGGGACGCGTCTCGCGCGCGGCCGCCGTCGCGCGCGCCGCAACCGGCGCGCGGACTGCGCCGCGCTCGGGCGCGGCAAGCTCGGGACGAACGCCGTGCGCGGTCGCTCCGCCGCCGGGCGGGCGGGGACGCTCGCGCGGCTGCGCAGCGTCGGCGCCCGCGCTCGCTGTGTCCCTGGACAGCGACCGGATCACCTCGTCAGGCGTCGGCAGGTCGGCCGCATAGGCGATGCGCACCAGAACCATCTCCGCGGCGGCGATCGGCTTCGTCGCGCCGTCGACCTCCTCGATCCCCTTGAAGAGCATCTGCCAGGTCCGCGACAGCGTTCGCATCGACAGCGCGGCGGCGAGCGCCCGGCCGCGCACACGCTCGGCCTCGGGCAGCGAGCGATCCCCGGCGATCGTGGGCACGGCTTTCAAGCGCGTAACGAAATGAGTGAACTCGGCCAGATCGCTGAGCACGATCAGCGGATCGGCGCCGCTGTCATACTGGTCGCGCAGCTCGCCGAGAGCGCCGGCGATATCGCCGCGCATCAGGCGCTCGAACAGATCGATCACGCGGCTTCTGTCGGCGAGGCCGAGCATCTGCTGCACGTTCTCGGCGCGCACCGGACCGGCGGCATGGGCGATCGCCTGGTCGAACAAAGAGAGCGCGTCGCGCACCGATCCGTCCGCGGCGCGGGCGATCAGCGCGAGCGCGTCAGGCTCGGCGGTGACCTCTTCGCGCGCCGCGATCCCTTCGAGATGCGCCATCAAACGCTCGGCGTCGAGCCGGCGTAGATCGAAGCGCTGGCAGCGCGACAGGATCGTGATCGGCACCTTGCGGATTTCGGTGGTGGCGAAAATGAACTTGGCGTGCGGCGGCGGCTCCTCGAGCGTCTTGAGCAGCGCATTGAACGCCGCCGTGGACAGCATGTGCACTTCGTCGAGAATATAGACCTTGTAGCGGGCGCTCACCGGCGCGTAGCGGATGGCGTCGTTGATCTGCCGGATATCGTCGACGCTGTTGTGCGACGCCGCGTCCATTTCGATCACGTCGAAATGCCGGCTCTCCATGATCGCGGCGCAATGCAGGCCTAGCCCGGGCATGTGGACCGTGGGTCCCGCCACCGAGCCGTCGGGCAAGGCATAATTGAGCGCGCGGGCGAGGATGCGGGCGGTCGTCGTCTTGCCGACGCCGCGCACGCCGGTGAGGATCCAGGCCTGGGGAATGCGGCCGGTCGTGAACGCGTTGGTGATGGTGCGCACCATCGCGTCCTGGCCAATCAGATCGTCGAAGGTCGCAGGGCGGTATTTGCGGGCGAGCACGCGGTAGCCGGCTGGCTCGCTCGTGGGCGCAGCAGCCGTGCCCAGCAGGTCAGGCTCCGTCACCCGGCCGGAAAGATCGGCGTCGTTCATAGGTCCGGCCGGCCTCGCAGGCGCTTGCTTGAAGTGGGAGGCTGACGAGCGACCCGAACCGGAGCTCGTTAGGGCTGCTTCCTTCCGGACCTGACCCGGTTGGCGAGTGGCTCGTCCACCGCCAACCTCCCGGCTCTATATCGGCGGAATGCAAGGGCAATGCAAGCACAGCCGCGCGGGCCCGCCTTTGCCTGTGGGCGGGAGAGGCGCGCCGCATGGGCCGGGAGGCGCACGGCCGGACAGGGTTGGTCACCGGCGGAACAGCAACGGCAGGCTGCGATCTCTCGCAACCTGCCGTTACACCCCAGTTCCCCCTGATATTCGTCGTGAAACGGTGCGAGACAAGCCTAGGCGGCGGGACGCGGCCGCGCTGAGCGGCGAGCGGGGCGGCGTACCCGCATCACCACATCGAAGTAGTTGTCGTTCATGGGCTGTGCATACGGGCCGCCGTCGCCGCACTCGCCGCATTGCTGGGCAATCGCCGGCGTCCTCTCAGCGACGATGATCTCGCTGCAGAAGTGGCACCTTGCGAAGGTGCTCGTCTCGATCGTCTCGCGCCACATGCGTTCTTCCTCGGCGGGCGCGCCTCGATCAGCGCGCTGCAATGCAAGTGATTCTTGCCGTCAAAAAAGCATCCTGAGTAGGTGCTGCAAATCCGGAATAGTCCGCATCGTATTGCGCCGTAACGTTCAAGAAGCTGTAACTTTTCGGACGTTCAACTTGCGCGGGGGCGCGGGAGCGGACCCGTTCACGGCGCGCGCCGATTCGGCTGGCGCGGTTTAAAGCCGGATGATTATCCCGTAGAATCCACTTATGACGACGCCCGGCTGGTCGCTGCATTCGCAGCTCGCGAAGGATACGATCGCGATCGGCGATCTGCCGTTGTCGCGCGTGCTCGTGATCAAGGACGCGAACTATCCCTGGGTGCTGCTCGTGCCCCGCCGCGACGCGGTCGAGATCATCGACCTCGACGAGGTGGAGCAGGCGCAACTGATGGCCGAAATCGCCCGCGTCGCCCGCGCGGTCAAGACGGTCACCGCCTGCGACAAGCTCAACATCGCCGCGCTCGGCAATGTCGTGTCGCAATTGCATGTGCACATCATCGCCCGACGCACGACCGACGTCGCCTGGCCGAAACCCGTGTGGGGCCAAGCGCCGGCGATCGATCACGATCCGCAGGAGGTCGAGGCCTTCATCCGCGAGCTGCGCCGCCGGATTTGGGTCGCAGCCGAGTAGGCGTGCTCATCGTCGCGTGGTAAAGGCAGCGGCGATGCGCAACGGTCTACCGGGACGGCGGCGCGTCCCGGCGGAAAAGCGGCGTGCGCGCGGAAGTGATCGATGTCGCGTTATCCCGACTTCGCAGGCAAGGTTCATCTCGCTTTCACTGGCGGACCGATCGAGCGCGAGTCCGGCAGGCGGCACGATGCCGGCTGGCGCGCGGCGCTGGAGGCGCACGGCGACAGCCTCGCCTATGTTCTGGTCGGCGAAGCGGTTCTCCTGCGCAAAGCCGGCGCGCTCGCCGATCCGCTGTTTCCCTTGACGGAGGCTGCGACATTTTGCGCCGCGGACGAGCGGGTGCTGCTCGGACTAGACGCGGGCGCAGGCCGGTTCGCGATCGGGCTCGATCGCGCGGCGACGGACGATTTGAAGCGGCGCGAGTTTCTCGTCGTCGACCTGCGGTCCATCGCGGTCCAAGGCCTCGTCGCGGCGGCGCATTTGCCGGGTCTCGCGGCGGCGAAGGCGCTGCTGCTCTGGCACGCGCGCCACCGCTTCTGCTCGGTTTGCGGCGCTCCGACGCAATCCGCGGAAGGCGGCTGGCGGCGCGACTGTCCGGCCTGCCAGGCGCACCATTTCCCGCGCACCGACCCGGTCGTCATTATGCTCGCCACCAACGGCGAGCGCTGCCTGCTTGCCCGGCAGGCGAATTTTGCGCCGGGCATGTGGTCCTGTCTCGCCGGCTTCATTGAGCCGGGCGAAAACATCGAGGAGGCGGCCCGGCGCGAAACGCAGGAGGAGACCGGCATTCGCTGCGGCCACGTCCGCTATCTCGGCTCGCAGCCATGGCCGTTTCCGATGTCGCTGATGATCGGCTGCCACCTGGACGCGCTCTCGGCCGCGATTACCGTCGACCGGTCGGAACTCGAGGACGCCCGGTGGTTCGCGCGCGACGAGGCGGCCGCGATGCTTGATCGCCGTCATACCGAAGCCTTGACCACGCCGCCCCCGTGGGCGATCGCCCATCACATCATTCGCGCCTGGGTGGAGGACGCCGGTGCGAGCGGATGAGCGGACGCCTGCGTTCCGCCGTCCGCGCATTCTCTGCACGGGAATAGCCGTGCTCGATCAGGTGTTCCGCGTCGCTGCTTTCCCGCAGCGCGACGCCAAGACCAGGGCGCTCGAATTCATCTCGGTGGTCGGCGGCGGCGCCGCGAATGCCGCGATCGCCATCGCGCGGCTCGGCGGCGCGGCCCGCTTCGCCGGACCGCTCGGCGACGGCCATGGACATGATCCGATCGGGGACCGCGTCTTGGCCGGCCTCGCCGCCGAGGACGTCGATTGCGCCTGCGTGCGGGTCGACGGGGGCGTTTCGCCGGTCTCCGCCATCCTGGTGGATGCCCAGGGCGGGCGGACCATCACCTTTCATCGGGACGATACCCTGCGCACGGCGCGGGCCGCCGACCCCGACCGGCTGGTCGCCGACATGGACGGCGTGCTCGCGGACGACCACTGTCCCGAATTCGCCGCGCCCATCTGCGCCGCGGCGCGCCGCCGCGGCCTGCCGGTCGTGCTCGACATCGAGAAGCGGGCCGCCGCAAACGACCCGCTCCTGCTCGCCGCAACGCATCGAATCTTTTCGCGCGCGGGCCTCAGCGCGACCGCCGGATGCGAGGACCTCGCCTCAGGCCTCGCCCGCCTCGGCGCGACCGGCGGCGCGTTTCTCGCGGTGACCGACGGCGCCGGCCCGATACGCTGGCGCGCGGGCGAAGCAGGCGGCGAAGCGCCCGCATTCGCCGTCGATGCGGTCGACACGCTGGCGGCCGGCGACGTCTTCCACGGCGCCTTCGCGCTCGCTCTCATCGAGCAGGGCGACCCTGTCCGGGCGCTCCGCTTTGCCGCGGCGGCGGCTGCCCTCAAATGCGCCCGCTTCGGCGGCGGGGCGGGGGCGCCGACGCGCGGAGAGGTCGAGCGCCT
>CAYGZV010000014.1:21177-24622 GCA_964354425.1 uncultured Rhodoplanes sp. | reverse complement strand
GCGCCCGCTTCGGCGGCGGGGCGGGGGCGCCGACGCGCGGAGAGGTCGAGCGCCTCTTGCGCGAGAACGCCTCGACCTGAGCCTCAACCTGAAACGTAGAAGAAATATCTTTCTTATCGCTGGCTTATGCTTTAGATTGGAAAATTATTCTTGGCTGGCCATAATCGTTTCACGGCGAGTTCGGCAGCCGAGCCGCATGGGAAGCACCCGCATGGGCCTGGCGCGCATGGACGCCATCGATCGCAAAATCCTCATTCTCCTGCAGGACGACGCCTCCCTGTCGGTGGCCGAGATCGGACACCGGGTGGGCCTCTCGTCGACGCCGTGCTGGAAGCGAATCCAGAAGCTCGAAGCCGAAGGCGTGATCACCAAGCGCGTCGCGCTCGTCGATCCCGACAAGATCGGGCTTGGGATTACGGTGTTCGTGTCGATCGAGACCGCCGACCACTCGGAGGAATGGCTCGACCGCTTCGCCAAGACGGTGGGGGCCATGCCGGAGGTGATGGAGTTCTATCGGATGGCGGGGGACGTCGACTACATGCTGCGCGTGATCGCCGCCGACATGCACGCCTATGACCTGTTCTACAAACGGCTGATCGCGGCGGTGCCGCTGAAGAACGTCACCTCGCGTTTCGCCATGGAAAAGATCAAGTCGACCACGGCGCTGCCGATCGCGTGAGCGCCGGACTCTGTCGGCGCGACGGAAGAGCCGCGACGCCTGCGACGCCCGGCTAGCCGCGTTCGCGCGCGGAGAAAGCGCTCGTTAACCAAGCGCACAGGCAATGCAGCGCCGCGCCGCCCGACCGGCGGAATTAACGGGCGCGCAAGACGGGCAGGCTAGGTTGCGACACGGCCCGGTCGGCCGGAGACGGCGGCGCTGGCGATATCCAGGCTCAGACGTTGCGTGCGACCACCTTAGGAGCGTGCCATGAGCAGCCTCTTGAAGCGGTTCCTTCAGGACGAGTCCGGGGCGACCGCCATCGAATACGGCCTCATCGCCGCGGGCATTTCGCTTGCGATCATCACGGTCGCGCATTCGCTGGCCACTCAGCTGAAGACGACCTTCTCCCACGTGCCGGGCGAGCTTGCGAAAACGAGCGCCGGCAACGGCTCGTGAGCAGCAAGCGCCGATAACGAGCCCGGAGATGGCGCTCGACCTCGCGAGATTGATGGTGTTTCCGGCGCTCATGGCCTTCGCCGCCTCGAGCGACCTCCTCACCATGACCATTTCGAACCGTGTCTCCATCCTGCTCGTGATCGGCTTTGTCTGTCTCGCCGCCGCGACCGGGATGCCGCTTGCCGCCGTTCTCGCGCATCTTGGCGCTGGCGCGACGGTTCTCGGCGTCGGCTTTGCCTTTTTCGCGCGCGGCTGGATCGGCGGCGGGGACGCCAAGCTCGCCGCTGCGACCGCGCTCTGGCTTGGCTGGAGCGGCCTTGACGATTTCCTTCTATGCGCCTCGCTGCTGGGCGGATGGCTGACCTTTGCGCTCCTCGAATTCCGCCAATACGCGTTGCCGCCGATTCTGGCGGGCCGGGCCTGGATCCAGCGCCTGCATCGCTCCGACGGCGGCGTCCCCTACGGGATTGCGCTCGCCGCGGCGGCGCTCGGGGTCTATCCCGCCACGCCATGGATGGCGCCGCTCGGCTGATGCCGGATCGCGCACCTGCGCAAACCTGCGACTTGGATACGCCGCATTAACCACGAATTGACGTTTGGCTGTTGAAATCGCGCTGTACGGCGAACTGCGCCGCTGCGTCATGTGGAAAGTGGAGCGTATGAGCACCGCGCGCCTGATCACCCGAGGCGCCCTCGCCGGCGCCGGCTGCGCCGCATCGCGCAACGCAGGCGAGGCGGTCCGATGATCGCCCGACCTCAGAAAAATGCCGCAGCGGCGGCGCAACGGATCGAGTTGGGCGAGGGCGACGAATATGTCGCGCCGGTCCCCACGGTCGCGCTGCAGGCGTTCTGCGAAACCGCGGAGATTGCAGCGGCGGTCCAGGCCGCGGCCGAGGATCGCCGCATGATGCGGGCGCAGGTGCGCATCCAGATGGGCGGCATCGCCGGGGCGACCGAAGCCTATCGCAACGAGCCCACCCCGAACCTCATCCTGCTGGAGACGCAGACGCGTGGCGAGAATGTCCTGAATCGCCTCGACGAACTCGCTCAGGTCTGCGATCCCGACACCCGCGTCATCGTCCTCGGGCATCTCGACGACATCGTCCTCCGCCGCGAAATCCTGCGCCGCGGGGTGAGCGAATATCTCGTCGCACCGCTCGGGCCGTTCGACATCGTACGGGCGGTGAGCCGGCTGTTCGGTGCGCCCGACGCCCGGCCGCTCGGGCGCGTTATCGCCGTCGTCGGAGCGAAGGGCGGCGTCGGCGCGTCCGCCGTCGCCCACAACATCGCCTGGGCGGCCGCACGCGATCTTGCGATCGAGACCGTCATCGCGGACCTCGATCTCGCTTTCGGCACCGCAAGCCTCGACTACAACCAGGACCCGCCGCAGGGCATCGCCGATGCGGTGGCCTCGCCCGATCGCGTCGACGCGGCCTTCATCGACCGGCTGCTGTCCACATGCAGCGGTCGCCTGCGTCTGCTCGCCGCGCCGGCGACCATCGAGCGGGTTTATGACGTCGCCGCCGAGAGCTTCGACCCGGCGATCGATGCGCTGCGGGCGAGCGCGCCCTGCGTGGTGCTCGACGTGCCGCATGTCTGGACCGCCTGGAGCAGGCGCATTCTGCTCGGCGCCGACACCATCCTCATCGTCGCCGCGCCCGACCTCGCGAGCCTGCGCAACGCCAAGAACCTGCTCGACATGCTGCACCTTGCCCGTCCGAACGATCGACCCCCGCTGTATTGCCTCAACCAGGTCGGCGTGCCGAAGCGGCCGGAGATCAAGCCGCGCGATTTCGCCAGTGCGGTTTTGGACGAGCCGGTCGCGGTCATTCCATTCGAGCCGCAATTGTTCGGCGCGGCCGCCAATAATGGGCAGATGATCGCGGAGGTCGCCGCCGTTCACCGCGTCGCCGACCTGTTCCGCCAACTCGCCGAAACGGTTGCGGGCGGCGCCGACGCGAAAAGGGGGCGAGCAATGCTCGCGACGCCGCTCATGGGTAAGCTGTCGCAGCGAGGATGAACGGGTCAGAAGCGTTTCCGGCGAAGTGGGAACCGGTTCGCCGTAGAAAACGCGCTTGCGCAACAACAACCAAAGCAGAATTCCGATTCCACCGGAGCGGAATTCGCCCGAGTGGAGATCGTCGTGTTCGGAAAGCGGGCGAGGCCGCCTGTCGGGACCAGCGAGCCGGTGCGGCTTGGTTCGCGGCCGGGCGCGAACTCACCCAATGCCGGTTTGCGCCGCTCGGACTCCTACGCCGCGACGAAGAACGAAGTCATCCGCGCGCTCGTCGACGCGATCGACCCCGCCCAGATCGCCCCGCTCGACCC
>CAYGZV010000014.1:1476-21077 GCA_964354425.1 uncultured Rhodoplanes sp. | reverse complement strand
TCATCCGCGCGCTCGTCGACGCGATCGACCCCGCCCAGATCGCCCCGCTCGACCCAAAATCCAAGCGCGAGGACATACGCGATCTCGCCAGCGACATCATCGTGGGCAAGAACTTGGCGATGTCGATCGCCGAGCAGGAGGATCTGCTCGAGGACATCTGCAACGACATATTCGGCTAGGCAGGTTGTTCCGTTTGCCTATACCTCTCCCCGGCGGGGAGAGGTCGGCCGCGCAGCGGCCGGGTGAGGGGATGAAGCGTTTCAAACAAAGGGCTCGCAAGCTCGGGACCACTCAGACGAGCGCTGCACGGGCGTGCTGGAGACGATCTACCGCGAGCTATGCAACGATTGAGTTGCGCCACGCCCCCTCACCCGGATTCCTTCGCTCCGCTTCGGAATCCGACCTCTCCCCGCCGGGGAGAGGTGTAGTTGATTCCATGTATCATGGGCCGCTCGACCGGCGGCGCGAGCCAGATTCGCCGCGACGCGCCTCAGCTCAGCGCGACCTCGAAGCCGCGCTTGACGCCAGGGCGCGCCATCATCGTGTCGTACCAGCGCCTGACATTCGGGAAGTCGGCGAGGTCCACCTTGTGGCGCGCGTGCCGCCACGCCCAGCCGACGATCGCGAGATCGGCGATTGAAATCTCGTCGGCGAAGAACTCGTGATCGGCGAGCCGCCGATCCATCACGCCGTACAGCCGGCGCGTCTCCTTCATGTAACGTTCGAGCCCGTAGCGGCGGTCATGCTCGCTCTCGAGATCGAGAAAATGATGGACCTGGCCCGGTATCGGACCGAACCCGCCCATCTGGAACATCAGCCATTCGAGCACGGGGACCCGCGCGCGCAGATCGCGCGGCCAGAAGCGGCCGGTCTTCTCGCCGAGATAGATGAGGATCGCGCCCGATTCGAACACGCTGATCGGCGCTCCGCCCGGGCCGTCCGGGTCGACGATGGCGGGAATCTTGTTGTTCGGGCTGATCTTCAGGAAGGCGGGGTCATGCTGCTCGCCTTTGGCGATGTTCACGACATGCACCCTGTAGGGCAGCTCCATTTCCTCGAGCGCCACGCTGATCTTGCGGCCATTGGGGGTATTGAAGGCGTACAGCTCGATCGCCATGCGGGGCTCCTCGTTCAAGTTGATGCGGGTGCGCGGATGCCGCCGCAACGCGCGCCGATCGGGTCATCCGGCTACCTGCCGGCGTCCATGCCGGCCGCGAAGCCTTCATGTTGGAAGAACGCCGTGTTAGCAGGGGCGGTTGCACATTGGAAACCCGCTCATGCATTCGCCTTTCGTGAAGCGCGGCGGCGCCGCCGTCCCTATCTGGTTCGTCGATCAGGCGACGTGGCCCGCCCTGCGCGCGCAATTCGACGACAAGGCCCTGGCGTTTGCGACCGCGGCGGGATTCGAGCCGAAACCCGAGCGGCAAGTCCTGCTCCCCGACGCCGACGGCAGCATCGCCGCGGTGCTGGTCGGCTGCGACGAGGCGGAGGCGCCGGGCCGTGATCCGTTTTCCGCCGGACGGCTGCCGGGTGTTTTGCCGCGCGGGGTCTATCGGTTCGCCAATGCCGCGGGCGACGATGCGCGGCTTGCCGCGCTCGCCTTCGCGCTCGGCGCGTATCGCTTCGAACGCTATCGCTCAGGGCCGGACAAAGAGGTGCGCCTCGAAATACCGGAGGGGGTCGCCGGCGACGATCTTTCGCGCATCGTCGAGGCGATATATCTCGCCCGCGACCTGATCAACACGCCGGCCAACGACATGGGGCCAGGCGACATCGAGGCCGCGGCGCGCGATCTCGCCGCGCGCCACGGCGCCGAAATCCGCACCTTCGCCGGCGAGGAACTGCTCGCCCAGCACTTTCCCCTGATCAACGCCGTCGGCCGGGCGGCCGAGCGCGCGCCGCGCCTGATTGATCTCGCCTGGGGCGACGAGACAGCGCCCAAAGTCACGCTGGTGGGGAAGGGGGTGTGCTTCGATTCCGGCGGACTGGACCTCAAGACCGAGAGCGGCATGCAGCTCATGAAGAAGGACATGGCGGGGGCTGCGACCGTGCTCGCGCTCGCGCATATGATCATGGGCCGCGGGCTGCGGGTGCGGCTGCGCGTGCTCATTCCGGCCGTCGAGAACGCCGTGTCCGCCGCCGCGTTCCGGCCGCTCGACGTCTATCGCTCGCGCAAGGGCCTGACCGTCGAGATCGGCAATACCGACGCGGAGGGTCGGCTTGTTCTCGCCGACGCATTGGCGCTCGCGGACGAGGACCGGCCGGAGCTCCTCGTCGATCTGGGCACGCTCACCGGGGCGGCGCGCGTCGCGCTCGGTCCCGACCTGCCGCCCTTCTACACCGAGGACGAGGCGCTCGCCGCCGCGCTCTCCTGGCACGCCGACACCGAGAACGATCCGCTGTGGCGGATGCCATTGTGGCGGCGTTACGATTCGATGCTCGATTCGAAGGTGGCCGATCTCAACAATGTGGCCTCGGGCGGATTTGCCGGCTCGATCGTCTGCGCGCTGTTTCTCCGGCGTTTCGTCAGCAAGGCGGCGGCGTGGCTCCATATCGACATCTATGGCTGGACTCCGCGGGCGAAGCCGGCCCGCCCGGAAGGCGGCGAATGTCAGGCCGCGCGCGCCCTCTACGCGCTCCTGTGCGAGCGCTATGGATGATTTTTTGTCATTCCGGGGCGCCGCGCAGCGGCGAGCCCGGAATCGATACTCTCAGACCGGGGCTATGGATTCCGGACAGCCGCGCTTCGCTTGGCTTCCGGAATGACCGAGCAAATTCGACGGCGCAACCGAAATGTCCATGTTCGACCCCCGGATAACGCCCGCCCGCCCCGATCTTGCGGCGAAGCATCTCGAAGGGAAGGTCGCGGCCGAGCGATACGTCGAGGGCGTTCTGCGCGAGGTGGTCGAGGCGCAGGCGCCGCTGCGGCGCACGCCCGAGCCCGACGCGCCGCTCGACACCGAGGCGCTGCGCGGCGAGCGCGTGACGATCTACGAGCAGGACGACGAGGGCTGGTGCTGGGGCCAGCTCCTGTCCGACGGCTATGTCGGGTGGCTGCCGCAGCAGGCGCTCGCGCCGCCGGGCCCCGAACCGACCCACAGGGTCGCCGCGCTGCGCACCTTCGTGTTTCCCGGACCCTCCATCAAGCTGCCGCCGGTCACGGCGCTCTCGCTCGGCAGCCGCGTCGCGGTTGCGCGCTTCGATCGGGGCTTCGCATGGCTTGCCGCGGGAGGCTGCGTTCCGGCGCAGCACCTTGCGCCGGCCGATGCGTGCGAGCCTGATTTCGTTGCGGTCGCGGAGCGGTTTGTCGGCGTGCCCTATCTGTGGGGCGGCAAGACGAGCCTCGGACTCGATTGCTCCGGCCTTGTTCAGGTTTCGCTCGACGCCGCGGGGATCGCGTGTCCGCGCGACAGCGATTTGCAGGAGCGGGCGCTGGGCGCCCCGCTCGGATCGGGCGACGCGACCGCGTTCCGGCGCGGCGATCTGATTTTCTGGACGGGCCATGTCGCGATCGTGCGCGACGCCGACACGCTCGTGCATGCCAATGCGTTTCACATGGCGGTCGCGATCGAGCCGATCGCGGCGGCGGTGGCGCGCATCGCGGCGGCGGGAAGCGCGGTGACGAGCGTCCGACGCCTCTGATAGGCCCTTGCGTCATCCCTCCCGCAGCAGGTCGGGCAGCCGGTCGCGATTGAGCGCGATCCATTGCAGGGCGATGATCAGATAGCCGTTGTGGATCGTGCCCTTCCGCAGCGCGTCGAGCGCGTCGTCGATGCGCACGCGGATCGGCCGCGTCTGCTCGGTTTCATAGGCCGCGCCGGCATGCGCCAGCGCCTGGGCGGCGTCCACCGCCGCGAGATAGATCGTGGCGTGTTCGTCGAGAATGCCGGGCGCCGGCATGAACGTGTATATTTCCCGCACGGCGCGCGGCGCGACCCCGATCTCCTCCAGGCATTCGCGCTTGACGGCCTCGATCGGCGTTTCGCCCGTATCGACATAACCGGCGGGAATCTCCACCAGCTCTCCGACCCCGGTGCCGAGCTGTGCGGCGAGCCGGAACTGGCGGATGACGACGATCTCGTCACGCGCGAGATCGATCGCGATCACGCCGACCGTGCGCCCCACCCGCAAGATGTCGCGCACGAGATGCGCCTTGCCGCCGTCCGCGTGCGCAAGCTCGACATGGTAACGCTCGAACGGGCGGAATCCGGTTCCGACCGATTCGGGCTCGTTGATGCGTACGTCGATCACACGGTCGGACAGCGTCGACGCCGCCCCGCCCGCGCGAGCGGCCAGACCCGGCGCTATCTCGCTCGCTCGATCGGCCAGCATCAAGGCTCCCCCGTCGCTTGCGTCAGCCATTCCATGTCTTATTGCGCTACCACGCCTTCCGGCGCGGTCTCAAGATTGAAGGCCGCGGCGAACAAGGCGCGCGTGTAGTCGGATCGGGGATGCGCGAACACCTCGGCGGCCGCTCCCGCTTCCACCACCTTGCCGTGCCGCATCACGATCAGGCGGCTCGCAAGCGCCGCCACCACGCGGAGATCGTGCGAGATGAACAGATAGGTCAGGTCCCGGCGTTGCTGCAGGTCGCGCAAGAGGTCGACCATCTGCGACTGGATCAGCATGTCGAGCGCGCTGGTCGGCTCGTCCAGCACGATGAAGGTCGGCTCCAGCACGAGCGTGCGGGCGACCGCGATGCGTTGCCGCTGGCCGCCGGAATACTCGTGCGGGTAGCGGAAGCGCGACTCCGGATCGAGGCCGACATCCGACAGCGCCCGGATCACCCGCTCCTCGCGCTCGGCCGCGGACAGTTTCGGCTGGTGCACCCAGAGGCCCTCCTCGATGATGTCGGAAATCGACATGCGCGGGGAGAGCGAGCCGAACGGGTCCTGGAACACGATCTGCATGTCGCGCCGGAACGGCCGCATCTGCTTGAACTTGAGGCCCTGGAGTTCCTTGCCGAGAAACACGATCGGGCCGTCGGAAGAAATGAGCCGCAAGATGGCGAGCCCGAGCGTGGTCTTGCCCGAGCCCGATTCGCCCACGACGCCGAGCGTCTCTCCCTTGCGAATCTCGATGGTCACCCCGTCGACCGCCTTGATGTGGCCGACCACCTTGCGCATCACGCCGCGCTTGATCGGAAACCACACTTTGAGGTCCTTGGTCTCGACGATCATGGGCGCGTCCGGCTGCAACGGCGCCGGGTTCGGCTTCGGCTCGGCGGCGAGTAGGTCGCGCGTGTAGGGGTGCTCGGGCGTGGTGAACACGCGCTCCACCGGCCCCTGCTCGACGATCTTGCCGTGCTTCATGACGCACACCTGGTCGGCGACCTTGCGCACGATTCCGAGGTCATGCGTGATGAACAGCATGGACATGCCAAGCCGCGTCTGAATCTCCTTCAAAAGCTTGAGAATCTGCGCCTGCACCGTGACGTCGAGCGCGGTCGTGGGTTCGTCGGCGATCAGCAGGTCGGGCTCGTTGGCGAGCGCCATGGCGATCATCACGCGCTGGCGCTGTCCGCCCGAGAGCTGGTGCGGATAGCTCGGCAGCCGGGTTTCCGGATCGGGAATGCCCACCTGATCGAGCAGCTCGAGCGTGCGCGCCCGCGCCGCCGCCCCGGCGATCCCGCGATGGAGCAGCAGGATCTCGCCGATCTGCTTCTCGATCGTGTGCAGCGGATTGAGCGAGGTCATCGGCTCCTGGAAGATGATCGTGATGTCATCGCCGCGCACCCGCCGCATCTCCGATTCGGGCAGAGTGAGCAGTTCCCGACCCTTGAAGGCGATCGCGCCGCAGGGATGGCTCGCCGCCGGATAGGGCAGGAGCTTCATGATCGACAACGCGGTCACCGACTTGCCCGAGCCGGACTCCCCGACGAGGGCGAGGGTCTCGCCCTTGGCGAGATCGAACGACACCCGGTCGACGGCGAGAATATCCCGTTCGCCCTGACGGAAGGAGACGGAGAGATCGCGCACGGAGAGGATGGGAGCGGTCATGCCAATTCCTGCATCAACGAATCGATGCCGGCAGAATTGGCGTTGAATTGGCGCAAACTCTTGGGCAACCGCAATCTCTTGTCTCCTGAAAGGATGGCTCGGCAACCGCATCGTATCGCGGTCACAACATGAATCGCATCGGGAAGTTTCGGGTAAGACATAGTTCCGTCATCCCGAAGCCGCCTCGCTTTTGCGGCGGTAAGTTGCGGACTCCGTCAGGACGCCGAGCGATACAGGCGCCAAATGGAATATCCCGCTCCAAAGAATAAGGTTCAGATAGGTCCGACGGTGATTCGGGGTCGGCGCTTTCGGTAGCACCTCTGCGATCGTCAATTCACTCGTAACGCCGAGCTCAGGCTTCGTTCGGAGCAGCTTCATCAGCTTTGCGACCGAATGAGCAATCTCAATTTCTCCTTCAAGCATGTAGATAAACGGGTTTGCGTCTAAGTAGACCACACGGTGCGAAGCATCACTCATCCCATTCGTCTCGGTCGCGGCGAATTGCGGCGTCGATCTCTTCCTTAGTGCGATAAGGGGGACGGCGTTGAGCGAAAATCTCTTCCAAGGTCATGATGTGCTTCGGTCGTTGAATATCGGACAGCTCTCCTTCTACCGTCAGTTCATCCGGCTCTTGTTCTATCGTCACGGTGACCCGTGCATCTGGGTTGTCGGTCGGGCGCAAGTCCTCCGGCAGTTTCGAGGCCGGATAGTTTTCGCGCACGATCTTGTTCACGGCAGCCTCCATCGGCTGTAGCCATCATAGCTCAATTCTCACCCAAACGCCTTGCGCGGATCGAACGCGTCGCGCACCGCCTCGCCGATAAAGATCAACAGTGACAGCATGACGGCGACGGTAAAGAAGGCGGTCAGCCCGAGCCACGGGGCCTGAATATTGGCCTTGCCCTGGCTCAGCATCTCGCCGAGCGAGGGCGAGCCCGGCGGCAGGCCGAAGCCCAGGAAGTCGAGCGCGGTCAGCGTCATCACCGACGACGACAGGATAAAGGGCAGGAAGGTCAGCGTCGCCACCATCGCGTTGGGCAGGAGGTGGCGGAACATGATGAGCGTATTGGAGACGCCGAGCGCGCGCGCGGCCTGGACATATTCGAAGTTGCGCCCGCGCAGGAACTCGGCGCGCACGAGGCCGACCAGCGACACCCAGGAGAACAGGAGCAGGATTCCGAGCAGCACGAAAAAGCCGGGCACGAGCACCGACGAAATGATCAGGAGCAGATAGAGCGAAGGAACCGACGTCCAGATCTCGATGAAGCGCTGGAACAGCAGGTCGGTCCAGCCGCCGAAATAGCCCTGGACAGCGCCGGCCGCCACGCCGATCACCGAGGAGACCAGCGTGAGCGCCAAGCCGAACAGCACCGAGATGCGGAAGCCGTAGATCAGGCGGGCGACGACGTCGCGTCCCTGATCATCGGTGCCGAGCCAGTTGTATTCGAGGTCGCTGCAGCCGCTCAGGCCCTTCTTCGCCACCACGGGCTGGCATTGGGCCTCGGTCAGCATCCATGTCGGCGGCGACGGGGCGGGCGTCGGCAGATCGAGATTGTGCGTGTTGTAGGAGTAATGGACCGGCGGCCAGATCATGTACCCGCCCTTCTCGGCGATCAGCCTTTGCACGAAGGGATCGCGATAGTCGGTGCGGGTCTCGAAATCGCCGCCGAACGTGGTTTCGGGATAATTGACGAACACCGGCGAGTACCAGCGGCCGTCATAGCTCACGAACAGGGGCCGATCATTGGCGATGAACTCGGCGCTGAGCGACAGGGCAAAAAGCACGAGGAAGAGCCAGAACGACCAGTAGCCGCGCCGGTTCGCCTTGAAGTTCTCCCAGCGCCTCCGGTTGATCGGCGACAGCTTGAGCGGCCGGCCTTCGGGCAGGACGGCAAGCCCGGTCGGCGAGACGGCCGTCGTGTCCGGCGTGCGGTCGGAGGTTGTGGCGTCCAACTCACACCTCCCGCGTCTCGAAGTCGATGCGCGGATCGACCCAGGTGTAGGTCAGGTCGGAGATCAGATTCACCACGAGGCCGACCAGCGAGAAAATATACAGCGTCGCGAACACCACCGGATAGTCGCGGTTGAGCACGCTCTCGAAGCCGAGCAGCCCGAGCCCGTCGAGCGAGAAGATCGTCTCGATCAGGAGCGACCCGGAGAAGAAGGCGTGCACGAAGGCGCCGGGAAAGCCGGCGATGATCAGCAGCATGGCGTTGCGGAAGATGTGGCCGTACAGCACCTGGCGCTCCGAACAGCCCTTCGCGCGCGCGGTGAGCACATATTGCTTGCGGATTTCGTCGAGGAACGAGTTCTTGGTGAGCAGCGTCATCGTGGCGAAGGCGCCCAGGCCCATCGAGATGATCGGCAGCGTCAGGTGCCAGAAATAATCGAGGATTTTCCGCCACCAGGAAAGCTGGTCCCAATTATCCGAGGTCAGGCCGCGCAGGGGAAAGACGTCGAAAAACGATCCCCCCGCGAACAGGATGATGAGGAGGATCGCGAACAGGAATCCCGGGATTGCATAACCGATGATGATCACGCCCGAGGTCCACACGTCGAACTGCGAGCCGTCGCGCACCGCCTTGCGGATGCCGAGCGGGACCGAGATGAGATAGGTGAGGAGCGTCATCCAGATGCCGAGCGACATCGAGACGGGGAGCTTTTCCTTGATGAGATCGAGGACGCGCACGTCGCGGAAATAGCTTTTCCCGAAGTCGAAGGTGGCGTAGTTCCGCAGCATCAGGAAGAAGCGCTCATAGGCCGGCTTGTCGAAGCCGAACTGCCGCTCCAGGCTCTTGATGAATTCGGGGTCGAGCCCCTGCGCGCCGCGATACTTCGACGTCGCCGCGTCGACCTGCGAGGCGCCCTGGAGCTGGCCGCGCGCGCCGAAATCGCCGCCGGCCGAGCCGGAAATGCGCGAGGTCGCGCCGGTATCGGCGCCCGAAAGCTGCGCGATCACCCGTTCGACCGGGCCGCCGGGCGCAAACTGCACGACGACGAACGACACCAGCATGATCCCGAGCAGAGTGGGGATCATGAACAGGATGCGGCGGATGATATAGGCGCTCATGTCATCCTTCGGACTCGTGTCCGGATGCGGTGCAGCGCGAAGCGGTGCGCCGCCGATTCAGGGACCAACATATCAGGTCCAGTCCCGGGTCTGCACCGTGCCGCTGCGCGCCGCGGTTCGCCCGGGACGCGTGCGAGCTAATGTGGCGGCTGCGCGCGACGTCTTTGCGACCGCTGCTCATCACGTCCGCTCGGTCTTGCTCGCTTTCTCGCGATCATACCACCAGGTTTCCGGGATGCCTCGCGCATAGCGCGGTTTGGCCGCAGGCCGGCCGAACTGGTCCCAATAGGCGATCCAGTGCGAGGCCTTGTACCAGTGCGGGACCCAGTAGCGCCCGGCGCGGATGACGCGGTCGAGCGCCCGCGCCGCGATCACGAGCTCGGCCCGCGTGTTCGCGGCGATCACGGCGTCGATCAGCGCATCGACCGCGGGATCGGCCATGCCGGAAAGATTATACGAGCCCTTGGTGGCGGCGGCTTGCGAGGAGAAATACGAACGCAGCGTCTCGCCCGGCAGCGTCGAGAAGCTGAACCGCTGCACCGTGACATCGAAATCGAAATCGTTGACGCGCGCCCGATACTGCACCGGGTCGACCATGCGCAGCGAAGCCGCGATGCCGAGAACGTTCAGGTTCTTGATGAAAAGCATGTGATGCGGCTGGAAGGTCGGCTCGTCGATCAGGAACTCGATCGTGACCTCGTTGCCGCGCGCATCCACCCGCCGCCCGTCCTTGACCGGAAAGCCCGCCTCCTGCAGGAGCTGCCCCGCCCTGCGCAGGAGCGCGCGATCCTGGCCCGAGCCGTCCGACACCGGCGGCGCGAACGGCTCGCCGAACGCCTCGTCCGGCACGCGTCCGCGGAACCGTTCCAGCAGCGCGAGCTCCTCGCCGCTCGGCGGGCCGTTCGCCATCATGTCGGAATTCTGAAACACCGAATGCGTGCGCTGATAGGAATCGTACATCAGCGACTTGTTGGTCCATTCGAAATCGAAGGCGCAGATCAGCGCTTCACGCAGCTTCGGATGGCGGAACTTCTCGCGCCGCGTATTGATGAACCAGCCCTGCGCGCCCGACGGCGTCTGGTCCGGCAGGGTCTCGCGCTTGACCCGCTGATCGCGGATCGCCGGGAAATCGTAGCGCGTCGCCCAGACGCGCGAGGTGAACTCCTCGCGAAACAGATAGCTCTTGCCGGTGAATCCCTCGAAGGCGACGTCGCGATCGCGATAGAACTCGTACCGCACCGTGTCGAAATTGTACTGGCCGATGCTGACGGGCAGGCGACCGCCCCACCAGTCGCGCACGCGATCGTATTCGATATAGCGCCCGACCTCGAAGCGCCCCACTTTGTAGGGGCCCGACCCGAGCGGCGCGTCGAGCGTCGTTTCGTCGAACGGGCGATGAGCGTAGTAGGCGCGCGAAAAGATCGGCAAGCCGGCGACGAACAGCGGCACGTCGCGCCCGCGCTTCTCGGCAAAGCGCACGACCACGGTGTCCTCATCGGCCGCCTCGACCGCGGTCAGGTCGTGCAGGAGCTGGCCGATGATCGGATGGCCCTTCGCCTTGAGGGTGGTGAGCGAGAACACGACGTCCTCGGCGCGGATGCGGCTGCCGTCGTGAAAGCGCGCCTCCGGGCGGAGGAAAAACCGATAGGTCAGGCCGTCGGGGGAAACCGCGACCGCGCGCGCGGCGAGCCCGTACATCGCGTCCGGCTCGTCGGCCGCCCGCGCCATCAGCGAGGTGAGGGTGAGCTCCATCCCCTGTGCGCCGTCGCCTTTGAGAATGAAGGTGTTGAGCGAGTTGAAGGTCAGGAAATTCTGATTGAACTGCCGCGTCGATCCCACCTGGGAGAAAGTTCCGCCCTTCGGGGCGTTGGGATCGATATAGTCGAAATGGCGGAAGTCCGGCGGGTATTTCAGGTCGCCGAACGCCGACATGCCGTGGTTTTCGGCGTCCTCGTCAGCCGCATGCGCCATGCCGATGAGTTTGGGAGCGGCAAGCGCGGCCAACCCGGCAGCGGAGATGATCAAAGCGTCGCGTCGCGTCAGTCTGTTCCTTCCTGGGACGCATATGGCGATCTGCGAACAACCTCCCCCTGAAAGGGGGAGGTCGGCGCGTAGCGCCGGGTGGGGGTCGGAAGCTGCTCGCGACCCCTCCCCGGACCGCTCGCCGCGGTCCGACCCTCCCCTTTCAGGGGAAGGTGTTTGACTATGGTTGCTCACGACCGGCCGCCCACCTTGGCGGCCTTGGCCGCGTCCCACCACCAGATGGTCGGGAACGCCGACATGCCGTATTCGGGAAGTTTTTCCGGCCGGCCGAAGCGGTCCCAGCGCGCGGTGCGCAGCTTGCCGTAGGTCCATTGCGGGACGACGAAATTATGGTGCAGCAGAACGCGGTCGAGCGCCCGGGTGGCGGCCACGAGTTCGGCGCGGCTTTTCGCAAAGATCACCCGGTCGATCAGGGCGTCGATCGCCGTGTTCCTGATGCCGATCAGATTGCGCGAGCCCGGCTGGTCGGCGGCCTGCGAGCCCCAGTAGCCGCGCTGCTCGTTGCCGGGCGACAGCGATTCCGGCCAGCTCGTGGTGATGATGTCGAAATCCCATTGGCGCAGGCGGTTTTCGAATTGCGCATCGTCCACGGTGCGCACATTCACGGTGATGCCGAGCCGTTCGAGCGAGGGCTTGTAGAACAGGATGAAGCGCTCGGTGCTCGGATCGGCGGCGAGGAACTCGACCTCATAGCGCTCGCCCGATATCGCATCGACAAGCCTCTGATTGCGGACTTCGTAGCCTGCCTCGCGCAGGAGGCGAATGGCTTCGCGCAGATTGGCGCGCACCGCCTCCGGGCTGCCGCCGACCGGATTGGTATAGGGCTTGGTGAAGACCTCGGGCGGCACCTCGGCGCGCAGCGGTTCCAGGATGTCCAGTTCGAGGCCGGCCGGCAAGCCCGAAGAGGCGAGCTCGGTTCCTTCGAAATAGCTCGCGATCCGCTTGTACTGTCCGAAGAAAATCTGCTTGTTCATCTCCTCGAAATCGAAGGCGAAGTTGAACGCCCGGCGCAGCCGCGCGTCCTTGAACTTCTCGCGCCGGGTGTTGAACGCGAAAGCCTGCATGATCCCCATGCTACGGACGGGGAATTCCTCCAGCACGACGCGCTTTTCGCGGACCGCCGGAAAGTCGTAGGCGGTCGCCCAGTTCTTGGCGCTCGTCTCGGTGCGCCAGTCCATCTGGTCGGCCTTGAACGCTTCGAGCGCGACGGTGGTGTCGCGGAAAAACTCGAAACGGATTTCGTCGAAATTGTCGCGGCCGATATTCACCGGCAAGTCCTTGCCCCAATAATCCGGCACGCGCTCATAGGCGACCCAGCGACCGGCGACGAAGTCCTTGATGCGGTAGGCGCCGCAACCGAGCGGCGGCTCGAGCGTGGTGGCGCCGATGTCGCGCGTGTTGCCCGCTTTGTCGACGCCCTCCCACCAATGCTGCGGCATCACATTGAGCTGGCCGACGATCTGCGGCAGCTCGCGGTTGCCGGGCTGATCGAACCAGAAGGTGACGTCGCGGTCGCCGGTTTGCACCGCCTTGACGACATGCCGGTAATAGGCCGCGAGCTGCGGGTGGTGCTTGCGGAACGCCTCGAACGAAAAAATCACGTCGCGCGGCGTCACCGGCTGGCCGTCGTGCCAGCGCGCGCCCGGGCGCAGGCGGTAGGTGACGGAACCGTAATCGTCGGGATGGCTCGCGCCCTCCGCGAGCAGGCCGTATTCCGCCGACACTTCGTCGAGCGCGGAGATCATGAGCGAATCGGCAAGCAGCTCGGTTCCGACCGCGAGCGATCCCTTCACCCCGGCGACGACGATATTGAAATTGTCGAACGTCCCGATGGTGCTCTGGCGCACCACGCCGCCTTTCGGCGCGTTCGGATTGACGTAATCGAAATGCTTGAAGTCGGCGGGATATTTGAGGTCGCCGAACAGCGACAAGCCGTGCCGGAAGACGTGCTCTCCGCCGCCCTCATGCGCGGTGGCCGCGATCAGCCGGCGCGGCCCATTCAGAGCCGCGAGCGACGGCGCCGCGATCGCCAGAGCAGTGCTGCGGAACAAATCGCGTCGAGTGAGGGGCAAGGGGCTTCTCCAGCGTGGCGGTAACGGACCGTCGAGACCGATTATGTCCGTTTTTGGGATGTGACTTGACCGCAAGCCCCTCGCCAGTCCCCCCAGTTCAATTTCCCGTGCGTGAAACCGGCGCGCAAGCGCGCGGAATGGCGGGTTGCCCCGGCCCCTCGGCCCCTCGACCTGCGTCCGCTCAGTTCGGCGGCGGCGCCGAACCTGCGGGAGCGGGAGCATCGGCCTGCGCGCCGGCTGCTTCCGGCGGGTCGCTCGTCGGCTCCGCCGCAGCCGCAGCCGCGGGAGCATCGGCCTGCGCGCCGGATGCCGCCGGCGGATCGCTCGCCGGCGCCGCCCCCGTCGTGGTCGGCAGCGGTGCGGGATTGTCGGAGAGCGAGTTGAGATAGACGATGATATCGGCGCGCTCGCTCTGTCGCGACACGCCGGCGAACGCCATGCTGGTGCCGGGGACGGCGCCCTTCGGATTGGTGATGAACGCGTTCAACTGGTCGATGGTCCAGTTGCCGCCCTTGGCCTTGAGCGCCGCCGAGTAGTTGAACCCCTCGTGGCTGGCGACCGCGCGGCCCAGCACGCCCCACAGATTCGGGCCGACCTTGTTGGCGGCGCCCTTCTGGAACGTGTGGCACGACTCGCATTTCTTCGCCGCCGCAAGACCGCGATCGGCCGAGGCGCTGGCGAGCAGCGTGGTGATCGGCTGCTCGGCCGGACCTGCGGCTGCTGCGGGGGCCGTCTCGGCCGGGGCCTGGACGGCAATTTCGTAACCCGGCTTTGCCGGCTTGTGCGGAGAGAAGATCACGCCGGCCGTAATATTGAGGGCGACCACGCACAGGCAGGTAAACAGAACCGCGCCGATTATTTTGTTGAGTTCGTACGAATCCATCGCGCAAAGACTCCGAAAGCGCAAAGAGACCGCCGGCAGACGGGCGATCGACGCCATGGCAGGGGAGACATACCGGGTTTGCACCGCGGCTGGCAACTCGTATAAGCGCTACGGGCGCGCGCGAATACCGAGCTTTTTTCAAGCCCCGCACGGCGCGACAAACCGGTGGAAAACGACGTCGTCATTCTCATCCCCGCCCGGCTGGCCGCGAGCCGGCTTCCGGGCAAGCCGCTCGCCGATATCGCCGGCCGCCCGATGATTGCTCACGTGCTCGCGCGGGCGCAGGAAGCGGGGCTCGGCCCGGTGGTGGTGGCGACCGACTCCGAGGACATCAGCGCGGCGGTCGAGGCCGCCGGCGGACGCGCGGTGATGACGAGGGCGGACCATCCGTCCGGCTCCGACCGGATTTTCGAGGCGCTGACCCGGATCGACCCGGCCGCGCGTGTTCGCGTCGTCGTCAATGTCCAGGGCGACCTGCCGACGCTCTCGCCCGGCGACATTGCAGCCGCGCTCGCTCCGCTGGCGGATCCGGCGGTGGACATCGCGACG
Source organism: uncultured Rhodoplanes sp. (assembly GCA_964354425.1). Lineage (GTDB taxonomy): Bacteria > Pseudomonadota > Alphaproteobacteria > Rhizobiales > Xanthobacteraceae > Rhodoplanes. Next base: position 6,461 of record CAYGZV010000014.1, on the reverse strand, counting down.
CTCGCGGCGGAAATCCGCGATCCCGCGCAGCGGACCAACCCCAATGTGGTCAAGGTGGTCGGCTCGCCCGTGTCGGACCGCCGGCTGCGCGCCCTGTATTTTACGCGGGCGACCGCGCCCGCCGGCGAAGGCCCGCTCTACCACCATATCGGCCTGTACGCCTATCGGCGCGAGGCGCTCGCCCGTTTCGTCGCGCTGCCGCCCTCGTCGCTCGAGCGCCGCGAGAAGCTCGAGCAATTGCGTGCGCTCGAAGCGGGCATGCGCATCGACGTCGCGATCGTCGATTCCGTCCCGCTGGGGGTCGACACGCCCGACGAACTAGCGGCGGCGCGCGCCATCCTTACCGCTTCGCATTGACTTGGGCCGAAGGCAGCGCGTAGGGAAACCGCATGAAGCGCAGGACCATCACCTTTCAGGGCGAGCCGGGGGCCAACTCGCATATCGCCTGCCGCGAAGCGTTCCCGGACCACGATCCCGTTCCCTGTCCGACCTTCGAGGACGCTTTCTCCGCGGTGTCGGCGGGCGAAGCCGATCTCGCGATGATGCCGATCGAGAACTCGGTCGCCGGCCGGGTCGCCGACATTCATTATCTGATGCCGACGGCCGGGCTGCACATTGTCAGCGAGTGGTTCCTGCCGATCCGCAACCAGCTCGTGGCGCCGAAGGGCGCGACCCTCGGCGGGCTCAAAGTGGTCGAAAGCCACATCATGGCGCTCGGCCAGTGCCGCAGGTTCCTGCGCAAGCTCGGCGTCACGACGCGCGTCGCCGCCGACACCGCGGGGGCCGCCCGCGAAGTGGCCGAACGCGCGGACAAGACCCGCGCCGCCATCGCTTCGCGCCTGGCCGCGGAAATCTATGGCCTGACCATTCTCGCCGCCGATATCGAGGACGAGTCGCATTCGACCACGCGCTTCGTCGTGCTCGCGCGCGAGGCCGAACGGACCCGGCCGGGCAACGGGCCGGTCGTCACCACCTTCGTATTCCAGGTGCGCAACATCCCCGCCGCGCTGTACAAGGCGCTGGGCGGGTTCGCCACCAACGGCGTCAACATGACCAAGCTCGAAAGCTACATGCTCGAGGGGAATTTTTCCGCCACGCAATTCTATTGCGATATCGAAGGCCATCCCGAGGAGCGGCCGGTCGAGCTTGCTCTGCAGGAACTGGCGTTTTTCTCGCAGCGCGGGTCGCTGAAGGTCCTGGGCGTCTATCCCGGGCATCCTTATCGTGCGACGGTGGCCGAGAAGGCGCGGATGCGGTTGGCGAAGTAAGGGATCGGGCCGGCGCGGCGCCCGCGGCGGCCGACCACGCAGGCTGGGGCGAAAAGGGCAGCGCGAGATGGCAGACGAAAACGGGAAAGTGCGGCGGGTTCTGTTCTTGAAGGTGACCTTGCCGAGCAGCGATCCGTCCCATGTCGTGTCGATGGTGCAGGCGGCGGCACCCTTCTATGGGCTGCTCGGCGGCACCCATATCCGTGTTCTGCAGAACGTCGACGACAAGGCTCAGTTCATCCAGGAGATCGAGTACGAGACGCACGAAGCGTTGGAGCTGAACCGCCAGCGGATCGCGAGCGATCTGCGCGTCCAGACCTATATCCAGGCCTGGAAAGCCGTGCTCGGCGGCGCCCTCGAACTTGAAGTCTACGAAGACCTTACGCCAAGTTCATAGCGTTATTAAATAGCTTCAAAAGCGTTCCCGCAGGCGCGTTTCTCCCCGCGGGCGTGCTCGGCGCGCCGCCGCCCCTTGAGGCGAACCAAGCGCCGGCGGGGATGATTTGCCCTCGGCGAATCGGCGGTCGAAGCAAAGCCCCGCGATACCTCCCGGCGAATCGGCCGATGGCCGGAACGCGATTCCGCAGTCCCGTTCCCTCATGGACCGGTGTTGGAGCAGGCGCGTTTCCGTCCTGGCGGGACTCGCGGCTCCGCAACCCAAACTCCGAACAGCTGGTTCATGGCTCAGCAGATGCTCGCAGGCTGAAGGCGGCGGTCTCGTCACCGACGGCTGCGAACAGGTCCGAACTCACCGAACCGCGCAAGGCGCTGGACGAGGCCGGCGCCCAAACGCGGGTGGCGTCGCCCAAGGCCGACAGGCGGCTGGGGTGACCCGCCGCCGGCGCCGGTCATTTGCGGGGCTTAGGTCCACGGGCGGACGCTGATGGGCGTCGGCGACTTCGCAGCTCACCTCGTCGCTGACGTGCAGCACGCCTTGCTTCTTGTTTTCACCGTGTCGTCCTACGGTCGTATCATTGCGTCGGCGCCGTGGAGCCAGAAGCGAACGGGTGATGGTGATTGCGTCTAACTCGCAAAAAAAGAGGCCGCCGGCGGGTTGCCAGCGGCCCAAGTCTAGGGAGGAAACGCCCAAGGAGGGCGGCGGTATCACGAGCGATCGCGATACCGCACTGCGAAAATATGACCGCGCGTCGCACAAAAAGCAAGAGAGCCAGGACATGGCTGCTCTGCTTGGAGCGTAACCCTCGCCGCGTGTGGATAAGCGCTTGCAGCTAGCGCGTGGGTTCGCGGGCGCCGCGATAGAAGGCTAAGCCGATCGCGGCAAACCCCGCCTGTAACAGGAAAATCGCCTGGTAAGCGGCCGGTGGATAAGCCCCTGTTTGGGCCGGAAAGAGCTCCAAGACGAAGCCGCTCAGGAACTGCGACACGAAGCCGCCCCCCATGGTTCCCATGTTCAGGAGGGTGATCCCGCGTCCAACGAGGGCTGTCGGGAACAGGGCTTTGCCGTGCGCGATCACCACGGGCATGAAGGCCGAGCAGGCGCCGAACGCCGCGAACCACGCCCATAGCGCTACCGGAGGGACCGTTCCGGCCAGCCCGACAACCAGGAGAAGCACCAGTGTCGAGCCGCAGCCGACATACACCGCGCGCTTGTAGCCGTTGAACAGGCGGCCGGCCGCCCCCCAGGCGATCATTCCGAGCACCTGGGTCGCTGCGGCGACGAACAGAAGCGTGCCGCGCTCCTTCAGATCATAACCATAGACATGGGTGAGATAGGGCCCGCCCCATAAGCCGATGACGAGCACGTAGCTCGAATAGGCGGAGAGGTTCAGAAGAAAGAGCCGGCCCACATCGGGGCAGCGCCACGCGCCGGCCACCCCGCGCAGGCTCTCCATCAGGCTTTCCCGGCCCGATTCCGCCGCCCGCTCCTTGGCGCCGTCGCCGATCAGCGCGGCGACGAGGAGGCCGAGCCCCGCCATGGCCGCCGCCATGACGGCGAAGCTTGCGCGCCAGCCGATCGCCGCCGTCGCATAGGCGAGCGGCGCGGTCGCGAGCAGCCCGCCCGCCGCGCCGATTCCGAGCTGCAGGCCGGCAAGGACCGAGAACCGGTCGGGCGGAAAGGTCCGCGCGTACAGCGCGAGCGGGGCCATCAGGAAACAGGAGGTGCCGAGCCCCATCAGGACGCGGGCGACGATCATCGCGACAAAGCCGGTCGCGCCCGCAAACAGAAGCGTGCTCAGGACGGTGGCGACGGCGCAGACGAGCATGCAGCGTTTCGGACCGTAGCGGTCGATCGCGATCCCGAGCGGAATCTGCGCGCTGACGAAGGCGATAAAGAAAATGCTGGAAATGAGCGCGATCTGGGGACCGGTCAGCGCGAGATCGTCGGCCAGATCGGGAGCGATCACGCCAATCGAGTTGCGCAGGAACATGCTCGCCACGTAGGCGGATCCGAGTGTGGCGACGATCACCGCCGCATCGTTGACGTGAGCGGCTGGCCGCGCGGGTCCCATCATCTGCACGGGTGTCGACGCCTCTTGCCTATTTTTTGGTCTTCCGTTTTGGTCGCATGGGCGCATTTGCGGGGCAAGGGTGGAGCGAGCATGTTGCCGGACGGCGCGCGCTCTTATAGGCACATGGACCGGCAAGCAGGCTCGGGAAACCGGCGATTCGACCGGGTCCGCTTCGTCAGCATTTCCGGCCGACGACCCACCAACGCGCCGGCGCCAGCAGGGATACGTCGACGCTACGGCGGTCCGGAGAAGGACGGCAACCATGACCGCGGTCGATTTCGCCGCCTTCATCGACAAATTGGCGACCGCGTCGGGCGAGGCGATCCTGCCGTTCTTCCGCACGTCGCTCTGCATCGACGACAAAAGCGCCGGCGGCGCGTTCGACCCAGTGACGGCGGCCGACCGCGCGGGCGAACTTGCCATGCGCGCGCTGATCCGATCGCATTTTCCGGAGCATGGGATCGTCGGCGAGGAATTCGGAGCCGAGCGGCCGGACGCCGAGTTCGTCTGGGTGCTCGATCCGATCGACGGCACCAAGTCGTTCATTTCCGGCATGCCCGCCTGGGGCACGCTGATCGCGCTGACGCGGCGCGGCCAGCCGATCTTCGGGATGATGCACCAGCCGTTTTTCGGCGAGCGGTTTTCCGGCGACGGCAAGTGGGCGCGCTATCGCGGCCCGCGCAGTGAGCGCGACCTGATGGTGCGCCCCTGCACGAGCCTCGACCAGGCCGTCGTCTACACGACGAGCCCGCGCCTGATGAACAGCGCCGACCGCGCCGCCTTCAGCCGGGTCGAGGAGGCGGCCAAGCTGTCCCGCTATGGCGGGGACTGCTACGCCTATTGCATGCTCGCGGCCGGCCATGTCGATCTCGTCATCGAGACGGAGCTGAAGCCGCACGACGTCGCCGCGCTGATCCCGATCATCGCCGGCGCGGGCGGCGTCATCACCACCTGGGAGGGCGGCAGCGCCGAGCGCGGCGGCCGCATCGTCGCCGCCGGCGACAAGCGGATGCACGCGGCGGCGATTCTGGCGCTGGCCGGAGGCTGAGCCGCTCCGCCCGCGGCAAGGGATGAGTTCTGCGCTGTAAAGACAGATTCACGAAACCGGCAATCGAGCGCCGCTTCCGCCCTATGCAGGCCTGGGCTATGTCCACGCGACGCCCACTCGGAAAAGCCCCCGCCATGTACCCGGTCCCGAAGCCTTTCCTGCCGCGCAACAGCCAAGCCTACGAATCCGAGCCGATGG
>CAYGZV010000014.1:0-1376 GCA_964354425.1 uncultured Rhodoplanes sp. | reverse complement strand
GTCCCGAAGCCTTTCCTGCCGCGCAACAGCCAAGCCTACGAATCCGAGCCGATGGTGAAGCCCACCGGCTTCCGCGAATACGACGCGCGCTGGCTGTTCGAGACGGAAATCAACCTGATGGGCGTCCAGGCGCTCGGGATGGGGCTCGGCGCGATGATCCGCGCGATGGGGGTCCCCGAGATCGTCACCGGCCACGATTTCCGCAGCTATTCCGCCGCGATCAAATACGCGCTCGTCTCCGGCCTGCTCGCCGCCGGCTGCAAGGTGCACGATATCGGGCTCGCTCTGACGCCCATGGCCTATTTCGCCCAGTTCGCCCTCGACGTGCCCTGCGTCGCCATGGTCACCGCCTCGCACAACGACAATGGCTGGACCGGCGTGAAGATGGGCGCGCACCGCCCGTTCACCTTCGGCCCCGACGAGATGAGCCGGCTCAAGGAGATCGTGCTGGGGGCGCGCTTCGACTTGGCCGGCGGCGGGCGTTACGAGTTTATCCAGGATTTTTCAGCGCGTTACATTGCCGACCTCACCAATCGCCGCAAGCTCGATCGGCGGCTCAAGGTGGTGTGCGCGTGCGGCAACGGCACCGCCGGCGCGTTCGCCCCGCAGGTGCTGGCGGGGATCGGCTGCGAGGTCGTGCCGCTCGATACCGCGCTCGACTACAGCTTCCCGAAATACAATCCGAATCCCGAAGACATGCAGATGCTGCACGCGATCCGCGACGCCGTGCTGGCGAGCGGCGCCGATGTCGGGCTCGGCTTCGACGGCGACGGCGACCGCTGCGGGGTGGTCGACGACACGGGCGAAGAGATCTTCGCCGACAAGATCGGCGTCATGCTCGCGCGGGACATGGCCGCCCTGCATCCGGGCGCGCAGTTCGTGGTCGACGTGAAGTCGACGGGATTGTTCGTGACCGACCCGGTGCTGCGGCAGGCCGGGGCCAAGGTCGATTACTGGAAGACCGGCCACTCCCACATGAAGCGGCGCACGTCCGAACTGGGCGCGCTGGCCGGTTTCGAGAAGTCGGGGCACTTCTTCTTCAACCGGCCGTTCGGCCGCGGCTATGACGACGGCCTCGTCTCCGCGATCGCGGTCTGCGACCTGCTCGACCGCAATCCGGGGCGAAGCCTGTCCGAACTCAAGGACGCGCTGCCGAAGACCTGGCAGTCGCCCACCATGTCGCCGCACTGCGCCGACGAGGCGAAATACGGCGTGGTCGAGCAGGTGGTGAGGCATTTCGAGGTGGCGCAGGCCAAGGGCGCGCCGGTCGCCGGCCAGCCGATCCGCGACCTCGTCACGGTCAACGGCGTGCGGGTGACGGTTGCGGACGGCACCTGGGGGCTGGTGCGCGCCTCGTCCAACAAACCGGAACTCGT
>CAYGZV010000013.1:0-31092 GCA_964354425.1 uncultured Rhodoplanes sp. | reverse complement strand
AGCCGGGAACCACCCCGGTCCGGTGCTCCCAGACGCGGCGAACGAGATCGTCGGTCATGCCGGTGTATAGCGTCCCGTTCCGCCGGCTCGCCAGCATGTATACGTAAAAGCTCACCGCGCTCGGCCCCTGGGTCCCCGCCCGCGATCGCGGTCTGAGGTATGCTTGCGCGGGGACGAGCGGAGTTATGGTTTGGCTCCGCACCGGTTCTTGCGCATCCGCTCATTCCCGCGCAAGCGAGAATCAGTTGTTCTTTTATTCTTGGTCAAGCTGGCGGAGCTCGCTCATGCGCAGTGGCGCGCAGCATTTACCGTAATCGCCAAAATCCGCGCGCGCCCAAGGAAATCCGAATCGTTATCACATTGACGACAAATTAAGATGTCAAGTTCCGTGCTGGGGAAGGGGCGTAAGCTCTCATGAAAACCGAAGAATGACGTGCGCCTCGCGTTGCTGACGCGGGTCCGTGAGCGCTTGTTCGCGGGCCCGGGATACGGGGAATGTCATGGCTGAAGGCTTGCAGCGGCTACGCCTGCGGCGTGGTTGTTCGTTAGTCCTGACCGCAGCGTTGGCCGCTGCAGTCTTCTCCATCGATCCGGCCCATGCACAAGCGCGCACGCGAGACTCCGTCGAGACGGATCGCGGCGAGGCGGCGCGCAGCCGCCGCTCGGGGCCGACGCCCGCCATCAGCGGCGAGCGCGCCAACGCCAACACGGTCGCGATCATCTCGGGGAATATCAACGGGACCTATCTCTCGATCGCCTATGATCTCTCCGCCGTGCTGGACGACGGCGACGAGTTCCGCATCCTGCCGGTGATCGGCAGAGGGGGCGCGCAGAACCTGCGCGACGTGCGGTTCCTGAAGGGGATCGACCTCGGCATCACCCAGTCGATCATCCTCAAGTCATTTCAGCGGACCAAGGAGATCGGCGCAATCGACGACAAGATCACCTATGTCGCCAAGCTCTTCAACGAGGAGATGCACCTCGTCGTCCGCGCCGATTCCGGCATTACGTCGATCGCGCAGCTCGACGGCAAGAAGGTCAATTTCAGCGATCTCGGCAGCGGCACGCAGCTCTCCACGCACGATGTGTTCGAGCGGCTCGGCGTCGTCCCGATCGAAGTGAACATGGGTCAGGCCGACGCTTTCGAGAAGCTGAAGACGGGAGAGATCGCAGCCACCATCCTGATCGCCGGCAAACCCTCGCCCGCAATGGCGAAACTGAAATCGATTGAGGGTTTTCGCCTGTTGGCGGTGCCATTCACCAAGCAGCTGCAGGCCGACTATCTCCCCGCGACGCTCACGAGCCAGGATTATCCCAATCTGGTCGAGGCGGGCGACGCGGTCGAGACGGTCGCGGTCGGCGCCTTGCTCGTCGCCTACAACTGGCCGCGCGACAGCGATCGCTACCGCCGGATCGAGAAGTTCGTGCAGCACTTCTTTCCCCGTCTCTCCGAGTTCCAGAAGCCGCCGCGTCATCCGAAATGGTCGGAGGCGAATCTCGCGGCGACGGTGCCCGGCCTCACCCGGTTCCCCGCGGCCGAGGAATGGCTCCAGCGCAACAACACGATCGCGCGGGCGGGAAGCGAGCAGCGCGAGCAGTTCGAACGCTTCCTCGAGATGCGTCCCCAGGCCTCCAGCAAGCCGATTACGCAAAACGATCGCGAGCGGTTGTTTCAAGAGTTCCTCAAGTGGAGCGGAACGCGTGAGCGCCGCTGAAGCAACCGGCATGAGGAGCAGGCGAATTTGTCGTGACGTCGAAGTCGAGAACGAGAGCGCGGCCGGACAGGGATGCAAGCTCCCTGTCGTGACGACTGCGCCTGAAAGTCAGGCTGTGACGCCGAGCCGGGGGGTATGCCGCTCATGAATTCCCCGATCAATGACAAGAGCTTCGAGGATCGGCTGAAATACGCGCCGCCCTGGGCGCGCCGGCCCGCGCCCAAGGACAATGGAGAGGCAAGGCCGGCCGAAGCGCCGAAGGAAACCTTGCCCGAGCCCGAGCGCGTCGCCCCTGCGCGCAATCTCGATCCGCCGGCCGCGGGCCGGCTCGCGATCGCTCCCGGACCGACGACGGCGCCGGGCGCGCCGGATCAGCCGAGCACTTGGCTGCGCGCGCCGGCACGGGGGTTCGAAGGCGACCGCGCCATGCGTGAGCTCAGAACGCGCATGACGCTCGACCCGCAGCTCGTCCCCGAGCCGCCGCAACCCGCATCGCGCGGTCCGGCGCTGAAGCGCATCGTCCGGCTCCTCGCCATCACCGGCTTCGCCGCCGGGGCCGCCTATCTCGTCGTTCTGTTCGCCTTCCCGGATGCGCAAACCGCTATCGAGGAGCGCGACGGAACGCCTGCGCCGGTTCTCACGACCATTGATCCCAGCCGGTCTGCCAGTCCCGCGCCGGGGCGGGCCTCGTCGGTACGGTTGGCATTGATCGAAAGCCGCCGCGCCCTGGCGAACGAATCCGTGCCGCTCGGGGTCACCCTCACCGGCGCGCTCGACGACGGCGCAGTGATCGTCAGCGGACTGCCGGCGGGAACGCGGCTTTCCGCCGGCGCGGCTCTGGACGACGGGAGCTGGCGCGTGCCGGTCGCCGAACTCACGCAGGCGGCCGTCGAACCGCCGCGCAATTTCATGGGCGCGATGGACCTTGCAGTCGAGCTGCGCGCGGCCGACGACGTGGTCGCCGACACGAGCTCCATGCGGATCGAATGGGCGCCGTCGATCGCCGCTATGCCCGGCCAGGCGCAGGCCTTCGCCAGCCCCGAGCAAGGGTTGCGCGGCGCCGCGCCGCCGGTCCGGCCGGGGAATGTGACGCCTGACAATGAAGAGATCGCCAGCCTCGTCAAACGCGGCCAGGACTTCATCGCCAATGGCGACCTCGCATCCGCCCGCCTCGTCCTGCGGCGCGCCGCGGACGCCGGCGACGCGCAGGCGGCGCTCCTCCTCGGCTCGACCTATGACCCGGCGACGTTCAAGCAGTTGAAAGTGATCGGCTCGGCGCCCGATCCGGCCGAGGCGCGCGCCTGGTATCAGCGCGCGGTGGAGCTCGGATCGACCGAGGCCGTGCGCCGGCTCGAACCGCTCGCGCTGGGGGCGCGCTGATCGGTCGCGTCGCCGCCTTCGCCGGGCGCTGCCTGCTCGGGCGCTATGGCGTTCGCGCCGCGCCAGCGGCCGTAGCGCCACGGCGCGTACCAGCGCGCCGCCGCCGGCGCGCCCTGCGGCACGAAGTCGAGCCCCCGCGTCCCGAACGGATGGCACCGGCACAGCCGGGCGAGCGTCATCCAACCGCCCGCCCATAGGCCGAATCGCCCGAGCGCCTCCTCGCCATAGGCCGAACAGGTCGGCAAATGGCGGCAATCCGAGCCGATCAACGGCGACAGGGTGAGGCGGTAGCCGGCAATCAATGCACGGCCGAGCAGGCGCGGGATGCGCCGAATCCCATCGAAGCGGAAAGCCTGCGGCATCGCCTTATCTGGCCGGATAATTGCTTGCCTAGCCGGTGTGTTCGCCGACTGGGAAGTAGTTTCCCAGGCGGAGCGCGATCTGTCTAGAAAAAGCGATAAACAATAGGCGGATAGCGGAGGGTTCCCGGTAAGAAGTCACGCTTATACGTAGAAAACACAGTTGCGACGGGGTTCCTCATTTGGACAAGATTATGCCGAAGGCTGAAGAAAAATTTACCGGACCTGAAGAACAATAAAAGCGCGCAGTAAGCGCCCCTCGAACGCACGGGGTAGAGAATGCGACGACCGCTATTCGGCGTTCTGCTGCTTGCCGCCTGCGCGTTCCCGGTCGCAGCCGGAACGCTGGAGTCCGCGGCGAACAGCCGGGCGCAGCCGATGCAGTTCACGCGGCATCAAGAGGGGCCCGCGCAAGCCTGCGGCGCGAAATGCCGCGTCTATGTGTTCGCAAGCGGCATGATCACGGCCGATACGCCGCGGCGCTTCGAGGCCTTTGCGCGCGAATACGATCTCACGGGCGCGACGGTCGTGTTGGATTCCGATGGCGGTTCGGTGCGCGGCGCACTCGCGCTCGGCCGCGCCATCCGCCAGCTTGGATTCGCAACGACGGTCGGACGGCGAACGGAGCGCGGAGCGACGGGCGCCGCCAATGGCGCCGTTTTGGCGCCGGCCAGCTGCGAATCGATGTGCGCCTTCGTCCTGCTCGGCGGCGTCCAGCGCGAGGTGCCGGCGAAATCGCGCGTGCTCGTGCACCAAATCTGGCTGGGCGACCGGCGCGACGATGCGGTGGCGGCGAGCTACTCCGCCGAGGACCTTGTCCTCGTGCAGCGGGACATCGGCAATATGGTGCGCTACACCGCCGACATGGGCGGCGGCGCGGAGCTGATCGAGCTCGCGTTGCGAATCCCGCCCTGGGAGCCGATGCGGGCGCTCTCGCGCGACGAACTGCAGCGCAGCGGCCTCGACGGCAGCGCCGAACCGGGCGAGCCGTCGACCGCGGCCACGCTGACGCCGGTCTCCACCCAGGGCGCGGATCGCGCCGGGCAGACCAATGATCGCGGCTGGGCCCTGCTGGACCGTACCGGCGTCCCCGCCATATTGGCCCGCCACCATCCGTTGACCTATGAAGGCGAGCGGATCGGCAACTTCGACCTCGTGCTGGCATGCGGCGACGCGCCCGGCTCCTACACGCTCAATTATGTCGAGCGGCGGACGCGGCCGGCTTCCGCGGCGCTGCCGCCGATCGTGGAGCAGGTGCGCCTGTGGATCGGCGACGCCGATGTCTTGTTCCGCATCACCTCATCGGAGGCGAAGGGATCGTCGCGGCAAGTCGAGACCGTCGCGACCACGACGATCGCCGCGCCGCAGCTGCGCGCATTCGCCGGGACCGCCAGCCGGTCGCTCTCGGTGCACACGCGCAGCGCCGGTCAGCCGGCGACCATGATCCGGATCGGCAATAGCGGCTTTGCCAAGAGCTTCCCGCAGCTCGAGGCCGTCTGCGTCGAGCAGTCGCGGCTTCGTATCGACGCGCACGCCCAGCTCGACCAGCGTCGCTGAGCGCGATCATCCGCTCGGGCGCGGCGCGCGGGAAAGCGGTTGCCCGCAGGCGTCTGCTGCGCTTCGACGCTTCGGGCGGTTAGATATCGGAACAGGAGCGGCTCTTGGGGAACCGACGGCGACCTATCGCCGCTTCGCCTCGATCTGATCGATCGCCGCAACCACCGCATCGAAAGTGAGCAAGGTCGAGGCGTGCCGCGCCTTGTAGTCGCGCACCGGCTCGAGCACCGCGACGTCCGACCATCGCGCGGCATCGGGGGGCGGCCCGCGCTCCTTGAGCATGCGCCGCACGGTCTCCCGCAGGTCGCGCAACTCCTCCGCCCGCGCGCCGACCACGTTGCGCGCCATGATCGAGGAAGAGGCTTGGCCGAGCGCGCAGGCCTTCACCTCATGCGCGAAGTCGATCACGGTCTCGCCGTCCATCCTGAGGTCGACGGTCACGGTGGAGCCGCACAGCCGCGAATGGGCAGTCGCGCTCGCGTCGGCGTTCGACAGCCGACCGAGCCGGGGAATATTTCCGGCCAGCTCCAGAATCCGTCGGTTATAGACGTCATTGAGCATGGTACTAGCCGATATTGGCGGGCACGCAGTCGATTGTCAGCGTTGAACCATGATAATATATGTTTCCCGCGGGGCCGGGCGAGGGGTTGCTTGCGCTCCGACACGGCCATTCCCACATGGGGCAATGCCAACTGGGAAGTCGGCGTCCGTCCCACCGCAAGGTCCGACGACCCTGGCGGCGTGCGCGGCGTGACCGGTGACACATCCGGGTGGTCCCTACCGACCCGGTCGAACGGAGCAGACGCTCGCGATGGACAATGTCATCAAGAAGTTGAGTCCCGCCGCCCGTCCGGATTGCCGTCCGGAGCCCGTGGTCGAGGCGGCGCGTCCGACCAGGGAGCAGGCCGAGCAGGCGGTCCGCACGCTCATCTCGTTTCTCGGCGACGATCCCGATCGCGAGGGGCTCTTGGATACGCCCCGCCGGGTGGTCTCCGCCTTCAAGGAGCTGTACAGCGGCTACGACATCCGGGCGAGCGACGTGCTCGATCGCACCTTCTCCGAGATCGGGACGTATGATGATCTCGTTCTCATTCGCGACATCCCCTTCAATTCGCATTGCGAGCACCACATGATGCCGTTTTTCGGCCGGGCGCATGTGGCCTATCTCCCGGTCGACCGGGTGGTCGGACTGTCCAAGATCGCGCGCCTGCTCGATATCTTCGCGCGCCGGCTGCAAACCCAGGAAAGGCTCAGTTCGCAGATCGTCAACGCGATCGACGAGGTGCTCAAGCCGCGCGGCGTCGCCGTGATGATAGAAGCCGAGCATACCTGCATGTCGATGCGGGGCGTGGAGAAGTCCGGCACGCGGACGATCACCACGCAATTCGCAGGCCTGTTTCGCGACGACGCCAACGAGCAGCTCCGCTTCATCCAGCTCGTGCGCAGCGGCACGCGCTGACGATGGCTCCCAATCGTTTCGCGCCGCGCAGCTCGACCGAACAGATCGAGGAAGGGCGGGTTTTCGCGCCCAAATTCGGTGACGACGGACTGATCCCGGCGATCGTCGCCGACGCCTGGTCGGGCGAGGTGTTGATGTTCGCCTATATGAACGAAGAGGCGCTCGCCCGCTCGATTGAAACAGGCCAGGCCTGGTTCTACAGCCGCTCGCGCCAACAGCTATGGAAGAAGGGCGAGACCTCCGGCCATACGCTGCGCATATTCGAGATTAGGGTCGACTGCGACCAGGACGCGCTCCTCGTCAAGGTCGAGCAGGACGCAAAGGGCGTGTGCCATACCGGGCGCGCGTCGTGCTTCTATCGCGCGGTCACGCTGCGCGAGCCGGCCGGTCATATGCTCGTTCTCACCCCGCGCGACGCCGAAAAGGTGTTCGATCCGGCGCAGGTCTACGGCGCCGGCGAGAAGACGGTGTGAGGACGTCGCGAGCACGCGCTGCGCAGCTCGCTCGGAATCCTCGCGACGAGCCGCTTACGCGCCGGCCTCGGGTTCTTCCGACTCCGGTTGCGGCGCCGCCTCCGGTTCGAAGAAGTCTTCCGGCGCGAGCTCGACCGGCTCCTCGGGCTCCTCGCGCCGGGAGATCACGTCCTCGCCGCGCGAGATGCGCTCGGCTTCCTCGGCGCTGCGCGCAACGCTCACGGTAACCGTGACCTCCACGTCCGGATGCAGCGCGATCGGCACCTTGTGCAGCCCGATCATCTTGATCGGCATATTGAGCACGATCTGGCTGCGGTTCACCGTAAACCCGCCTTCCCCGATGACCGCCGCGAGGTCGCGCGTTGTCACCGAGCCGTAGAGCTGTCCCGTGTCGGAGGCCTGCCGCAGCACCACGAAGCCCTTGCCGTCGAGCTTCTGGCCGACCTTGTCCGCGTCCGATTTCAGTCCGAGATTGCGCGCCTCGAGCTGCGATTTCATGTTTTCGAACTTGACGCGGTTGTCTTTCGTGGCGCGCAGCGCCTTGCCGCCGGGCAACAGGAAATTGCGCGCATAGCCGTCCTTGACGCGCACCACGTCGCCCATTTGTCCGAGCTTGGCGATGCGCTCGAGAAGGATCACTTCCATGACTTTGCTCCCTTTCGATCGGTCGATGACCGGTTCATGCGTTCACACGTTCGGGCCGGACGACGGCGGGCGGCGCTTGGCCGCAGCGCGCCGCCGCACGTCGAACAGCCCGTCGGCGAGACCAAGCAGCGCGGCCGCGAGCAGCGGCCAGCCGAACAGCAGAATCGTCGCGTAAAGGCCGGTCAGCACGATCGCGCGGCTTTTCAGCGGAGCCGTCAGCGCGTGCAGCACCGCGAGGCCAAGCGCGGCAAAGGCGACGAAAAAGCTCGCGGCGAACAGGCCGGCGACGATGCCGAACAGTCCGGGCAGGAACGAGCCCGCGACGGCGAGCGCGAACATCGCCGCGGCGTAAGTGGGCAGAGCGAGGGCGGAGAGATCGGGCCACGGACGCCGCAGCTGGCCGGAAAGGTTCACGACGCGTCCGGCGAGCCACAGATTGAACAGGAGCGTCGCGGTGGTGAGCGCGGCCGCCGCGGGCGGAATGATCACCGCGAACAGCTCGAACACGCGGTTCGGATCGGACACGCCCGGCAGCTGGAGCGGTTCATTCGCCGGCGTGCCGTTCTGCACGCGGAACACGCGCTCGAACCCGACTTTCAGCGCCGCCCGGAAGCTCTCCGCGTCGCTGCCGAATTGCGGGATCGCCGCCATGACGATCAGGCCGCCGAGCACGGCCGCCCAGAACACGAGCCGGCCGACCGGATACCATTCGAACTGCTCCGCGCCGTTGACGGCCGCCGGGCGCGCGAGCAAAGCGAGATAGCCGAGCCACCAGGCCGGCAGGCCGATGCCAAGCAGGAAGACCAGCGCGAACACGACGTTGAAGGCGGCGAACAGCGCCGCCGATCCGGTCAGCACCGCGGCGATGCCGGCGGCGTAGCTCCAGCCCAGCGCCGCGATCAGGATGGGGAGCGGCGCGAGATAGAACAGCACCATGGACAGCAGCGAGCCCGAGGCGAGCGCCGCGAACATGAGCGCGGCGACCGCGCCTGCGCCGATTCCGATCAGGAGGATTTGCACCATGTCGAGCTGTCCCGCTCCGTGAGCGGTTAGAGGCGGATCGCGTCCGCCCCAACCATGTCCCCCTCTCGTCAGGGAGAGGGTGGAAGTCGCGCCGTCAGCGGATCACGTAGGGCAATAGCCCGAGAAAGCGCGCCCGCTTGATCGCCCGCGCAAGCTCGCGCTGCTTGAGCGCGGACACCGCGGTGATCCGGCTCGGCACGATCTTGCCGCGCTCGGAAATATAGCGCTGCAGCAGGCGAGCGTCCTTGTAGTCGATCTTTGGTGCGTTCGCGCCCGAGAACGGGCAGGTCTTGCGGCGGCGGAAGAACGGCCGGCGCGCCCCGGCGGCTGCGAAGGCCATGTGATTACTCCTCCGTCACTTGAGTTTCGTCGCTCGCGCTGCGCTCCTCGCGTGGGCCGCGGCCCTCGCGCGGGAAGCGCCCTTCGCGATCGCGCCGGCGGTCGTCGCCGCGGCGGTCGTCGCGTCCGTCCCGCCCATCGCGTCCGTCGCGCCGGTCGTCGCGGTCCGACTTGCGCATCATGGCGGAGGGTCCCGCCTCGAGTTCATCCACCCGAACGGTGAGCGAGCGCAGCACGTCTTCGTTGATGCGCTCCTGGCGCTCGACCTCCGCCAACGCCGCCGGCGGCGCGTCGATATTGAGCAGGGTGAAATGCGCCTTGCGGTTCTTCCGCATGCGGTAGCTCAGCGACTTCACGCCCCAGTACTCGACCTTCTGGACCGATCCGCCGAGTTGCTCGAT
This sequence comes from uncultured Rhodoplanes sp., assembly GCA_964354425.1. Taxonomy (GTDB): domain Bacteria; phylum Pseudomonadota; class Alphaproteobacteria; order Rhizobiales; family Xanthobacteraceae; genus Rhodoplanes. Next base: position 21,741 of record CAYGZV010000013.1, on the reverse strand, counting down.
CACCCCTTTGAACTGTCCCGTCAATTCCTCGATCTGCTGCGCCGAGAGGTCCTGGCGCGCAAGATACACGTGTTCATACAATGGCATGGCTTGCCTCCTCATCTCTCGCTGCGCGTTCGGCGCCAAGCCCCTCGTGCCGTTCGGAAGGCGCGAAGTCCTGCGAAGGCGGAAACACCGGACGCCGGACCGCGAAGGTCCTGCCGCGCATCCCGACAGGGGATTCGCGGCCGTCCGTTCAGCTCCCGGCCGAAACGTGCGGTGGCTGGGTTATAGGGATTTCGCCGCCGAAGGCAAGCCGCGGCCGCCAAAGGCAAGCCGCGACCGAGATAGGCCATCGTTCAGCCGGCCGGGGGCCTTGCAGCCGCGGCGCCGGTCCAGATGTGACCCGCTCTGCCGTGATAAAAGCCGTTGGAGAATGGGGCCTCGAGCTTCAACGCGTCGAGCCGCGCCGCGGCTTCGGGCGCTGCGACGCGCCCGTCGAGCGCCGCGCGGAAGGTTGCGGCGACCTCGACCATGTCGCAGTCGTGCGGCGACAGGCGGAAGCGCGCGACGCCCATCTCGCGCAATTCCGCGAGTTCCTGGATCAGGTTGAGGTAGTCATAGGACAGCGTCTGGATGCCGTTCACGGCGAGGAAGGGCCGACCGTCGAGCGTGTCGAGTTCGAGCCCGTCGGGGTCCTCGTCGCACACGAACTGGCAGCTGTCCTTGGTGCGGCCATAGGCGCGCGCGTGATAGCAGCGCGCCGACAGCGCGAGCGGCAGTCGCCCGAACACCTGCACCTCGATCGTCGCATCGAGGTCGCGCGTGTTCTCGCACAGGGTGCGGATGGCGGCGGCCGGCATTTCGCCGGGCAGGCAGAAATTGCGCGCGCCGCCCTGGGCGAGAAAGGCGGCGGTCCGCTCGTTATAGACGTTCACGAACGGCCCGATATGGTGCGGACGGCCGCGCAGATGCAGCAGCGCGGAGGCGTCATTGGCCTCCACCAGGGCGTCCGCCGCGTCGCACACCCGCTCGACGAGTTGGCGGTCATGCCGCAGCGCGACTTGCGCGAGCGTCGCGAAGACCACGGTCTTTCCCGCCGCCGACAAGCGCTCCACCACCTCCGCAAGCTGCGGCTCGATCAGCGGCGCGCGCTTCGAGCACACGACCTCGCCGAGATAGACCGTGTCCACCTCCGCCTCGTCGGCGATGCGGAAATAGAAATCGCGCCACCGCTCGGGCCGCCAATTGAACAGGACAGGGCCCAGCGTCAGCACAGCGGAGGTTTCCGGCATCGTCATCTCCACGCCTTGGTGCGGAACGCGCCTTCGGTTTCGCGGCCGCGCTCGCTCAGCGCCATCAGACTCGCAAATCCCGGCTCGCGCCCCGCGAGAACATCGTCCACGGCCTTGCGGAACGCCGCGACGACCGAGCGGACATAGGCCCGGCTGCGCTGGCGGCCCTCGATCTTCAGCGCGGTCACGCCCGCCCGCATCAGATCGGGCAGGAGGCCCGAGAGGTTCAGGCTGTAGGGCTCTTCGAAGGCGTAGTAGTCGGCGTCCCTCGCGCGGCAGCGATAGCGGCCTTTGCAGATGGTGGGATAGCCGGCGCTTTCGCCGCAGGCGAAGCGGTCGATGATGAACGGGCCGAGCCGCGTGGTCAGGTTGCGCTCGGCGTCTTCTTCGTAGTGCACGTCCGCCGCCGGCGAGCAGGCGCCGTCCATATTGGTCGAAAGGCCGGTCACGTAGCTCGTGAGGCTGCAACGCCCCTCCGCCATCATGCCGATATTGCCGAACACGAAGGCTTCGATCTCGCAGGGAATCTGGCGGTGGATGTCGGCGATCTCGGCGACCGTCAGGATGCGCGGCAGCACGACGCGCTTGACCCCGAACTCGCGGGCGAAGAACTGGATGGCCTCGGGCGAGGACGCGCCGGCCTGGACCGAGAGATGCAGGCGCAGGTGCGGATAGGTGTGCGCCGCATAGTCGGCGACCCCCATATCGGCGAGGATCACGGCATCGACGCCGAGCGCGGCGCCGGTATCCACCGCCTCGCGCCACATGTCGAACCGGCCCGCCGTGGGAAACGTATTGATCGCGAGCAGCACCTTCGCGTCGCGCGCATGCGCGTAGGCGATCGCGGTTTCGAGCTCGCGCGGCGTGAAGTTCAAGCCCGGGAAATTGCGCGCATTCGTCTCGTTCTGGAAACCGCAATACACGGCGTCCGCGCCCGCATCGATCGCGGTCCGCAAGGAAGCCGGCGTGCCGGCCGGGCACACCAGCTCCGGCCGCACATAGCCTGTGTTCATATGGGTCTCTCCGATCGCAGGGCGCGCAGCGCCGACAGGGCGAGCACGGCCGGCTTTGACAGTGGTCCGAACGAGGCGATGACGCTGTCGAGCGCGCTGCCCTCGAAGTCATCGAGGGCGTTGCGCAGCGCCACCACCGCTTCGGTGTCGCCGGTCACGCGCAGGTCGCGCGAAAAGAAAAGCGCATCGCCGTCGACCGTCCCGTCGATCATGTCCATGAGGTTGAAGAACGTGCCGGCGATCGCCGCGTCGTTGCGCGGCCGCTCGGACCGGCGATACGCCTTGAGATGGGGCCGCGCCGCGTCGGGCCGGAGCACCAGCACGAACGGAAGGTCGATCGGGTCGATCAGAAAGCGCTTGCCGGTATGCGGTCCGAGGCGAGCGAACAATTCCGGGCGCGTCCGCGCGACATGCGAGGCGATGTGACTGAAAACAGGCTGCAGCGCCGCGAGCGGGACCGCCGCCAGCAACCAGCGGGGAATGTCGTGCAGCAGCGCTTGCAAGGGCGATGCCGCCGATCTGACGGGAGAGGGCGCCGACATGGTGCAGGCGAGTATCGTCGGCGGGTCCGGCCGGCCTTGATCTAACTCAAGCGATCAGCGCTCTCCCGGCGCGGTATTGTGCCGCGCGGAAAATGCCTGGCGGATAGTGTCCGCTGCAGCAGCGGCATCCTGAAATCGAGCACGAACAGCACGAAGGCGGCGATCCAGCAGGCGGCGGCGACGCTCAGCCAAGGCGTCGGCATGGTCGAGAACTCCGCCCCGATGCGGGCCGCCGCAGCGACGACGGCAAGCGCAAAGACGCATGCGCCGAGCCGCGAGGTCAGGAAGGCGCGGCCGGTGCGCCGGCGAATCATGCTCCCCATGATGCCGAGCGTCATGAGCCCCATGCCGCCCGCCGTCCAGGCATGGAGCGCCGCGCCCTCGGGCATCCAGCGGGGCAGCGATGCGTTGATGGCGAACAGAGCAAAGCCAAGGGGGACGAAGGCATAGGCCAGATGGAAGATGAGCACGGCGGGAGCCCCGATCACCGTACATCCGCGCCATTGCGCGAGCCGCACGACCTGCGTCGCGGCCGCGAATATGCCTGCGGCCGTCATGAGCGGGCCGGTGGGATGAACGATCCAGATGGCGAGCCCGACGATCGCCCCGAGCGCGGCCAGCGTCTCCACCAAGGGCGCGCGCGGAACGAGCGCCTTCTCGCCCCGCCCTTCGAGAAAGCTCGCCGTCACGCTCGGCACGACCCGCCCGCCGATGGTCATCACGAGGCCGATCGAGGCGGCGAGGCCGAGGCGCATCCCAAGCTGCGCCGGCGTCGCGCCGGGCAAGGTGGCGCACAGCCCGCCTGCGGCGGACAGCCAGAGGAGCGCAATCACCTTGTAATCGCGCCGGTCATGCGCGGCGATGACGTGAAACGACACCACCGCGGCGAGCCCGATCAGGGGCGCGGCCACGATCGGCGCGAAGCCGGAAGGGAACAGGATCGCGAAACGCGCTCCGAGCCACAGGGATAGCAACACGGTCTCGCTGATCGGGCCGGGCGTTCTCTTGGTCCAACGCGGCAAAGCGGTCAGGAGAAAGCCCGTGCACACGCCCGGCGCATAGCCGAAAACCAGCTCGCGGCCGTGCCAGCCGAACAGCGAATCGGTTCCTCCGCTGACCACGTCCACGCCCGAGACGAAATAAACCAGCAGCACGCCGACGCCCGCCGCCGCGTCGAGACTCGCGAACAAGAAGAACCAGGCGAACGGCGGGCTTTTCCGCTCATCAGGCGAGAACAGCAAGGCGCCCATCTCCGAGCAAAGGTTCCGGTCAGTTTGCGCGCGCAGAGGCTTCGCATTGCATGGCGGCGCCTGTCAAAATAAAGGTCCAATCCGTTGTGGCGGCGGGTTTTCCTGGACATTTGTGCCGATCGCGGGGGCATGCTCGTGACGCGGCCTTTGTCGCTGCCCTTGACTTAGCCCCGCTTGCCGGCTTGTTACGCGGCTGTCGTAGTCCGGAGGGGTAAGGCATGGCGGTTGCATACATATTTCCGGGGCAGGGCAGTCAAGCCGTGGGCATGGGCAAGGCGCTCGCGGACAACTTCCCCGCCGCGCGAGCCGTGTTCGAGGAAGTCGACGACGCGCTCGGGGAGAAGCTTTCTGACCTCATCTTCGGCGGGCCGGCGGAAACGCTGACGCTCACCGAAAACACCCAGCCGGCGCTGATGGCGGTATCGCTCGCGGCCATGCGCGTGCTCGAAAGCGAAGCCGGCGTCGATCTTGCGCACGAGGCCGCCTTCGTTGCCGGTCATTCGCTCGGCGAATATTCCGCGCTCGCGGCCGCCGGCGCGCTGACCATCGCCGACACGGCGCGGCTCGTGCGCACGCGCGGCCGGGCGATGCAGAAGGCGGTGCCGGTCGGGGTCGGCGCGATGGCGGCGCTCATCGGCCTCGACTTCGAGCAGGCGGTTGCGGTCGCGGCGGAAGCGGCGCAGGGCCAGGTGTGCCAGGCGGCGAACGACAATGGCGCGGGGCAGGTCGTGGTCTCCGGCGACAAAGCGGCGGTCGAGCGCGCCGTCGAAATCGCGAAAGCCCAAGGCGCCAAGCGCGCGGCCATCCTGCCGGTGTCCGCTCCCTTCCATTGCGCCCTGATGCAGCCGGCCGCCGAGGTCATGGCCCAGGCGCTCACGCAAGTCGCCGTCAGGCGGCCGGTCGTTCCCCTCGTCGCCAATGTCCTGGCGAAGCCGGTCAGCGATCCTTCCGGGATCGTCGAAGGGCTCGTCGCCCAGGTCACCGGCACGGTGCGCTGGCGCGAGTCGGTCGAGTTCATGGCCGGCGCCGGCGTCCGCATGTTCTACGAGGTCGGGGCCGGCAAGGTGCTGACCGGCCTCGTCAAGCGCATCGCGGCGGGTGCGACCGGGGTCGCGGTCGGCGCGCCGGCAGATATCGCGGCCTGTGTGTCCGCGCGCGCACAAGATGTTCCCCTGCGGGCGACCGGGACGGCGTGATGTTCGATCTCACGGGCCGGACCGCGCTGGTCACCGGCGCCACCGGGGGCATCGGCGGGGCGATCGCACGCGCCCTGTACGCCCAGGGCGCAAGCGTCGCGCTGTCGGGCACCAAGAGCGACAGGCTCGACGCGCTCGCGGGCGAACTCGGCGAGCGCGCGCACGCGCTGCGCTGCGACCTCGCGGATCGCGCCCAGGTTGAAGGGCTCGTGCCCCAGGCCGAGGCGGCGCTCGGGCAGGTCGACATTCTCGTCAACAATGCCGGGCTCACGCGCGACAACCTGTTCATGCGACTGAAAGACGAGGAGTGGGACGACGTGATCGCGGTCGATCTCACCGCGGCCTTCCGGCTCGCGCGCGCGGCGGTGCGCGGCATGATGCGAAGGCGCTTCGGCCGAATCATCGGCATCGCCTCGATCGTCGGCGTCACCGGCAATGCCGGGCAAGGCAATTATGCCGCCGCGAAGGCAGGCATGATCGGCATGAGCAAGGCGCTCGCGCTGGAAGTCGCCTCGCGCGGGATAACGGTGAACTGCGTCGCGCCGGGGTTCATCACGACCGCAATGACCGATGCGCTCACCGACAAACAGCGCGAGGGGGCGCTCGCGCGGGTGCCGGCCGGACGGCTTGGCGTGGCGGCCGACATCGCCGCCGCGGTCGTCTATCTGGCGTCGGCGGAGGCGGCCTATGTGACCGGCCAAACGCTGCATGTGAATGGCGGTTTGGCCATGATTTAATGAGCTTTTCGATCATGGCGGAAACGCCCCACAGGGTCGTTTTCCGCCTTCTGGTCAAGCCTATCGAAGTATGGTAACCGAACGCGCAGGGCTGGACGATGAAGATGCGGTGGGGGCTGGGGGCGGCTGCTATCACCCTTGACCGGTTGAGCGTTCCTGCCGTCCATCACGACGAGCTGGCTGCTCGGCTCATGAGTCGCCGGCGCGGTCGGGGCGAATGCTAAACGCACGAGGTCTTGGAAATGAGTGACATTGGCGAACGGGTCAAGAAAATCGTCGTGGAGCATTTGGGCGTCGAGCCCGACAAGGTGACCGAGAACGCGAGCTTCATCGACGATCTCGGCGCTGACAGCCTCGACACGGTGGAACTGGTCATGGCGTTCGAGGAGGAGTTCGGCTGCGAGATTCCGGACGACGCCGCGGAGACCATTCTGACCGTCGGCGACGCGATCAAGTTCCTCGAAAAAAATGCGAAGAGCTGAACCGGCGCTTGACGACCTCGCCCTTGGCCTGTCGTGAAGCCGCCGCGGAGCCGTTGATCACGCCATCGACGCGGCTCCGATCTGCAGCCTGTCGGCCGGATGCCTGCCGGCTCGAGGCGCAGACGTTCCCGCCTTCGCTGACGGCCTGCATGCAACCAAAGCGGGCTTTGCACCGCGATCGGTCGCGACCGGGAGGCCGCGCGGGCGAAGCATTTTCTCCGCCCGGCCGCTGCACACGCCGCGAAAATGCTTTAAGAGCAGGGTCTGGCGCGGTCGAATCGGTCCGACGCGGTATCGCGGACGCGCATCGTCAGGGGCGCAAACGCGGAGTCGATCGCGATCGGACCGGCTTCGGAGCAGGCAACGTACGGCGGTTCAATGCGGGAAGGTGACATGAGGCGCGTCGTCGTCACGGGATTGGGCATGGTGACACCGCTCGGCTGCGGGGTCGAGGAATCGTGGCGGCGGCTGATCGCGGGCGAAAGCGGCGCACGCAAGGTCGATCGGTTCGACGTGTCCGACCTTCCCGCCAAGATCGCCTGCATGATTCCGCGTGGGGACGGCGCGAACGGCACTTACAATCCCGACCGGTGGATGGAGCCGAAAGAACAGCGCAAGGTCGACGAGTTCATCTGCTTCGCCATGTGCGCCGCCGGCCAGGCGCTCGAAGACGCAGGCTGGAAGCCGGCCGACTACGACTCGCAGGTGCGCAGCGGCGTGATGATCGGGTCCGGCATCGGCGGCATCGAAGGCATTGCCGAGACGGCGATCGTGCTCAAGGAGCGCGGCCCGCGCCGGGTGTCGCCGTTCTTCATTCCCGGCCGGCTCATCAATCTCGCCGGCGGCTATGTGTCGATCGCCTTCGGCCTGAAGGGCCCGAACCACGCCGTGGTCACCGCGTGCTCGACCGGCGCGCATGCGATCGGCGACGCCGGCCGCCTGATCGCGCTCGGCGACGCCGAGGTGATGGTCGCCGGGGGCACCGAATCGCCGATCAACCGGCTGTCGATGGCGGGCTTTGCCGCCTGCCGCGCGCTCTCGACCTCCTTCAACGACGATCCGACGCGCGCGTCGCGCCCCTATGACCGCGACCGCGATGGTTTCGTGATGGCCGAGGGCGCCGGCGTCGTGGTCCTCGAAGAGCTTGAACATGCCCGCCGCCGCGGCGCGAAGATTTACGCCGAACTCGTCGGATACGGCCTGTCGGGCGATGCGCATCACATCACCGCGCCGGCCGAAGACGGCGACGGCGCCCAACGCTGCATGGCGGCTGCGATCAAGCGCGCGGCCATTTCGCCCGCCGAGATCGACTACATCAACGCCCACGGCACCTCGACGCCGCTCGGCGACGAGATCGAGCTGGGCGCGGTGCAGCGGATCGTCGGAAACGCCGCAGGCCGCGTGTCGATGTCCTCGACCAAGTCCTCGATCGGCCATCTGCTCGGCGCGGCCGGCGCGGTCGAAGCGATCTTCTCGGTCCTCGCCATTCGCGACAATATCGTGCCGCCCACCATCAATCTCGACAATCCCTCCGTCGAAACCCCGATCGACCTCGTCCCGCACAAGGCGAAGCAGCGCGAAGTCAATGTCGTGCTCACGAATTCCTTCGGCTTCGGCGGGACCAACGCCTCGCTCGTGTTTCGCCGGGCGATGCAGTAAGGCGCGGCCGCTCAGGGGGCACGCCCGGGTGGGCGCAACGCGCACGAAATCGATCGCGACGGTCGGTAAAAAGGCCATAATTTCAATGGTATTGACCGTGCGCCGGGGGCGTGCTCACGGGTTCGCGCGATTTCCGCTTCGCCGAGTTCTGGTGTACGTTCCGGCAAATCAGGCAAAGCGCGCGGGGCCCGCACTCGGGGCCGGCCGCTCCGGGAGCCGGTGTCGATGACGTATCAAGATGGACCGCGCGGCGGCGAGACAAACTCTCCGGCCGAGCAGGGCAGACTTAGTCCGCGCAGCCCACGCACCGCTCTCGAGCCCGAGCGCGTGCCGGCGCCGACGCGGCGTTCGCTGCGCGCGCGCCATCCGATCGTCGTGATCGGCAATGCGGTCATCACCTTCGTCGTCCTGTTCGCGATCGTCGTCGGCGCGACGATCATGATCGGCAAGCAGCGGCTGGATCGGCCGGGGCCGCTCGGCGAGGACAAGGTCGTCAACATTCCGCGCGGCGCCGGCGTCCGCGACATCGCCGATCTGCTGGTGAAGGAAGGGGTGATCGACCAGCCCTGGACCTTTGTCGGAGCGGTCGTGGTGCGCAAGGCGCGCGACGATCTGAAGTCGGGCGAATACGTGTTTCCGAAGGAAGCGACCTTGGGCGACGTGATCGCGACCCTGCTCGAGGGCAAGGTCGTCCAGCACGCGCTCACGCTTCCCGAAGGGCTTACTTCGGAGCAGACCATCCAGCGTCTGCTCGAGGCCGACATGCTCTCCGGCAATATTCGCGAGGTTCCGCGCGAGGGTTCGCTGCTGCCCGAGACTTACCGGGTGGTCCGTGGCATGCCGCGCGAACAGGTGATCCAGCGCATGCAACAGGCCCAGCGCCGCGTCGTGCAGGAGGTCTGGGAGCGCCGCATGGCCGACCTGCCGCTGCGGACGCCGGATCAGCTCGTGACGCTCGCCTCCATCATCGAGAAGGAGACCGGCCGGCCGGAGGAGCGAACGCGCGTCGCCGCCGTGTTCATCAACCGGCTCAAGCAACGCATGCGGCTGCAGTCCGATCCGACCATCATCTATGGCCTTGTAGGCGGGAAGGGAACACTCGGCCGTCCCATTCTCAAGAGCGAGATCGAACAGCCGACGCCGTACAACACCTATGTCATCGATGGCCTGCCGCCGGGACCGATCGCCAATCCCGGCCGCGCCGCGCTCGAAGCCGCCGCCAATCCGGCGCGCACCAAGGAACTCTATTTCGTCTCCGACGGCGCCGGCGGCCACGTGTTCGCCGAGACGCTCGATCATCATCAGCGCAATGTCGCCAAGCTCCGCTCGATCGAGTCGCAGCGCGACAGCGCGGTCGGTTCGGCCGCGCCGCCGCAGGCGGCCGCTGCGCCGGCCGTGCGTTCCGCCCCGGTCACCGCCCCAGCCGCCGCTCCTCCCGCGCCGCCGCCCGGCCGGCGCTCTTCGGAGCAGGGCGGCGTGCGCCCGACGCGATGACCGCCATGCATTGCGCTCCGGCCTGCTCGCTCCGATGACGCTGTCCAGCATGACCGGCTTTGCGCGCAGCCAGGGCGCGAGCGGGCCGTACGCGTTCGCCTGGGAAATCAAGTCGGTGAACGCGAAGGGCCTCGACTTGCGGCTGCGCCTCCCGCCGGGCTGGGACGCAATCGAACAGCCTGTTCGCGCCAAGGCGGCGGAGGCGCTCGCGCGCGGAACGGTCTACGCCAATCTCGCGATCGAACGGCCGACCGTGCAGCCGATCGTCCGCATCAACGACCAGGTGCTTGCTGCGGTGCTCGCCACGCTCGACGGGCTGTCCGGTCGCGTCCAGGCCGAATTGCCGCGCCTCGACGGCATTCTCGCGATCAAGGGCGTGGTCGAGGTGGTCGAGGCCGACGAGCGCGAGGAGGACCGCGAGACGGCGCAGGCGGCGGTGGTCGGCGGCTTCGCCGCGGCGCTCGCCGAGCTCGACGTCATGCGCCGGCACGAAGGAGAAGCGCTCGGCCGCGTGCTCGCCCAGCGCCTCGCCGACATCGCGGCGCTGGTCGAGCGCGCCGAGGCGGCGCCCGGCCGCAAGCCCGAGGCGGTGCGCGAGCGGCTCGCCCGCCAGGTGGCGCTGCTGCTCGAAGCGTCGGACCGGTTCGACCCGGACCGGCTGCATCAGGAGGCGATCCTCATCGCCACGAAGGCGGATGTGCGCGAGGAGCTCGACCGGCTGCATGCGCATCTGAAGCAGGCGAGCCAGCTCGTCGGGAAGGGCGGGGCGGTCGGTCGCCGGCTCGATTTTCTCGCCCAGGAACTCAACCGCGAATCGAATACCCTATGCGCGAAAGCAAACGATATCGAACTCAGCAAGATCGGCCTGGATCTCAAGAGCGTCGTCGAGCAGTTTCGCGAGCAGGTGCAGAATCTGGAGTAAGGCGCATGACGGTCCACCGCGCGGGCGCGAAGGACGAGGCGGTCGCCCGGCGCGGGATTCTGTTCGTCGTGTCCTCGCCCTCGGGCGCCGGCAAGACGACGCTGACCCGTACGCTGATCGAGAAGGAGGCGAATGTCAGCCTGTCGGTATCGGTGACGACGCGCTCGCGCCGCCCGAGCGAGATCGACGGCGTGCATTACCGCTTCATCTCGATGCGCCAGTTCGAGGTGATGCGCGCGGCCGACGAACTCCTGGAGTGGGCGGAGGTGCACGGCAATTTCTACGGCACGCCGCGCGAGCCGGTGGAGCAGGCCCTCGCGGCGGGCCGCGACGTGCTGTTCGACATCGATTGGCAGGGGACGCAGCAGATCCTCCAGAAGATGCGCAGCGACGTGGTGAGCGTGTTCGTGCTGCCGCCCTCCGCGACGGAACTGAAGACGCGGCTCGATCGGCGGGCGGAAGACTCGGGCGAGATCATCGCCCGGCGGCTGCGCAACGCGGCCGAGGAGATTCCGCACTGGACCGAATACGATTACGTGCTGATCAATTGCGATCTCGACGAGAGCTTCACGCAGCTGCGCGCCATCCTCACCGCCGAACGCCTCAAGCGCATCCTTCGATCCGATCTGGAAACGCGGGTTGCGAAGCTGCTCGCCGACCTCAAGCAGATCACGCCGTGATGCCGGCGCATCGCGCCGCGCGCGCGCCGTCTCAGCGTGGCGCCGCCCGCAGCCGAGAGCGAACTCCGTTCCGGTGGGTGTAGGAATTCGCTCCAGTCGTCGTTGCGTGCTCGCCTTGTCTAAGGCGATCCGGTTTCCACTTCGCCGGAGAATGCTCGACCACAGGCATTGGCGAGCGCGACAAAGCCCTCCACCGGGATGTCCTCGGCGCGCGCGGTCGGATCGAGACCCGCGGCGGCAAGCAGCGCGAGCGGATCGCCGAGCGCTCTCAGGCTTTGGCGCAGCATTTTGCGGCGCTGGCCGAAAGCGGCTGCCGTCACCTTCTCGAGCATGGCGCGCTCGCAGGCGGCCGGCGCGGGCCGCGGCGTGAGCCTGACGAGCGACGAGGTCACTTTGGGCGGCGGTACGAAAGCCTGCGGCGAGATATCGAACAGGATGCGCGGCTCGGTGCGCCATTGCGCCAGCACGGCGAGACGCCCGTAGCTCTTCGTGCCGGGGTCGGCGACGAGGCGCTCGGCGACCTCGCGCTGGAACATCAGGACGAGCGCGTCGTACCAGGGCGGCCAGGGCTCGGCCGAGAGCCAGCCGACGAGCAGCGCGGTCGCGATATTGTAGGGCAGGTTGGCGACGATGCGCGCCGGCCGCGTGGTTTTGACCAGCGCGGCGAGATCGAGCGCGAGCGCGTCGCCTTCGATGACGCTGAGGCGTCCGGGATAATGTTCGGCGACCTCCTCGATCGCGGCGATGGCGCGTCGGTCGCGCTCGATCGCAATCACCCGCCCGGCCCCTTCCGCCAGCAGCGCCCGGGTGAGCCCGCCCGGGCCCGGACCGACCTCGACCACTGTCACGCCGGCGAGCGGCCCCGCTGCGCGGGCGATGCGGGCGGTGAGATTGAGGTCGAGGAGGAAATTCTGGCCGAGCGATTTTCGTGCGGCGAGTCCGTGGCGGCGGATCACCTCGCGCAGCGGCGGGAGGTCGTCGATCGCAGTCATGCCGCCCGGCGCGGCGCGCCGGTCCCTGCGACGTGCTTCATTCCGCCGCCGCCGCGGCCGGCTGCTCGGCGGCGAGGCGCGCGGCGAGCTTGAGCGCGGCGACGAGGCTCGACGGATCGGCGCGCCCGGTTCCCGCCAGGTCGAACGCGGTGCCGTGGTCGGGCGAGGTGCGGACAACGGGAAGCCCGAGCGTCACGTTCACCGCATGCGAAAAGGCGAGCGTCTTGGCCGGGATCAGCGCCTGGTCGTGGTACATGCAAAGCGCGGCGTCGTAGGTCGCGCGCGCCGCCGCGTGGAACAGGGTGTCGGCGGCGAGCGGCCCGCGCACCGCTACGCCCTCGGCGGCAAGCGCGGCCACGGCGGGCGCGATGGTGTCCCGCTCCTCGGCGCCGATCGCCCCGTTTTCCCCGGCATGCGGGTTGAGCCCGGCGACCACGAGCCGCGGGCGCGCAATGCCGAAGCGCCGGGCGAGATCGCGGGCGACGATGCGTCCGGTCGCGATGATGAGACTGCGGGTGATCCGCCCCGGCACGGTCGCGAGCGGCACATGGATCGTCACCGGAACCACGGCAAGCTCGGGCGACCAGATCATCATCACCGGCATGAAGGCGCGCCCGGTCTCGCGCGCGACGAGCGCGGCGAGATATTCCGTATGTCCGGGCTCATCGAAGCCGGACCGATAGAGCACGCTCTTGGCGACGGGATTGGTGACGAGCGCCGACGCCTCTCCCGCCAGCGCCAGCTGCACGGCGCGGTCGATCGCGGCGATGGCGGCCGGCGCGCTGGAGGCGTCCGGCGCGCCGGGCGGCGCGGTGATGGCAAGCCCGAGATCGACCACCGGCAGGGAGGTCGCGAACGCCTGTGACGCCTGTCCGGGGCTGACGACGGCGACGGGCGCGCCGAGCCCCAGCGCATGCGCGCGGCGAGCGATGAAGGCGGGGTCGGCGAGGAGGAAGAATGGCGGGAGATCGAGCTCCGCCCGGCGCATCCACGCCGCCACGGTAATGTCGGGCCCTATCCCCGCGGGCTCTCCCACCGTGAGCGCAAGCGGCCGTGTCATTTCTTTTCGATCAGTGCCTGGCGGCGCAACTCGCTGAGAAAGCGTTTCGACTTGACTTCGAACTGTTCGTTGATCAGTTCCTGGCGAACCTGCCGCAGCGCGGGCGCATCGGCCTTGGTCTCCCGCTTGCCGCAGATCGCGAACAGCTCGACGCCATTTGGGGTCGTTTCCGGATTGGTCAAGCGGCCGACGCCTGTCCGGTCGAGGATTTCGCGCAGCGCCGGGGCGAGTTCGGCAGAACTGCGGGTGATCTGCTCGCGCACGGCGACGTCCTTGAGGGCGCGCGCGAAGGGCAGGCCGGTATCGCAGTCCTGAAACCGGCCGCGCAGCGCCTCGGCCTCGCTCCGGCGGGCGTCTATCCTCGATTGCGGCGCGCCTTTCGGCACGATGAACAGGATCGGCCGCAGCACGTATTCCTGCGCCACGATCTTGTCGGTCGTGTCCTTGTCCTTGTCCTTGTCGTCCTTCTTGCGGGTCTCGAAGGCCGCCAGCACGTCCTTGTCGCGGAACTGGAAGCTCGACTGGAATTTCCCGCGCACGATCTGCTGCCAGACCATGTCGGCGCGGATGCGGGCCTTGAGGGTGCCGGGATCGACTCCGGCCTTCTCGAGCGTCTGGCTGAGTTGCTGGGCGGAGAGATTCATCCGCTTGCCCATTTCGGCGAAGGATGAATCGACTTCGCTGTCGCTGATTTCAAGCTTGTAGCGGCGTCCCGCCTGCACCTTGATCTTCTCGTTGATCAGCTCCTCGACCACGTCCTGGCGCGCCGGCGCCTTGTGGCTGACGAGCTGGGTGAACTTGGCGCGCTGGTCGATGTCGTAGGACGTGATCGGATCGCCGTTCACCATCAGGACGACGGCTTGCGCCGCCGCCGGCCGAGACGCATCCGTAAGCATGCCAACAGCGAGAACTGCGCCAAGGCAGCACAGCGCTGAAGCCAAGCGGAAGCAGTATCCGTGCTTGTTCATGTCGCGACGATGGACCTCGAAGCGTTTCATCGGTGACGCCGGCCGCACGCTTTCGATTGGACCGGACGACCGCCCCCGGCCGCGAGCTTCGCCGGAAGCAGAGCTTGCCGTCAAGCTCGCAACCGGAGATGGTTCGGGGCGCAAACGGAGCAGACCGCCACCCAAGGCTGCGGTCCCTGCTGGATTAAACTTCCATCCTGCCCGTTGGCGCGGCGTCCCAGCCGGCGATATTCGCTAGCCGCAGAAATGGGCGAAATTATTGAGTGGTCGCGAGCGGAGTGCTGCTCGACCCAAGTCCCGACGACGACGTTGTTCCGAGCGTGCGCAAGCCGAGCTGCAGCATGACCGTATGGTTCGATTGCGGCAGGCTGGTGCTGTACGTGTAGTCGGTGATGTAGTTCAGCCCCAGCAGGAAGCAATCGTCGATGTAGCCGATGCCGGCCTGCGTCTGGCTCAGATTGTTGTGGGCGATGTCGTAACGGGCGGCGCCGGTGAACACCCAGTTCGCGTCGATCTTGACCGACCCTTGCGTCAAAAGCCCTTCGCGCCGCTCGAGGAAGCCGAGCTCGGGTTGCGGCGCGTAGTTGCCGTACATCAGCGAGACGTTCCAGCGATCGACGGCGGCGCGCCCCTCGACTTCGAAGCGCTCCAACGAGAAGGTCTGCTCGTCGAAGCGATAGCGCGAAATCATGGTGAAGATCCGGTTCGGCGCATAGGCGAAGCGCGCGACATAGTCCGAGACATCCTTGTCGAGGCCGCTGCCGAGTCCGGTATTGGTCGTGTCGCCGACCGCGAAGGAGTTGATGCCGAACAGGTGATAGGACTGTCCGAACAGCATATTGATCGAGCCGCCGCCATTGATCTGCGCGGTGTATTGAATGCCCGTATTGGCGCGCCCGCCGCCTTCGACGCGGTCCCAGCCGGAGAACTTGTCGACCTTGAAGAGATTGCTGTCGTCGAACACGAGGCTCTGCGCATCCTCGTTGGGAAGCCGGCCGATATTCGTCTCGCTCGGCCTGGCGACGACCTGCACGATCGGTTCGATCGTCTGCGTGCCCCAGCTATGGACGGAGATGAAGGGATAGCGGTAATCGATGCCGGCGGTCGCCATGTAGCGGGTGAGGCCGTTGTCGCCGGTGTCGATGAAGTTCGAGACGCCCGGATCGGAGTTCACGGCCAGTTGTGCGGCGTCGCCGCGCACGGAAAAGAACGGCGTGAACACCTGGCCGAACGAATCGATGTATCTGGTCCGCCAGTGGCTCTCCGCAGACAGGCGGGAATAGACGCCGGGAACGCCGCGCAGAAGACAATTCGCGTTTGTCTTGACTGCGGTGTCGGCGGTCGCCGTGCTGCACAGGCCGTTGCTCACGGCGATTTCGCTGATCGGGTCGAAGCTCGCCTTTTCGCGCGACAGGCTCGTCAGATTCACGCTGTAGCCCAGCTCGCCGCCCAGCACCGGCTGGTTGAAGGTGTACTCGTAATCCAGGACCGGGTGGATGTTCGGAAGAACCGCCTGCTGGTCGCTCGAGGTGAACCCGGTGTAGTGAATCGCGCGTACGTCGAAGTAGCTGCGGTCTCCCCGCCCGGCGAGGAAGAGCTGCGACACGCCCTCGGTCTGACCGAAGAAATTGACCAGTTCAGTCGAGCGCGATTGCAGCGTTCGGATGCGGTAATCGGCGAAGAAGGTCGGATCGGACACGAGCACGCCGTCCCAACCCCACGCCCAGCGCGGCGAGAGATTGAACCGCCCGGTCGTCTCGACGCTGCCGCGGAAGGTCTTGAAGCCGTCGGTGTTGGCGAACTCGTCCTTGTCGGTCTGGTAGAGACCGGCGCCGCGGATGGTGTAGGAGCCGTCCTCCAGCCGCTGCCGAAATTCCGTTTGCAGCAGAGGACCTTGCTTCGACATGATGCGCGGCGAGATGGTCATGTCATAGCTCGGCGCGAGCGCAAGATAGTAGGGCGTCTCGACGCCGACGCCGTAGATGGAATTCGTGGTGATCAGCGGCATCAGGAAACCCGACTTCCGCTTCACGGTGGGATCGGGCGCCGCGAGATAGGGTGAGTAGGCGAGGGGCACGCCGAAAAACTCGATGCGTGCGTCCT
Organism: uncultured Rhodoplanes sp.; assembly: GCA_964354425.1. Classification (GTDB taxonomy): domain Bacteria; phylum Pseudomonadota; class Alphaproteobacteria; order Rhizobiales; family Xanthobacteraceae; genus Rhodoplanes. The sequence continues at coordinate 5,369 of CAYGZV010000013.1, read as the reverse complement.
CGAAATAGATCATCTTCTCCGTCTGGTTGTGGATGATGCGGGCGGCTTTGACCTGCCACAAGGGCGGCTTGCGCGGATCCGTCCGGCACGGCTCGCAGGCGGTGTAGACCCCGCTTTCGAGGACGGTGTAATTGCCTTCGCTCCGGGTCCCGCGGGCGGCGGCGAAGCGCGTCTGGTCGGCCGTCTCGAGCCGCAGCGAATCGATGAAGCCGTTGCGCAGGTCGTCGCTCAGATCGATCAGGTCCCCATAAGTGATCACGCCGTCCGGGCCGGTCAGCCGCACATTGCCTTCGGCCTGAAGGTGCTTAGTGCGTTGGTCGTAGATGATTTTGTCGGCCTGGACCGTCGATCCCTTGTAGTAGATCTGCACATTCCCGACAGCCACCACCCGTTCATTGGGATAGTCGTATTGAATCTCGGTTGCCTGCACGAGCATTTGCGGCTCGCCGGAGTCCGGCGCCTGCGGCGGGGGAGTGGGTCTGAGCTGGGTCTGGAAGTTGAGCGATTGCGACTGCGCCTGCCGTGCGTCGATGAGCGCCATCGTCGCCGCCAGCACGGAGACCATGGCGACGCCGGCGGGCCGCCACCGCCGTCGTCGAGCGCAGGGGAGGGTGACGAGCGCGGCCACGATCACCCGTCCTCCTGATAGAGCAGCGGGACGAGGCCGGTGAGCGTTCCGATCACGACCGGCAGCCACGCCGCCACGATCGGATGCATGAGCTCCGCCTTGCTCAGGTCGTCGGTGATCTTCGAGAGCACGTAAAGCATGAAGCCTATCGCGACGCCGCTCAGCACCATGTTCTGAATTCCGCCGAAGCGGAAGAAGCGAAGGCTGAAGGCGGCCGCCACCAGCACCATTGCGACGAGCAGCGCGGGCCGCGACAGAAGCTTCTGATATTGGAGCTTGTAGCCGGCCGCGCCGAGCCCGGCATGATCCGCCATATCGATAAAGAAGGGCAGATCCCAGAACGACACGGTGTCGGGCGTGGCGAAGCTCTCGCGAACCTGTTCGATCGTCAGATTGGTGCCGAGCAGGTATTCCGGCGCGATCACCGGCGGTTCGTTGAGCGGATAGCGCCGCACATCGAGCAGGCGCCAATATCCGCCGCTCAGGGTCGCGGTCTTCGCCTCGATGCGCTCGCGAAAATGACTGTCGTGATCGTATTGGAACACGGTGACGCCGCCGAGCCGGACGCCCTGGTCGCTGCTGGTCACGGCGCTGATGATCGCATGGCCGGACACGCTCTTCTGGCTGACCCAGAAGCCGGTTCCGGTGCTTTGCAGGCTGGTCTGTTGCGAGCCGCCGATATACCGGACTTCGAGCCGCTTCGACTGCTCCTTGAGGAAGGCGGCCACCGGATTGTAGACCGTGGTCGCGAACACGCCGAACACGAAGGCCACGAACAGCGCCGGCGTGATGAACTGCCATGCCGACAGGCCGGCTGCGCGCGCGATCACGAGTTCCAGACGGCGCGACAGGTTCAGATAGCACATCATCGCGCCGACCAGCACCGCGAACGGCATCAGGATTTCCATCAGCTGCGGAATGCGGCTCAGCGAAATGGCGGCGTTGATGAGCGCCGAGGTGTTCGCATCGCCGCCGCTGCGGCGGACCAGCTCGATATAGTCGATTAGCGCCACAAGGCAGAAGCCGCCGATGAAAATAGCGAGCAACGCGCTCAAGAAGCGCCAACCGAAGTAGCGAGCCAGTCGTCCCGCGATCATCAGCCTACGCTCTCATTTGGCCACGCCGCGCGCGCCGCCGCTCGGCGCGGAGGATCGCCGGCGCGGATGGGCCGCGCGCATGCGGCGAGTCGCCGAAAAAACGGATCGCACGGGACCGCCCGGCCCCGTGTTTGGCTAGCCAGAATTTCGTCGATTGCTCCGGCCATTTCACGCGCCCCCCGCGCGCTCTCGAACAAGCCGCCTACTTCCGCGTTCTCAACTTCGCCCCTAGTCTCCTACTCGTCCCCCTTTGCTGGCCGCCTGCGGCGCGCGGCCGGGCGGATGCTTTCACCTTGAGTCAAACTGTAATTATTTGATCTGTCCACAAAATGGCCTTCCCAAGGCGCGCTTCCCCTGCCGGCCCGACACGGTTAATGCAGTATGACCAGAGTGGGCCACTAATGCTATGACAAGGTTGCAGATACGGATCACTACCGAGCCGCCGCTTTTGGCGGCGCCGTGTCCGGGCGGCCACAGTGTCGATGTGAGGACCAGGAATGGCGGACAATGTTCGGGTAAAGTTCGGCCCCTTCGCGTCGCCCCGCGAGGGCGTTCTCGTGGTGTTTTGCGACGACGGATTGCGGGTCGGGTCGGCCACCCGTGGCGTTCTGGGCTCGGCCGCCGCGCTGCTGTCGCGCGCGGCTGCGGCCGAGCGCTTCAAGGGTAAGCTCGGCTCCACGCTCGACATTGCCGCGCCGGCCGGGCTCAAGGCCGACCGACTCGTGGTCGTCGGGCTCGGCAAGCCGAAAGACCTGAAGCCTTACGATTCGCTTAAGCTCGGCGGCGTGGGAATAGGCAAGGCCCCATCCGCGGCGCGCGACGTCACGATGATCGCCGAATACCCGGCCGGAGCCATGGATGCCGAGGCGGTCGCCGACCTCGCGCTCGGAGCGCGCCTGCGCGCCTATCGCTTCGACCTCTACAAGACCAAGCGCAAAGAGGAGGAGGAGCGGCCCGATTCGGTCACGCTCACGCTTGGCGCAGCCGATCCGGCGGCGGCGCGGCGCGCCTTTGTCGACCGCGCGGCGGTCGCCGACGGCGTCGTGCTCGCGCGCGACCTCGTCAACGAGCCGCCCAATGTGCTGTTTCCCGATTCCTTCGCCCGCCGGGCGACGGCGCTCCGCCGGGTCGGCGTCGCAGTGGAGGTGCTCGACGTCCGGAAAATGCGCCAGCTCGGCATGGGCGCATTGCTCGCGGTCGGCCAGGGCTCGGCGCATGACAGCCGGGTCGTGGTCATGCGCTGGAACGGCGGACGCAAGGGCGACAAGCCGCTCGCCTTCGTCGGCAAGGGCGTGTGCTTCGACACCGGCGGCATTTCGATCAAGCCGGCGCACAACATGGAGGACATGAAGGGCGACATGGCGGGCGCCGCCTGCGTGGTCGGGCTGATGAACGCGCTGGCCACGCGCAAGGCCAAGGTCAACGCGGTCGGCGTCATCGGGCTCGTCGAGAACATGCCGGACGGCAAGGCCCAGCGTCCGGGCGACATCGTGACCACGATGTCCGGGCAGACGGTCGAGGTCATCAACACGGACGCGGAAGGCCGGCTCGTCCTCGCCGACGCGCTCCACTACACGGCGAACCGGTTCAAGCCGCAGCTGATGATCGACCTCGCGACGCTCACCGGCGCGATCATGGTGGCGCTCGGCCAGGAAATAGCCGGCCTGTTCACCAATGACGACACGCTCGCGGACAGGCTCGCCAAGGCGGGACAAGCGACGGGCGAGCGGGTCTGGCGCATGCCGCTCGGGCCGGAATACGACAAGCTGATCGATTCGAAATTCGCCGACATGAAGAACACCGGCGGCCGCCACGGCGGGGCGATCACCGCGGCGCAGCTTCTCCAGCGTTTCGTCGGCAAGACGCCGTGGGCGCATATCGATATTGCCGGCACCGCGCTGGGCTCGCCGCAGACCGACATCAACAAAAGCTGGAGCTCGGGCTGGGGCGTGCGCCTGCTCGACCGCTTCGTCGCGGATTATTATGAGCGGTAGAGGCGGAGTTGAATGTCACAACGTCGATGTTGAGCAGTATCACGAGCAGAGCGGGGATGAACGACGCCGCGAACCCTGCAGCGGATACTGGCCGAAAGGCCGCAGTGAACCCGAAATGGCGCTGCATATCGGAAGGTTCTGCGGCAATTGGCCGGAGTTGTGGCTCCACCTGCAGGATGTTTTCGACCTCCGGCATGCCGGAAGGTCGATTGCCGCTGATCTTGCCGAGATCAAGACCGTGAGCAGCCTGAGCCTATGACCGAACTCCTCTTCTACCACCTCGAACGCCGGCCCGTCGAAGCGGTGCTTCCGCAACTGCTGGAGAAGTCGCTGGCGCGCGGCTGGCGCGTCGTCGTGCAGTCCTCGTCGGAGGAGCGCGTGGAAGCGCTCGATGCGCATCTGTGGGCCTATCGCGACGACAGTTTCTTGCCGCACGGCACTTTTCGCGAAAGCCTCGCGGGCGAGCAGCCGGTGCTGCTCACCGTGCATGACGACAATCCGAACCGGGCGACGGTGCGTTTCCTCATCGACCGCGCCGCGCCGCCCGCAGACGCCCAGGCCTATGAGCGCCTCGTCGTTCTGTTCGACGGCGCGGATGAGGAGGCGCTCGCCGAGGCGCGCGAGTTGTGGCGCATGAAGAAAGCCGAGGGGTTCGAGGTGACCTATTGGCAGTGCGACGAGAGCGGCCGGTGGCGGCGGCGCGGCTGATGGAAAGTGCCGGTCGCGTGCGGGGCGCCGCCGTCGGCGGCGCTTCCGCCGGGTCAATCGTTATGATACTGACGAAGTTTTAGTATCATTCCGTTAAGGTTCTTGCATGTTGAGTTTTCGGGCGGACCAGGAGGAGGTCCGCGCAAGGGCGGTTCGGGGGGCTCAACATGCGAGAACCGGGTCGGGGATTGCGTCGGGCGCTGTTTGCATGCATGGCGGCGACCGCCTTGGTCGGAGGCGCGTGCTCGAATATGCCGGGCCTGGCCGACGTCAAACTTCCTTCGGCGAGCACGTTCATTCCGACGAATGCGAATGCCTTCAACGAGGCGTCGGTCAACACCACGCGGCCGGCGACGGCGGCCGACCTCGTCGATGCGCAGGGCTCATGCCCCGGCGCTGCGCCGGCAGGCGACGGTGAGCCGGCGGCGAACGCGCGCGGGGTCGGGCTCGACATGACGGAGTGCCAGGTCGTGCAGGCGCTGGGCGCGCCGCAAGCGACCGACATCACGAAAAACGAGCGCGGCGAGCGCGCCGTGGCGTTGACCTTTCTCGGGACCGAGCGGGCCGGCATCTACCGGTTCGTCCGCGGACGGCTTGTATCGATCGAGCGTGCCCCCGGCGCCGAGCCCGAGCGCCCGGCCAAACAGCCGCCGAAGAAACCGGGGAAGGGCCCGCAACCGGCCTGAGCCACGCGGCCGGGCCGGCTCTGCCGGGTCTCGCGTTGGGCGGCGAGAATCGGCGACCCGGCCGGCAAGACAGTCGGCTCGGGCGGCGCGACAACGCTGACGACAACCCTCCCGCGAGAGCGACACAATTGGGTGCGAAGGAGGCGTCCAGAAGCGCCCGGAACGCCGGGCGCGCCTCTATCGTTGAACGGACCATGACCCCCAGATTGAACCATTCCCTTTCGCCCCTGCGTCGGCTCGTCCACGCGCTCGTGCT
>CAYGZV010000012.1:18961-32298 GCA_964354425.1 uncultured Rhodoplanes sp. | reverse complement strand
GCCGCCGGTCGAGGGTCCGCGGCCGCCGACGAAACAACCTCGGCCGCTCGACTAGAACGCCTTGAAGGTGATGATCGTGCGGGTGTCCTGGATGCCGGGGATCGTCTGCACCTGCTCGTTGACGAAATGGCCGATATCCGTGTCGCGGTCGACATAGAACTTCACCAGCAGGTCGTAATCGCCCGCGGTCGAATAGATTTCCGAAGCGATCTCGGCGTCGGCGAGTTGGTTGGCGACCTGGTAAGCCTTGCCGAGCTGGCACTTGATCTGAACAAAAAACGGAATCATGCGAGCCTCCCGCGCCCCTCGGCATCCGCCGCAATCGAGCAAAACTCGCCCGTTTTGACAAGCCAGGGCCAGAACTTACCCTCAATTCCTGACCTCTTGCATCGGCTCAGGACAATGATTAGCCTTTACTCAGCGATCTCAACGGGGTGTCCGGCGGAATTCGCTGTCGGGCTGAGAGGCTGTCGCCAACCCGTCGAACCTGATCCGGGTCATGCCGGCGGAGGGAGCTTGAGATGCGTGCGCCGGAAGGCGACTTTCCCCACATAGCCGCCGACATTCTCGAGCGCCTGCGTCAGCGCCGCCCGCGCGTGCACTGCATCACCAATGCGGTCGCGCAGGAGTTCACCGCGAATCTGCTGCTGGCGGCGGGCGCCGTGCCGTCGATGACCATCGCGCCGGAGGAGGTGGCCGACTTCGTCACCGGAACCGACGCCCTGCTCGTCAATCTCGGTACGCTGGACGGCGCGCGCCGCGACGCGATCGGGATCGCCATCGACACGGCGAGCGAACTGGGCGTGCGCTGGCTGCTTGATCCGGTGTTCATCGAACGTTCGCGCATGCGCGCCCTGTTCGCCCAGGCGCTCGTTCGCATGCGGCCGAGCGCCGTGCATCTCAATCGCGGCGAGTTCGCGACCATTGCCGGAGCCGAGGGGACACCGGCGGCGGTCACCCGCTATGCGAGGGAAACCGGCGCCGTTATCGCACTCACCGGAGAAGCCGATCTCGTCGCCGATGGCGTGCAGACCATGCGCATCGCCAACGGACACCCGTGGATGTCGACGATCACCGCCATGGGTTGCGCGGGGGCGGCCTTGATTGCGGCCTGTCTCGCGGTGGAGCCGGAGCCCTGGCGAGCCGTCGCGGCGGGGCTGCTTGCGGTCGGCGTCGCCGGCGAGGTGGCGGCGGAGAGCGCCCGCGGACCCGGCAGCCTCGGTGTCGGAATCATCGATGCGCTGTACCGGCTCGACCGGTCCGAACTGGTCGCGCGGGCGAAGGCGACCGCGTGCCCCGCGGCATGACCAGGGCTCGGACGCCGATCGCCGTCACCATCGCCGGTTCGGATTCGAGCGGCGGCGCGGGAATTCAGGCGGACCTGAAGACCTTCTCGGCGCTCGGCGTCTACGGCGCGTCGGTCATCGCCGCGCTGACCGCGCAGAATACGCGGGGCGTCGCCGCGATCCACGACGTTCCGGCCGATTTCATCACGGCGCAAATCGATTCGGTGTTCTCTGATCTCGCGGTGAACGCGGTGAAGATCGGCATGCTGTCGGCGCCCCCGGCGATCGAAGCGGTCGCGGCGGGACTCGACCGCTACCGGCAGACACAGGTCGTGCTCGACCCGGTGATGGTGGCGACCACCGGCGCGCGGCTCCTCGTGCCGGAGGCGGTCGAGACGATGAAGCGTGCGATGTTTCCGCGCGCGCGCCTGATCACGCCCAACCTGCTCGAGGCGGCGGCGCTGCTCGATAGCGAGGTCGCCGCGAGCGAAGGCGAGATGCGCGCGCAGGCGGAACGGCTGCTCGCGCTCGGCGCAAAGGCGGTGCTGATCAAGGGCGGCCACGGGGCCGGCGCGGAGAGCGTCGATATCCTGGCCGAGCCGGCGGGCGTCGCGCGCTTTGCCGCGCGCCGCATTGCGACGGAGAACACGCACGGCTCCGGCTGTACGCTGTCCGCTGCGATCGCCGCCGGCCTCGCCAAGGGGGAGGACCTCCCAAGCGCGGTCGGCGCCGCGAAGACGTTCGTCACCCAGGCGATCGCCGCCGCCGACCGGCTCGCGATCGGATCGGGGCACGGCCCCGTCCACCACCTGCACGCCTGGTGGTGAGGCAGAAACTCGTCGGAGTGAGTGATGGCGAGACCCACGCGACGCAGGATCATGGCGACGGCGGTGGCCGGCAGCCTCGCGACGCTCGTTGCGCCGTCCGTCGCGCGCGCGCAGGCGCGCCGCTGGCGCATGGTGACCTCGTGGCCGAAACGGCTGCCCGGCCCGGGAATGTCGGCCGAGCGGATCGCCGAGCGCATCGGCGCGCTGTCGGGGGGGCGGCTGCAGATCACCGTGCATGCGGCGGGCGAAGTGGTGCCCGCCTTCGAGGTGCTCGATGCGATCGGCGGCGAAGTCGCCGAAATGGGCCACAGCGCCGCATTCTACTGGCAGGGCAAGCAGCCCGCCGCGGCGTTCTACACCACGGTTCCGTTCGGACTGACCCCGATCGAGCATATCGCCTGGGTCGAGGCGGGGGGTGGGCAGGCGCTGTGGGACGAGCTTTATGCGCCGTTCGGGGCCAAGCCCTTCATGGGCGGCAATACCGGCGTCTGCATGGGCGGCTGGTTCCGTCGCGAGCTGAACGGCCTCGCCGACCTGAAAGGCCTGAAAATCCGCTCGCTCGGCCTCGGCGGCGAGGTGTTCCGCCGGCTCGGCGCGACGCCGCAGACGACCTCCCCGGGGGAAATCCTCACCAGCCTGCAGTCGGGCGTGCTCGACGGCGCGGAGTTCGTCGGGCCCGGCGTCGACATCGCGCTCGGCCTTTATCGCGTCGCGCCGCTCTACTACGGCCCGGGCTTCAACAAGCCGAATGGGACCGGCGAATGCCTCGTCGCGCTGAAGACCTGGAGCGCGCTCGATTCCGAGCTGAAGGCGATCATCGCCCATGCCTGCGCCGCGGAGGCTGCCTTTTCGCTGGCGGAAATGGAGCGACTCAACGCCGAAGGCCTTACCGCGCTGGTCGAGCGCCACAATGTGCGGCTGAAGGCATTCTCCCCGGAAATCGTGGTCGCTGCGCGCCGGCAGGCGACCGACATTCTCGCCGAAGTCGCGCAACGCAACGAGATGGCGCGCAAGGTGCACGACTCCTATGCCGCGTTCCGCAGCCGGATCGCGAACTGGTCGCGCATTTCGTTGCAGGCGGTGCTGGCGGCGCGCGACGCCTGACGCGACGGCTAAGCCGCCTGGCTGTCGACGGCGACGCTCATGGCGTTGCCGCGCCAGTTGAACTTCGAGCCGAACAGTCCGTCAAGCCACAGAATCGGCAGGAGCAGGTCGCGCAACAGCGCCTGCACCGGATAGAGCGGCGACATGCGCCATCCGGCCACGCGCGCGAGCGCGATTTCGCCGCCATACCAGGCGAGCCCGAGCGCCAGAACGAACGGGATGGGCGGCCAGTCCATCGCCTGGACGAAGACGCCCAGCGCGATCATCGGAAGGATTCCGCCGGTCGCGATTTCCGGCAGGAAGAAGTGCGGGAAGCAGGCGCGGCGCAGCCGCGCCCAGCGCGACTGGCGCCGCCACACGTCGAGCGCGCTGCGATAGCCGAGCGGCTGCTCGAAGGGGCGATCGACAAGCTGCACCCTGCGGCCCGCCGCGCGCACCACTTTGGTGGATGCGGCGTCCTCGGCGAGGTCGGCCGCGAGCGCGCGAATCCCGCCCGCCTGATCGAGCACGGCCCGGCGCCAGAACATGGTCTTGCCCTGGGCGAAACCGAAACCCACCGTGTCGGCGAAGTACTGCGCGCGCGCTTGATAGGTATTAAGGAACGCGCATTCGAGCTCGGCCCAGAAGCCCTCCGGCCGTCCTCCGATGGGCGGTGCGCAGACAAGCCCGGTCTTCTCCGTCCACGGCGCGAACAGGCGCTGGATGTAGTCGGGCGGCATCAGCACATTGCTGTCGGCGATGACGATCCAGTCGTGCACGGCTGCCCGCCAGCCTTTGACGCAATTGTTGAGTTTGGGATTGCTGCTGATTCGCTCGTCGCCGACGAGGAGGCGAGCGCGGGCGCGCGGATGCTTCCGCAGCAGCTCCTCGACGATCGGAATGATCGGGTCTTTCGCCGCTGCGACGCAAAAAATTACTTCATAGTCGGGGTAATCGAGCGCGAATGTCGAGCTCAGCGTCTCCGTGATGTAGTTTTCGACCCCGCAGACCGGACGAATGATCGTCACCGGCGGCGCGTCGGCGGGCGCGGGCAGCGCGTCCGGACGCGCTCTGCAGCGGATCGCGGCCGCAACGATGCTGAGCAGGTGGAACAGGACGGCAAGGCCGCAAAACGCGGCGGCGAGAATCATGAGGATCATCGGGGCGCGATTACAACGCCGGTATGACGGCGCAATGACACCGCCTGACCGAAACGGGCGCGGCGCGCGTGGGCGGCGCGCCGTCATGCAAACGCAACAGGACTCTGCCAGACACGGATTCTGGAACCACGGGGGCTCGCGCGACGGTGGAAACGGGAATCCGGAAATTCCGGACGCTTTTCATCTCCGACGTGCATCTCGGCACGCGCGGATGCCAGGCCGATCGCCTGCTCGATTTCCTGCGCTGGCACGACGCGGAGTCGATCTATCTCGTCGGAGACATTGTCGACGGGTGGCATCTCAAGTCGGGTTGGTACTGGCCGCAGCCGCACAACAACGTCGTGCAGAAGCTTTTGCGCAAGAGCCGCAAGGGCGCGCGCATCGTCTATGTGCCCGGCAATCACGACGAGTTTCTGCGCGCCTATTACGGCACCCATTTCGGCGGCATCGAAGTCGCCGAGCACGCCATACATGTCTCGCCCACCGGAAGCCGCTATCTCGTGGTGCATGGCGACAATTTCGACCTGATCGTCACGCAGGCGCGCTGGCTTGCCTTGCTGGGCGATAAAGCCTATGACATTTCCATCACGATCAATCGCGTGTTCAACATGATCCGACGCCGGCTTGGATTCGGCTATTGGTCGCTATCCAAATGGGCCAAGTTCAAGGTGAAGAATGCGGTCAATTTCATCGGCGATTTCGAGCGGACGCTGGCGGCGGAAGCCGAGCGGCACGGCGTCGACGGGGTGATCTGCGGCCATATCCACCATGCCACGATGCATCATTCCTTCGGCGTGCATTACGTCAATTGCGGCGATTGGGTCGAGAGCTGCACCGCGATCGCCGAGCATCATGACGGGCGCTTCGAAATCATCACCTGGACGCGCACCGAGCGCCTCGACGAGCGCGAGCCGACCGCGGTCGCCGCCCAGGCGGCGTGATCTGGCGCACGCGCCTTCTCCTCCTCCATCGTCCTGAACCGTATTCCGGAGCTTCTGCATGGCAAAGCTGTTGCGGCCGCGCGAACTGTCCGACCCCGATCGGCACGTGATCGAGAAGGCTTATGCGCGCTGGGCGCCGCTCTACGATGCGATCTGCGGACCGATTTTCGAGACCGGGCGGCGCGCCGCCGCCGCCGCGGCCCGCGAGGTCGGCGGGCGCATTCTCGAAGTCGGGGTCGGCACCGGCCTGTCCTTTTCCGACTATGACGCGACGACGGAGATCGTCGGGATCGATCTGTCGGAGCCGATGGTCGCCAAGGCGCAAGCGCGGCTCGCCAGCGGTCTTTATCCGCATGTGAAGTCGGTCATGGTGATGGACGCGCAGAACCTCGCTTTTCCCGACGGCGCGTTCGACTGCGTGGTGGCGCAGTTCGTCATCACGCTCGTCGCCGACGCCGAGCGCGTGCTGACGGAATGCGCGCGGGTGGTGCGGCCGGGCGGCGAAATCATTCTCGTGAATCATCTTTATTCGGAAACCGGCGTAACCGCCGCGATCGAGCGCTGGTGCGCGCGGCCTTCGCGCGCGCTCGGGCTGCGGCCGGAATTTCCGTTCGGGCGGCTCGCCGCCTGGGCGCGCAATCACGGCGGCGCGGAGCTGATCGAGCGGCGTCCGGTCAAGCCGTTCGGCGTCTATACCCTGGTGCGGTTCCGCCGCCTCGCCGACGAGCGATCCGCCGCCGCTTAGGCCGGCCGCGCGAGCGTGGCCGGGATGGCGTGGCCCTTGCGGAGGCTCGCCCCGCGGGTCTAGGCTTCCGCCATGACCCCTCTCGACTCTGCCGGACGCGCGCCCGTGCTGCCGACCGCGGCCGATGTGGACAAGGCGGCGGAGCGGCTGGCCGGCATCGCGACCCGCACGCCGCTTGTGTTCTCCCGGGTGCTCGACGAACTGACCGGCGGCCAGGTGTTCCTCAAGGCCGAGATGCTGCAGCGCACCGGCTCGTTCAAGTTCCGCGGCGCCTACAACAAGCTCAGCAGCATCCCGCAGGCGCGGCGCGCCTGCGGGGTGGTCGCCTATTCGTCGGGCAATCACGCCCAGGGCGTGGCCGCAGCGGCCGCGCTGCTGCACATGCCGGCGGTGATCGTGATGCCGCGCGACGCGCCGTCGAGCAAGCTCGCGCGCACCGCGGCGCTCGGCGCCGAGATCGTGCTGTGCGACCGCGAGCGCGAGAACCGCGAGGCGATCGCCCACGAGATCGCCGCGCAGCGGCGCGCCGAGATCGTGCCGCCCTACGACGATCCGATGATCATCGCGGGGCAGGGGACGGCCGGGCGGGAGATTATCGAGGACCTCGCGGCGCTCGGTCTTGCGCCCGACACGGTGATCGTCAACGCCTCGGGCGGCGGGCTGACCGCCGGCATTGCGCTCGCGGTGAAGGCGCATGAGCCGTCGGCGCAGATCTATACCGCGGAGCCGGAGGGTTTCGACGACCACGCTCGTTCGTTCCGCAGCGGCCGGCGCGAGCGCAATGCGCAGGTCACGGGCTCGATCTGCGACGCGCTGATGTCGCCGTCGCCCGGCAAGCTGACCTTCGAGATCAACCGAACGCTGGTGGGGCAGGGGGTCGTGGCGAGCGAGGCCGAAATCACCCGCGCGGTCGCGTTCGCGTTCCACGAACTCAAGCTCGTGGTGGAGCCGGGCGGCGCGGTTGCGCTCGCCGCGCTCCTTGCCGGCAAGATCAATGTCGAAGGAAAGGTCGTCGTCGCGGTGCTGTCCGGGGGCAATGTGGACGCCGATCTGTTCGCCCGGCTCGTGGCGTAAGGCTTGTAAAGCACCGCGCTGTTTGTAGAAACCCCGCAGCGGCCGAGGCGCGCCTCCCGAGGTCGAGCGCCGGTCGATATCCCCCACACGCAATCCCCACCATGCCGTTCAGCAGACCCAGTCGGGACGATGATGACTTCGCCCTGCGCATGGCCGTGCTTTATGCGGCGATTTTTGCCTTCGCGGGCATTCAACTGCCTTTTCTGCCGGTCTGGCTCGAGGCGAAGGGGCTCGATGCGCGCGAGATCGGCCTCGTGCTCGCCGCAGCAATGCTGGCGCGGCCGGTGATCGTCCCGGCGGCGATGCGGCTCGTCGATCGATTCGGCTGGGCAAAGGGGCCGCTGGTCGCCGCGGCCTGGGTATCGTGTGGCACCTTTGTCGCCGTCGCGCTCAGCGACGGCTTCGCCGCCATCATCGTGGCCTTCGCGATTTCCGCGCTGCCGCAGGCTTTGGTCCTGCCGCTCGCCGACGCCTACGCGCTGCGCGGGCTCGCCGCGCGCGAGCGCGCCTACGGCCCGGTGCGGATGTGGGGGTCGGGCGCGTTCATCGCCGCCAATTTCGGCGGCGGCCTGGTGCTCGATCGCCTGGGCGCCGCGCAGGTGATCTGGGTCCTGGTGGCCGCCCTCGCGGCGACCGCGCTCGGCGCGAGCGCGCTCGCGCCGCTGTTGACGAGAAGCCACGCAAGCGCCGCGCCCAGATCCGGCGCGCCATCCCTGTGGCGATCGCCTGCCTTCGTCGCCGTGGTCGCCGCCGCAAGCCTTATTCAGGCAAGCCATGCGGTGCTGTACGGCTTCGCCAGCCTGCAATGGGCGGCAAAGGGTCTCGATGGCCCGGCCATCGGCGCGCTGTGGGCGATCGGCGTCGTCGCCGAGATCGGGCTGTTTGCCGCCTCCGGGCGAATCATGGTCCGGGTTCGCCCGCTTGATCTGATCGGATTGGGAGCGCTCGGCGCCGTTCTGCGCTGGACGGTGATGGCGTTCGACACACCGGCGCCGCTGCTGCCCTGGCTGCAGTGCCTGCACGGACTGTCGTTCGGGGCGACGCATCTCGGCGCGATGCATTTCCTCGCCCGCTTTGCCGCCGAGCGGCAGGGCGCGACCGCACAGGGCGATTATTCCACCCTCGTCGCCATCGTGTCGGCGGCGGAAATGGGGATGGCGGGCGTGCTGGTCGAGACGTTCGGGGCCTATGCCTATCTCGCAATGGCCGCTTCGGCGGCCGGCGGCGCGGCGATCGTCGCCGGCGCGCGCCGGCTCGGCCTTGCTTGATTGGCGCGGACCTCGCGTCCCGGGCGCGACTCTGACACGGAGCCGTCGCAGGACGGGACGATCGCGGCAAGCTCGCGTCCCTGCAGCAGCATGAGCTGGAGTTCAGCCCGCCGCGCTTGGCGATCCATTGGCGGAGGTTCGGCGGATAGAACTTCATGAGAACCTGGGTCGCCTCGCGGCTCGGCCGCATCCCGCCCTCGCCGTCGGGAAACCACGCCGCATGGAATCCGAGCACTGCATTGCGCGTCGCACACAGGCGTTCGGGCGGTATCATCCCGACCACGATGGTGCAGGCGGACAGGCAAACCCCGTCGATGACCACCCGCTCGCCGCGCTGCCGCACCTTGCTGTAGCGGGCGACATAGGCGCCGATCTGACCGCCTTTGTCCGACGTGATGACGACGCTCGAGGCGGGCGCTGCATAGACGAGCGCAAGCGCTACGCCGAGAAGCCCAGCTGCTGGCCGCATTCTCCCTCTCTCCCGTGTGGCCCAGCGCTACACAGAGAGGTTTGAACACTCAATGGGTGGAAACCCGGATAGGTGGAGCTACGTGCCGGAGGAGGGCGCGGGCGCGCGGCTCAGCCCCACAGCGCCGGCGCTGCTGGATGCACGACGCTGCCGTCGAAGCGCAGCCCCTCCGGCCGGTCGCGCGCAAGCAGGAGCGGGCCGTCGAGGTCGACATAGCGCGCGCCCTGGGCGACCAGGAGCGCGGGGGCGATCGCGAGCGAGGTCGACACCATGCAGCCGACCATGATGTCGAAACCGAGCGCGCGCGCCGCCGCGGCGACGGCGAGCGCTTCGGTCAGCCCGCCGGTCTTGTCGAGCTTGATGTTGACCGCATCGTAGCGTCCGCGCAGGGCGGCGAGCGACGCGCGATCATGCACGCTTTCGTCGGCGCAGATGGGGACGGCGTGCGCAATCGCGGCGAGCGCCGCATCGTCGCCGGCGGGAAGCGGCTGTTCGACGAGCCGCACGCCCGCTTCGGCGCAGGCGGCGAGATTGCCGGCGAGATCGGCCGCGCCCCAGCCCTCATTGGCGTCGACGATCAGCTCGCTGTCGGGCGCTGCCTTGCGCACGGCGGCGATGCGCGCAGGATCGTCCGGCGCGCCGAGCTTCACCTTGAGCAAGGGGCGGGCGGAGGCGGCGGCGGCCGCGGCCGCCATTGCGTCCGCCGCGGCGAGCGAAATCGTGTAGGCGGTGACCAGCGGGCCCGGCGCCGGCAGGCCGGCCAATGCATGGGCCGGCTCCCCGCTGCGTTTCGCCTCGATGTCCCACAGCGCGCAGTCGAGCGCGTTGCGCGCCGCCCCGGCGGGGAGGGACGCGGCGAGACCGTCGCGATCGAGCCCGCGCGCAAGCGCCGGAGCAAGCGTCTCGATCGCCGCGATCACGCCGTCCACCGTCTCGCCGTAGCGGGCATAGGGCACGCATTCGCCGCGGCCCGTGTGCTCGCCGTCGGTGAGCGTCGCCACCACGACATGCGCTTCGGTCTTCGCCCCGCGGCTGATCGTGAACGAGCCGGCGATCGGCCAGCGCTCGGCGGTGACGGAGAGGCGGATCGGCATCGGTGCGGGGCAGGCTCAGCAGCGGAGACGGCGTCGCCACCATAAAGCGCCCGGTCACCGATTGAAACAATAGATCACAATCCGACCATAATCCGACCGTGGGTAAGTCCCGACTATATGCTAATTTTCTCAGACTGATCCGTGCATTCCGTTGCGCGGGAGCGATGAATCGGCGGGCGCGTGAACGACATGTCCGCAGCCGTCCCGCCGGCTCCGGACGCCGCGCCGAGGGGGGCCGAAGGGTGAGAGGGAGCATCAGCGCGCCGTGAGCCATTCCTTGCTCGACGTCAGCGTGAAGGACGGGCGGCTCGCGCTCGCCGCCGGCGGCGCGTGGACCGCCGATCACGCCGCCGATCTCGAGCGTCTCGTCGAGGCGGCGATCGCACGCTCGCCGCAGGCGACCGCCATCAATATCGACATGCGCCAGGTGGAGCGGCTCGACACATTCGGCGCCTGGCTGCTCGAACGCCTGGTGCGCGGGTTCGCCGCCGCGGGACGCGAGGCGACGGTGGTCGATCTGCCCGAGCGCTATCGCGAGCTCGTCGCCGAGGCGCAACACGTCAACCAGGAGAAAATCGCGGCGGCGCGCGACCGCACGCTCGCGACCGCGTTGGCCGGTTTGCGACGCGGCGCGCTCGCGCTCGGAAACGACTTCCTCCTGATCATCCAGATGCTCGGAGCGGTGTCGATCGCCGGCGCACGCTGCCTGGCGCGGCCGTGGACCTTCCGCTTCACCTCCACGATCCATCATCTCGACCGGGTCGGATTTCGCGCGACGCCGATCATCGTTCTGATCACCTTGCTGCTCGGCGGGATCATCGCGCAGCAGGGCCTCTTCCATTTCCGCCGGTTCGGCATCGAGATCTATGTCATCGACATGGTCGGCATCCTGGTGCTGCGCGAGCTGGGCGTGGTCATGGTGGCGATGATGGTGGCCGGCCGCTCCGCCAGCTCCTACACCGCCGAACTCGGCTCGATGAAAATGCGCGAGGAGATCGACGCGCTGCGCACCATGGGGTTCGATCCGCTGGAAATCCTGGTCCTGCCGCGCGTCGTCGCGCTGGTGATCGCCCTGCCGGCGCTCACCTTGATCGGCGCGATGACGGCGCTGTATGGGGCGTATCTCGTGTGTTGGCTCCAGGCCGGCATGAGCTCGGAAATCTTTCTGTTGCGGCTGCGCGACGCGATCTCGGTCGATGATTTCGTCGTCGGCATGGTCAAGGCGCCGTTCATCGCGCTGGTGATCGGGATCGTCGCCTGCGTAGAAGGGTTGAGCGTGGAGGGCAGCGCCGAGTCGCTCGGCCTGCACACGACCGCCTCGGTGGTGAAATCGATTTTCCTCGTGGTCGTGATCGACGGCCTGTTCGCGGTGTTTTTCGCCGCGGTCGGGATGTGAGCATGTTGGCCCCCGGCAACGAGGCGGTGATCAGCGTGCGCGACCTCGTCGTCGGCTTCGGCGAGGCGATCGTGCTCAACGGCGTCTCGCTCGATGTGTTTCGCGGCGAAATTCTGGGCTTCGTCGGCGCGTCCGGCGTGGGCAAGTCGGTGTTGATGCGCACGATCATCGGGCTCTCGCCGCCCCGCGCCGGCCGCGTCGCCGTGTTCGGAATCGACCTGGACGGGCTCAGCGAAGACGCGCGCCGCGCGCTCGAACGGCGCTGGGGCGTGCTGTTTCAGCAGGGCGCGCTGTTCTCGTCGCTGACCGTGCGCCAGAACGTGCAGTTCCCGATGCGGGAATATCTGCGTTTGTCGCGCCGGCTGATGGACGAGATCGCGGCCGCCAAGCTCGAAATGGTGGGCCTGTCGCCCGATGTCGGCGACAAGTACCCGGCCGAGTTGTCCGGCGGCATGATCAAGCGGGTCGCGCTCGCCCGGGCGCTCGCGCTCGATCCGGAGATCGTTTTCCTGGACGAGCCGACATCCGGCCTGGACCCCATTGGCGCAGGCGAATTCGATCTGCTGATCAAGACCTTACAACACACTTTGGGATTGACGGTTTTCATGGTAACGCACGACCTCGATAGCCTGCATTCGGTGTGCGACCGGATTGCCGTGTTGGCGGATTGCAAGGTGATCACCGCGGGGCCGATGGCGGCCATGCTCGCATCCGACCATCCCTGGGTTAAGGCGTATTTCCGCGGCAAGCGTTCGCGTGCGTTCGACGCGGCCGGAACGGCCTGAGGGGACGGAACCTGTCGCATGGAAACGAGAGCGAATTACATCCTGGTCGGCCTGTTCACGCTCGCGGTCATCGCCGGCGGTTTCGGGTTCGTCTACTGGTTCGCCTCTCCCAGCAGCGGGCCTGAGCGCAAGCGCTATGACGTGGTGTTCGACGGCACCGTGTCGGGGCTGCGGCCGGGCGGCTGGGTGCTGTTCAACGGATTGCGGGTGGGGGAGGTGGCGACCCTGCGGATCGATCCGGAAGCGCCACGCCAGGTGATCGCCGTCATTTACGTCGACAAGGACGTGACGCTGCGCCAGGACACCGGCGTCGGGCTGGAGTTCCAGGGGCTCACCGGATTCGCCACCATCGCGCTGCGCGGCGGCTCGCCGACCGCGCCGTTGCTCGATCCGCCGGTGTTGCGGGCCGATCTCGGCTCGACCCAGGACCTGAGTTCGGCGGCGCGCAGCGTGCTGCGGCGGCTCGACACCGTCGTATCGGAGAACGAGGTTTCCGTGCGCACCTCGCTGAAGAACCTGGAAGTCTTCACCGGGACGCTGGCCGGCAATGCGGATCGCATCGAACGCATTATCGCCAATGCGGAGGGCCTGGTCGGCGGGGCGGAGGCGAAGCTCGGCGACGTCGCCGAGGCGGCGCGCTCGGTGCGCTCGCTCGCCGACAGTCTCGACAAGAACGTAGCGGAGATGGCGACCGGCCTGACGCGATTCAGCAATTCAGGGCTGCGCGAATGGGAGCGGCTCGCCATTGACGGCCGCCGGGCGATCTCGACGCTCGAGCAGGCGGTGAAGAATATCGACCAGAATCCGAGCCGCCTCCTGTTCGGCGGCGCCCCGTCGCGTCCGGCGGGAGCGCGGGCCGTGCGGCAATAGCCTCTTGTCATCATCCGCGCAAAGCGGATGCTGTCCGGTTCATCCCTCCGATCGTCATGCTCCGCGCAAGCGGAGCATCCAGTAACCGACGAATGCGTAGAGATTACCTCAACGACCGGGGCTACTGGATCGTCCGCTGGCGCGGACGATGACGAAGAACGGATGGCGCGACCCGTGTCCCGAACCCGGCGAACACGCCGTGACGCGATCGCTACTCGAGCCGGCCCGCCGCGTGGGCGAGCATGGTGTACACCTTGCCGGTTTCCGAGG
The DNA here is from genome assembly GCA_964354425.1 of uncultured Rhodoplanes sp. GTDB lineage: Bacteria > Pseudomonadota > Alphaproteobacteria > Rhizobiales > Xanthobacteraceae > Rhodoplanes. Next base: position 19,030 of record CAYGZV010000012.1, on the reverse strand, counting down.
TGAGATAGGTGCGGGCGACGACCTGACCGCGATCGTTGCGCGACACCTCTTCCAGAAGCTGCTCGAACT
>CAYGZV010000012.1:16276-18861 GCA_964354425.1 uncultured Rhodoplanes sp. | reverse complement strand
GCGACGACCTGACCGCGATCGTTGCGCGACACCTCTTCCAGAAGCTGCTCGAACTCGTCGATATAGCGATCGACGGTGTCCTTGAACTCCCGGTCGCTGCGATAGCGCTTGCGGATTTCCTCGAACGTCTTCTGCCCCTGAATGGTGTAGAGCCGCCGGGTGAAGACGTTGCGTTCGCCGCGATTGTAGCGGTCCCACAGCTCGGCGGTCGCGTCGTGGTCGATCATGCGGGCGATGTCGACCGAGAGCGAGTCGAGCGTCTCGATCGCGTGGCGCACCGGCCGCTCCTCCGCCTGCCCGGCGTCCCCGCGCCCGGACAGTTCCTCGCGCTCCTCTTCGTCGGTCTCGCGCGAGGCGCGGCTCAGCAGGTCGGACAGCCAGCCGCCGCGGCCCGCGGGCGCCACCGGCGCCGCCGTTTCAGCGCGGCGCGGCGGCTGCGGCGGCGCGGGAGGCGCGGGCTGGTCCGCCCGCGCAGCCTGCCGCTGCGCCGCCGTTTCCAGCCGTCCGCCGCTCACGCTCGCGAGCAACGGCTCTTCGCGATAGATGCGCCGCGCCGGCTCGGTCGTGGCGGTGTCGATGCTGCGCCCGTGGCGGGCGACGATCCGGTTCAGTTCCGCCAGCGCCTCGATCTGGTCGACGATCACCCGGCGCAACTGCGCCGTGCTCTCGGCGGTCTCCTGCGGCAGTTGCAGGATGCCGCGCCGCAGCTCCTCGCGCGTGCCTTCGAGTTCGTTCTGCATTTCGCCGGCCATCTGCCGCATGGTCTGCAGCACGTCGGAGAAGCGCGCGGTCGCGCCGTGCAGCATGGCCTCCGCCTCGCTCGCGGTCTGCCGGAACAGCGCATGCGCTTCGTTCGACGCCTGCTCGTAGACGCCGTGCAGGGATTCCGTCGTGCGCTGCCGCTCCTCTTCGGACGCCATGCGGACCCGCTCATGATGCTCGGCGATGGCGCGGGCGCCCTGTGAGCTCGCTTCCGCGACGAGGCGGGCGATGTCGCGCGCGCGCCCTTCCGCCGCGACGAGCGACTCGTCGAGCAGCCCGGAGAACCGCTTCAGCCGCAGATCGAGGTCCTCGGTGCGGCTGTCGAGCGCCATGATGACATCGTCGATCTCCTGACGGCGCGCCGTCACCGCCTCCTCCGTGCGACGATTGGTTCCCTCGACCAGTTCCACCATCGCCGCGAGCGAACGGCCGTGACTGTCGAACTGCACCACGATGTCGCCGAGCTCGTTCAGCACCTTGCCGCTGATGTCCTGGAACGAGCCGATGTTCTCGCTAACGCTCTCCGTCGTCGAGCTGGTGCGGGCAAGCAGCTGATTCATCGTCTCGACGAACTGGTTGATGCGCGACGACAGGCTCTGCTCGATCGTGCCGAGATTGTCCTGCGCGCCGCTCAGGACCTCGCGGATGAGCCCGTTCGCTTCGCGCAGCCGCTCGAACAGAGCGGTCGTGTCGGACCGCACCATGCCATGCGTCTCGAGAATCTCGGCGACCGTCGCGATGCCGGTCTGCTTCGATTGCTCGATCGCTCCTTGCGTCGACTCCTGCAGCTCTTCCATCCGCTGCGTCACCGCGGCGATCGATTCCTCGACCGTCTGCCGCGTGATCTCCTGCAGCTCCCGCGTCTTCTGCGAGAGGTCGGCGGAGGACTGTGCGACCGCCGTCTGCGCCGTGTCGCGCAGTTCCTGCACCTTCTGCGTCAGCGCGGCGGTCGACTGCGCGATCGACATGCGCGCAGCCTCTTGCAGCTCCTGGGTCTTCTGCGTGAGCACGACGGTCGCCTGACCGAGCGCCGACCGGGCGGCTTCCTGCAATTCCTCGGTTCTTTGCGTCAGGGCGTCCGTCGCCTCGCCGGCGGCGGTGCGCGTCGTTTCATGCAGCGCTTGCAGCGCCTGGGTCAGGCTCGCCGCGGAATGCGCGAGCGTCGTCTGCGTGGTCTCCTGCCAGTCCTGCATGCGCTTGGTCAGGGCGGTCGCGGATTCGGTCACCGAATTGCGCGACGTGTCCTGCAGCTCTCTCAGATTGCGGTTGACCGCGTCGGTCGCCGTCACGCTCGCCTCGGTGATCGCGCGCGCGAGTTCGCTGCTGTTGTCCATCATCGTCTGAGTGAAGGCAAAGCCCTTGGCCTCGATCGACTTCACCGCCTGGTCGGTCACCAGCGTCATGCCGTCGGTGAATTCGCCCCCCTTTTCGATGAGCGCGGTGATCAGGCTGTTGCTCTTCTCGTCGAGGACGTGATTGAGCTCGGCGCATCGCTTTTCGACCGCGGCCACGATCTCGTCGGCCTTGCCGACGAAATTGCGCGCGACCTCGACGCTCAGCTCGCGCAGGCTGTGCTCGACCTCCGTCACGTTCTGCTTCAAGGCGCCGCTGGCGTTCGCCGAGGCGGCGGACAGGGTCTGCTCGAGGTTGGCGGCGTCGTGCTTGAGCAGGTCGCTGATCCCGGCGGAGAGCGAGCTGAGCACGCGGTTCACCTCGGCGGCGTCCTGCTTGACGATGTCGCTCATGCCGGACGACAGCGAGGTGATCAGGCGCTCCACCTCCGCCGCGTCCTGTCGCAGCGTTCCGCTCATGCCGGTGAACAG
>CAYGZV010000012.1:5141-16176 GCA_964354425.1 uncultured Rhodoplanes sp. | reverse complement strand
CCGCGGAGAGCGTGGTGAGCATGCGCTCGACCTCCGCCGCATCCTGCTTGAGCGTTCCGCTCATCCCGGCCGAGAGGTCGGTGAGCGCGCGCTCGACATCCGCCGTTTCCTGCCTGAGCGTTCCGCTCATTCCCGCCGAGAGGGCGTTGAGCGTGCGCTCGATTTCGGCCGCATCCTGCCGGAGCGTTCCGCTCATGCCGGAGCAGACGGCGGTCAGCATGCGCTCGACCTCGGTCGCATCCCGCTTCAGCGTGTCGCTCACGCTGCCGGACAGCGTGGTGAGCATGCTTTCGACGGCGGCCGTGTCGTCGCGGATGCCGTCGCGCAGCCCGGACGAAACCGTCGTCAGCATCCGCTCGACGTCGATCGCATCCTGCTTCATCGTGCCGCTCAGGCGGCCGACCAGCGCGCCGAGCAGCTGCTCGACCTCGGCCGCATCCTGCTTCAGCGTCGTCCGCAATCCCAAGCCGAGCGAGCCGAGGACGCGTTCGATCTCGGCCGAATCCTGCTTGAGCGCGCCGCTCACGCCTGCGGAGGCGGCGGTGAGCAGATGCTCCAGTTCGGCCGCGTCCCGCTTGAGCGCGCCGCCGAGCTCCGACAGCACCCTGCCCAGCATGGTTTCGATGTCGCCGATGCTCGTGTGCAGCGCGCCGGTCGACGTCGAGGTGGCGTTACCGATGCGCGCCTCGAAGTCGCCCGCGCTGCCGTCGATGGCGGCGGTGGTCTTGGAGATGAGCGCGTCCATCGCCGCCTGCGCCGCGCCGGTGTTGGTCGTGACCGCGTCGGCGAACTGCTCGATGCGGCTTGCGAGCGTCTCGGCGCTCGACCGGCTGCGCTGTTCCGCCTCGCTCGTCACGGCGTCGAGGCGGGTGGCGACGAACTCGGCCGCGGCGTTGCTGCGCTCTTCGACGGCTCGCGCCGCGGTCTCGGCGCGCTCGGCCAGGAACGCCGCGGCGCCGTCGCTCTTCGCCTGCATTTCCTTGCCGAAGCTGTCCATTCGCTGGGTGAGGAACGAGGCGGCGGTGTGGCTGCGGATCTCGAGGTCGCGCGCGAAATTGTCGAACCGGCTGCCGATGGCGGAGACCGAGGTGTTGCTGCGCGTCTCGATGTCGGTGGCGATCTTGTCCATGCGGCCGGCAAGCGATTCGGCGGCCGAACCGGTCGACTGCTCGATGGTGGCTGCCGCCGCCTGCACCCGGTCGGCCAGCAGATCGGCCGCCGACCTGGTGCGGACTTCGAGTTCGGTCGAGACCGAATCGGCGCGTTCGATGATCGCGCTTGCGGCGACCTTGCTGCGGGCCTCGATGTCGCTTGCGATCGTTTCGGCGCGGCCGAGCAGGTGGTCCGCCGCCGCTCGGCTGCGCGTTTCGATGTCGTCGGCGACCGAACTGGCGCGGCCGAGAAGCAGGTCGGCCGCGGCCTTGCTGCGGGCCTCGATGTCGGTGGAAAACGACTCGGTGCAGCCGAGTAGAAGATCGGCCGCCGCTTTGCTGCGCGTTTCGATGTCGGCGGCGACCGAACCGGCGCGGCCGAGAAGCAGATCGGCGGCCGCGTTGCTGCGCGACTCGAACTCGCTGGCGAATGAATTGCTGCAGTCGAGGAGGCGATCGGCCGCCGCTATGCTGCGCGTCTCCACATCCGCGGAGACGGACTCGGCGCGGCCGAGCAGGAGGTCGGCCGCCGCCTGGGTGCGGGACTCGATGCCGGCCGTGACCGATTCTGCGCGCGCGATCAGCAGGTCCTCGAGCCGGGCGATCCGGCCGTCGAGAGCGTCGGCGACCTCGCTCGCATGGCTGCCGAGCGAACTGTCGAGGGCTGCGATCCGCGCTCCGACCGTGTCCACGAAGGTCGTGCCGCTGCTCGTGATGATGCCGTTGATCTCGTTGATCCGCCTGTCGAGGGCGGCGACCACGTCCTTGCTGCTCTCGCCGACGCTCTTGCTCATTTCGGCGACGCGCATGGTCCATGTGGCGCCGATCGAATGCGTGCGGGAGTCCAGCGCATCTTCGAAGCGGACCAGCTGGTTTTCCAGCGTCGCGGCCATCTCGTGCGTTTTCTCGTCGATGCGCCCGTCGAAGCCGTCGAGATAGGTCTTCAACGTGTCGTTGATGTCCTGCGCGCGCTGGCCGATCCGCTCGACCAGTTCCCCCCCATAGGTCTTCACCGTGCGGTCGAATTCCGAAAGGTGGCGGGTGATCAGGCTGCCGAGGGTCGAGGAGTCGCGCCCGAGCCGCTCGGCGAGCTCGCCGCCGTCCGTCTTGAACATCTCCTCGAAGGCCTGGAGCCGCTCGGCCAGCATGTCGCGGATGAAGTCGCCGCGCGAACCGATCCGTTCGACCAGGTCGCCGCCGGTGTTCGCGAGCATTCCTTCAAGGGTCTGCAGGCGCTCCGCCAGCATGTCGCGCACCGCATCGGTGCGCGCCGTGAGCCGGTCGGTCAGTTCGGTCGTGCCGGTGGTGAGAACGTCGTCGAAGGTCGACAAGCGCTCGGCGAGCAGGTCGTACACCTCATCGCCGCGCGATCCGAGCCGGTCCGCGAGTTCGGCCGTGCCGCTGGTGAGGATGCTTTCGAATGCCGCGAGGCGTTCGGCCAGCATGTCGCGCACGCCGTCGCCGCGCACCTGGATCGTCTCGGCCAGTTCGGCCGCGTTGTGGGTGAGCGCGTGCGTGTAGAACTCGGTGCGGCTGTTCAGGGATTCGGTGACTCTCTCGCCGGTCTCCTCCAGCTTGGCGACGATGTCGCCGCCGCGCAGGCTGAGGTCGAGCACGATGGAGTCGCCGGTCGCCCGCAAAGTGTTGTTCACCTCGTCGACCCGACTGGTGATCGTCTCGGTGATGCGGCTCGACGTGTCGACGAGCGTATTGGCGAGCGTATCCGACTGGGCGAGCACGGTTCCGGCGATCTCGCGCGAGCGCGTCTCCATCATCTGCACGAGCGACAACGACTTCTCGGACAGCTCGTCGGCGATCCCGGTGACCCGGCTCGCGAGCATCTCCTGCATATTGTCGACGATTTCGACAATCGTCTCGTTGAGCTGATTGGTCTTGAGCGTCACCTCTTCGGCGAGTGCGTTGGTGATGCGCTGCGACAGCTCGTTGACGCGTTCGCCAATCACCTCGCTCACGGTGAAGATGTCGTGCGACAGGTCGACATGCACGCCGTTGATGGCGTTGCGCACCTGCTCGGCTTCGCCGACCAGCGTCTCGCGCTGTTGGGCGATCCCGTCGATGAGGCTGCGGATGCGCACCTCGTTGTCGTTGTAGGCGCGTTCGAGAGCCGATACCTCGTTGTTGACCAGGATTTCCAGCTCGGCGGCGCGCGCGACCGCGCGCTCGACGCCGTCGCCCATCGCAGCGACTTCGCGGCGGATCGCCTGGCCGATGCTCACGATCGAATCGTGGGCTACCGATTCAGGCTCGGCGAAGCGGACGACGGCTCGCCCCATCGCCTGGGCGACGAACCGCAGTTCCTGCGAGCGCGCCACCATATGCGCCAGCACGAAGAAGAACAGGATCGGCGCGGCGAAGCCCATCAGAAGCGCGACCGCGAGCGGCGCGGCGACGCTCGCTTGCGCGAACAGGCCCTTGAGTTCCCCCCAGAAACCGAATGCGAGGCCGACCGCGGACACGGCCCAGGCGGCGGTGAACAGCGCGGCGACGATGTAGGGCGTGCGCGTGGCCCGCCGCTGCAGGGACTGCAGCACCTGCCCGATGGTTTCGCGATCGTCATTGGCGGCCCGGCGAAGGGCGTCCTCCCGGCGCGGGGCGGCCGGGAAGGGAGGCAGCTCGTCCGCGAACGGCAAATGCGGGTGCGGCTCGCCCTGCACGGCTTCAAACGACTGGGCGTCGAAGCGAATATCGGGGTGCTGCTGCTCCAGCGGCTCCTCGGAATCGCGCATGTTCAGCGCGTCCTGGATCGCCGAAAGGGCGGCCTCCGTCGGGTCATTCGCCTTTTTTGGATAGTTCGCCATCGCTTATTGCCTCGCATGCTACGCCAAACAGGACTGAGGCCCTGCGGATACCGTGGTCGACCGCATTGCGGGCGCGCCGTCATGGCCGCCATGCCGAGCAGGAAAAGCTGCTCGATGTGCCCCCGCGGGCGGCATCCTAATGGTCCACAAGGCCCAAGGAAACCGGTTCGGTAACCAATTCTTAATCATCGTTAACGGGCGGCAGGGCAACCGTCCCGTGTCCCGGCGCTGCCCCGCATTAAGCCTGACGGCGACAATACGGCGGCTATGCGGCGGCAAACGCTCGGCGCCGGTTCATTTTTGTGCAACCTGAGGTCACCTGTTCTGCGAGATGGCGGAGCCCGCGTGGGCTGCGCGAGCGGCCGCATGCATGGATTGCGCCAGCGGCCTCCGCTTTTCGTCCGCAAGCCAGCATCGGCGCGGCGCGGGCCGGCGCGGCCCCGCTCGCAGGCGCGGCCGAGCGGGCCGGCGTGCGAAATGGCTGAGACGTCTGCTATTTTTACCGGCGTCGCGCGAGGTTTTGCGGGCCGCCGCCAGGATGCGGCAGAGTGAAGCGGGTGCGCGCGCCGCCTTGTAAAACATGGCGAACACCTTAATTTTTGCGGTGGAAGCTGGACGAGCCCCCACCCCCCCTCACATCGTCCGGCGGACAGTGGCCCCGGTCAAAAGCCGGGGCCATTTTGCTTTTCCGCGATGGAGCGGCAAAGCGCGCGGTTCGCGCCCGCGAAACGGGTGGCGGCTGGCGCATCTTACCGCGACCGTATATGAGAGCTGTCGAATTGCCGTCCTGCCGAACCCGCTGACATTTCCGGTCCCTCGCATTCCCCTGTCGCCGCCCGCATGGTCAAGATCACCTATATCGATGTCGCCGGAACGTCGCGCACCGTCGAGGCCCAGGCGGGCGCGACGGTGATGGAAACCGCGATCAAGAACGGCGTGCCCGGCATCGAGGCCGAGTGCGGCGGCGCCTGCGCATGCGCGACCTGCCATGTCTATGTCGACGAGGCCTGGCGGGAGAAAGTCGGCCCGCCTTCGGCCATGGAAGAGGACATGCTCGATTTCGGCTACGACGTGCGGCCGAACTCGCGCCTTTCTTGCCAGATCAAGGTGCGCGAGGATCTCGAGGGGCTCGTGGTGCGAACGCCGGAGCGGCAGGCCTAGCGATACCGATGTGTCGAGCAGGGCTGCAATTGGCGATGATGTCCGCTCGTCTTCGTGCAAGCGGGGACCCACGATTATCCGATGCGGCCAGAGTTCCGCTTTTCGCGGGACTGAGCGGGACATGGACATGACCGATCCGATCAAGACCGACGCGCTCATTATCGGGGCAGGCCCGGTCGGCCTGTTCGCGGTGTTCGAGCTCGGCCTGCTCGACATCCGGGCGCATCTCGTCGACGTGCTGGACAAGCCGGGCGGGCAATGCGCGGAACTCTATCCGGAAAAGCCGATCTATGACATCCCGGCGGTCCCGGTGATTACCGGGCAGGGCCTGACCGACGCGTTGATGGCGCAGATCAAGCCGTTCCAGCCGGTGTTCCATTTCGGCGAGATGATCGCGAGCATCACGCGGATCGGCGATCCCTTGTTCCGCTGCGTCACCGCGAGCGGAAAAACATTCGAGGCGAAGATCATCGTGATCGCCGCCGGCGGCGGCTCGTTCCAGCCCAAGCGTCCGCCGATCAAAGGCATCGAGGCCTATGAGGACGGCTCGGTCTTCTACGCCGTGCGCAAAATGGAGGTCTTTCGCGACAAGCGGGTGATGATCGTCGGCGGCGGCGACTCGGCGCTCGACTGGACCCTCAATCTGCAACCCATCGCCAGGCGCGTCGCGCTCGTGCATCGGCGCGACGAGTTCCGCGCGGCGCCCGACAGCGTCAACAAGATGCGGGCGCTGGTCGCGGGCGGGGACATGGATCTGATGATCGGGCAGGTGATGGCGCTCGAAGGGGAGGGCGGCAAGCTCGAAGCCGCCATCGTCAAGCTGGGCGACGGCGCGGTCGTCACGGTCGCGTGCGACGCCCTGCTGCCGTTTTTCGGACTGACGATGCGGCTCGGCCCGGTCACCGGCTGGGGCCTGGAACTGAAGGGCGACTTGATCCCGGTCGACACCGCGGCGTTCGAGACCAATATTCCGGGCATGTTCGCGATCGGCGACATCAATACCTATCCCGGGAAGCTCAAGCTCATCCTGTCCGGCTTTCATGAAGGGGCGCTGATGGCGCAGCAGGCCTATCGCTATGTCTATCCCGAGAAGCGGCTGGTGTTTCAGTACACCACCTCCTCGACCAGCCTGCAGAAGAAGCTCGGCGCGGCGTGAAGCACCAGTCCTGCATCATGTGGACGAATACGGCGCGGCTAACGCCTCCGCACGCGGCCTATTCCCGGATTTCACCACGCCGCGAACTTGCGGTTACGGGCTCCCCTCCGCGGAACCTATCGCTCTTTAGTTCAACCCCTCACCGCACCAATTCCCGCATCGCGCGGTCGAGCCCCTCCAGCGTGAGCGGATACATGCGGCCGGCCATGAGCTGGCGCACCATGCGGATCGACTGGGTGTAGCCCCAGTGCTCCTCCGGGAGCGGGTTGAGCCACACGCAAGATGGATAGGTGCGGGTGAGGCGGTCGAGCCAGACCTGCCCCGCCTCCTCGTTCATGTGCTCGACCGAGCCGCCCGGCACGGCGATCTCGTAGGGGCTCATCGAGGCGTCGCCGATCAGGATCACCTTGTAGTCATGCGGGTAGGTGTGCAGCACGTCCCAGGTCGGCGTGGTGTGGTCGTAGCGGCGGCGGTTCTCCTTCCACACGCGCTCGTACAGGCAGTTGTGGAAGTAGAAATATTCGAGGTGCTTGAATTCGAGCCGGGCGGCGGAGAACAGCTCCTCGGTGAGCTTGATGTGCCAGTCCATCGAGCCGCCGACGTCGAAGAAGGCGAGCACCTTCACCGCATTGTGCCGCTCCGGGCGCAGCTTGATGTCGAGATAGCCCTTGTGCGCCGTCTCCTTGATGGTGCCGTCGAGGTCGAGCTCCTCCGGCGCGCCGGTGCGGGCGAATTTGCGCAGGCGGCGCAGCGCGATCTTGATGTTGCGCGTGCCGAGCTCGACGTCGCCGTCGAGGTCCTTGAACTCGCGCTTGTCCCACACCTTCACCGCGCGGAAATTGCGGTTCTTGTCCTGGCCGATGCGGATGCCTTCCGGATTGTAGCCATAGGCGCCGTAGGGCGAGGTGCCGCCGGTGCCGATCCATTTCGAGCCGCCGTGATGGGCCCCCTTCTGCTCGGCGAGGCGCTTCATGAACTCCTCGAGCAGCTTGTCGAGCCCGCCCATCGCCTCGATCTGCCGCTTCTCCTCGTCGGACAGGAATTTCTCCGCCATCTTCTTCAGCCACTCGGCGGGAATGTCGACGGTGAGCGTCTCGCTCATGAGTTCGAGGCCCTTGAACACGTGGCCGAACACGCGGTCGAACTTGTCGAGATTGCGCTCGTCCTTCACGAGCGTGGCGCGCGCGAGATAGTAGAAGTCCTCGACCCGGCGCGAGGCGAGATCGGCGTCCATCGCCTCCATCAGCGTGAGGTATTCGCGTAGCGTCACCGGCAGGCCGGCGCTTTTCAGTTCATGAAAGAAGGTGACGAACATCGGGGCTCTCCGCCGGTGGCCGGCTGCCCGCGTTGTAGTACGGCCATCGACAAGCGTCGAGTATCCGTCGCGGCGGGACGCGCGCCCCGCATCGGCTGCGGCATCGGACCACGGGCGGCGCAGCACGCCGGGAACAAGCATTCGCGGCGCACCGCGGAACCCGCTTATCCCGGTCAGGTTATTCCAGCGTCACTTAGTCGAACCCGCGCAAGGATCTGCTGCTTTGCGCCCTGGCAGGAGAGGCCCGATGCAGAACGAATTCGAAAGCGCGACGAAAGAGGAACGGCAGTCCATGCGCGAGACGGCCGAGGATGTCCGGGAGCAGTTCGCATCGGCGGCTGAGAGCGCCAAGGAGCAGATCGGCGCCGCCGCCGAGTCCATGAAGGACAAGGCTCGCGCCATGGCCGACGACCAGAAGGCCGCCGGCGCCGAGCGGCTGAGCGGCTTCGCGCGCGCGATCAATTCCGCCGCCGACCAGTTGGAGGACGACCTCCCGCAGGCCGCAGGGTTTGTGCGCGAGGCGGCCGCCAAGGTCGACGACGTGTCGACGATGATCCGCGAGCGCAGCATTGAAGACCTGATGCACGAGGCCAATCGCTTTGCCCGCGCCAACACGGTCGCCTTCTTCGGGATTTCCCTGGTCGCCGGATTTGCGCTCGCGCGTTTTCTCAAGAGCGGCGCGACCAGCCATTCGCAGCAAAGCCATGCGCACGACTCTGCTGCGCCGCTTCCGCACGTGCAGCCGCATCCCGCGAGCGAGGCCGCCAGCGCCCCGCCCGAGCGCTTCGCGGCGATTCCCAGCAGCCAGTTCTGACGCACAGGAGACTTGATATGGGCGTGCAAGAGCACCGGACCGTCCCGGAATTGTTCACCGACCTCATTTCGCAGGTGACCTCTCTGTTCCGCACCGAGACACGGCTCGCGCGGGCGGAGATCAACGAGAAGATCACGCAGGCGGGCAGCGGCGTCGGCATGATCGCAGCCGGCTCGGTTCTGCTGATCCCCGCGCTCGTGATCCTTCTTCAGGCGGGCGTCGTTGCGCTGATAGACCAGGGCTTCCAGCCCGCCGCGGCGGCGTTGATTGTCGGCGGCGCGGCCTTCATGGTCGGGCTCGTGATCGCAATGATCGGCGTCAACCAGCTCAAGATGAAGAATCTGACGCCGAACAAGACGATCGAGCAGCTGCAGAGCGACGCGGCTTTTGCTCGCAACCAGGTGAGGTAACGTTCGATGGCAAACACCCGAGATCTCGAATCGCAGGCGGAAAACGATCGTTCGGAAATCAAGGCGACGCTGGACGAGCTGCGCAGCCGCATGTCGACCGGACAAATTGTCGATCAGGCCCTCGCCTATGCGCGCGGACATGGCGGCTCGGAGTTCGTGCGCAACTTTGGCAGCCAGGTTAAAACGAATCCGCTTCCCGTCGCCTTGGTCGCCGCCGGGCTCGGCTGGTTGATAGCCGGGCAGCGCCGACCCGCGGCCGCCCGATCCTATTCGCCCTCGATCGTTCCGAGCGACGAGGCGTATTACGACAATCGCTACGCCGACAAGGCGCGCGAGACCAGCGGCGAGGTGGCCGGCGCATTGCGCGATTCGGCAGGCGCGCTGCGCGATTCGGCTTACGGCGCCGCCGATCGCGCCCGCGGCGCCTTCGACGCCGCCCGCGACAGCGTCGAGGATGCGAGCACGTCCGCGTCGGACGCCTTGGCGTCGGCGCGCGATCGCGCGGAGGGCGTCGCCGCTTCGGCCCGCGACTCGGTGTCCTCCGCATACGGCGCGGCGGCCGGAGCGGTCGGTCGGGCGACGTCGGCGGTGGGCGACACGGCTGCAGCCATCGGCCGGCGGGCGCACGACATGCGCGACCTCGCCTCCGATGTCGGACGCGGCACGGCCGAACGCGCGCGCCAGGCGGGCCACGGCATCGCCGAGCAGGCGGGGCGCGCCCAGAATGCGTTCTCGCAGCTGATCCGCGAGCAGCCGCTCGTCGCCGGCGCGATCGGCCTTGCGATCGGCGCGATTATCGGAGCGAGCCTGCCCCGCTCGCGCCGGGAAGACGAACTCATGGGGGAGGCGAGCGAATCCGTCAAAGCGACAGCGAAAGGCGCCGCACGCGAGCAGTTCGAGCATATCGAGGATGCGGGCGGGCGCATCGTGGAAAAGGTGCGGGGCGCGGCGGAAGAGCAGGGACTGTCCGCAGATTCCGCGCAGTCGCTTGTTCGCGACATCGGCGCAAAGGTGTCCGCCGTCGCCGCCGCGGCCAAAGAGGGCGCCGAAGGCGAGCTGAAGTCCGCGAAGGAGAAGGCAGAAGGCGAGATGACCGCCGCAGCCGAGAAAATGGGCTCCTCTCACGACAAGGACGATTGGTCGCCGGCGCATGCGGACGACGCGCATGTCCATGAAGCGGCGGGGCCGGAACGCTTTTCTGAAGCCGACCCGCACGAACTGCCGGCGGGAACCGGCAACCCGCCCGGTCCGAACCGCAAGACCGCCGAACGAGTCGGCTGACGCGCAGACGCTGCTCCGGCAACCACCGGAGCAGCGCCGGCTGCGCAAGTCAGCGGGGGGCCCCCATGGATTCCACCAATTTCCGGCCGCGAGGCTCAGCTTCGCTTTGGGCGCTCGGCCTGTCCACGGCGCTCGTCGCCGCCGGCTTTCGCCGCCGCGAGGCGGCGAACTCCCCGTCGGGCCAACATGTGGACGCCGGAACGGAGCGGGATGCGCCCGAACGCGGCTGGTTCGAAGTGCTGCGGCGGGTCTATGAACGGTTCACCGAGGACCGCGTGATGTCGATCGCGGGCGGGGTGACTTTCTTCGTACTCCTCGCGATCTTTCCGGCGATCGCGGCGCTCGTGTCCATTTACGGCTTGTTCGCCGACCCGGCCTCTCTGACCGAACAAATCACGCGCGCCGGCGACGTCCTTCCGGGAGGTGCCGTCGAAGTGGTCGGCGAGCAGATGCGCCGCGTGACGTCGCAAGGCGGCACGGCGCTCGGGGCAACGTTCCTGATCAGCCTCGCCATTTCGCTGTGGAGCGCGAACTCCGGCATGAAGGCGATGTTCGACGCGCTCAACATCGTCTATGACGAGAAGGAGAAGCGCGGATTTTTTCTCCTCAATGCGGTCTCGCTCACCTTCACCTTTCTCGGCATCGTCTTCATTCTTGCTGCTTTGGCCGCCGTCGTCGTGTTGCCGATCCTGCTCGGCTATGTCGGGCTCGAGTCGGAAACGGAGCAGGCGCTGCAATGGGGCCGCTGGCCTGTCCTGCTGATCGGGATCGCGCTTGCGCTCGCGGCGATCTACCGTTTCGGGCCGAGCCGCCAGAACGCAAAATGGCGCTGGATATCCTGGGGCAGCGTCGCGGCGGCCTTGTTGTGGGTCGCCGCCTCGCTCATGTTCTCCTGGTACGCTTCGAACTTCGGCAATTTCAACAAGAC
>CAYGZV010000012.1:0-5041 GCA_964354425.1 uncultured Rhodoplanes sp. | reverse complement strand
GCTGGTCGCGACGCTTGCCATCTTCCTGTTTGCAGGATTCATCAAGGGCATTGTGGGGCTTGGTCTCCCCGTGCTGGCGATCGGGCTGCTCAGTCTGCTCATGCCGCCGGCGCAGGCTGTGGCGCTGTTGACCGTCCCATCGATCGTCACCAATGTCTGGCAGGCCGCCGCGGGGCCGCATCTTGCGACGCTCACGCGACGGCTATGGACCCTGCTGCTGGCAAGCTTCCTCGCCGCGCTTGCCGGTTTGGCGACCGGGTTCCTCGTCGCGGACAAGAGCGGATACGCGCTCGCGGCTGTGGGCGCCGCGCTCGTGCTCTACGGCCTGCTCGGACTCACGCCCCTGCACATCAAGGCGCCGGCGCGCAGCGAAGTTTGGCTGGCGCCGCTGATCGGAGCAGCGACCGGGCTGCTCGCCTCCGTGACCGGCGTCCTGTCGATCCCTTCGGTTCCATATCTGGAGGCGCTCGGCTTGCGCCGGGACGAACTGGTCCAGGCGCTCGGCCTGTCTTTTTCGGTGACGACCGCCGCGCTCATGATAGGACTTTTTCGCTACGGCGTGCTGGAGCTCTCGCTCGCGACGCTCTCGCTCATCGCGCTCGCGCCGGCGCTCGCCGGAATGGCGGCCGGGCAATGGGTGCGCATGCGCATTCACCCGCAGGCGTTTCGCGTGATCTTTTTTCTCGGACTGGTCGCGCTCGGCGTTCATCTCCTCGCACGCGCCTACGCTTGAACGCGGCGTTCACCTTTCGGCGTCACACATGCAGCGGCATCGCCGCGCCGTCACCGTTCTGCCCTGATATTGCCGTGCGGTTGGATAGAACGGAGCGCGCGACAGGAGAACGCAATGCGTCGCCGAATTTTTTGTTCTGTCATCGCCGGTTTCGCTCTGCTTTTGCTCGACTCTTTCGGCAAACCGGCTTCGGCTCAGCTCGCGCTGACGCCGGATGCGCCGGTCGCAGCGCCGTTGCCCGAGCCCGCCGTGGGGATCACGATCGAGTGGCGGGTGCGCAACCGTTTTCGCCTTTTCCGCGAGGAGCGTGACTTCGATCGGCACGTGGAGGCGCAGCGCGGGCGCAGCGCGCTTTCCGCGGAGCAGGCGCTTGCGATGGAGACCGACGGCCGGGGATGGGCGCGCGACATCGTCACGCGCCTGTGCATCGATTCCGCCGGTTCCGTCGTCGAGGACTGTGTGCGCGACGGCGTGCGCGAGTCCTATCTCGCTCCCGCCGATCACCATGTCGATGTCAGGCTGGACGGTTCGGTCGACGCCGCGGCGAGCTGCGCCTGGACCTTCGACGACGGCGACGGGTCGCCGCGCAGCCTGACCGTCGGATGCGACGAACCGATCAACATACGCGTGGTGCACGGGCGGCCGACCATCGCGCTGGTCGACGTGACGGCAAACGGGAAGACGAGCCGGACGAGCGCCGAGATCCTCGTGCGGGACCTCCTCATTGCCGGGCTTGGCGATTCGGTCGCCGCGGGCGAGGGGAACCCGGACCGGCCGATCACACTCGCGGACGAAGGCTTCTGTTTCCGTCAATTCATCGCTACGGGAGCGAGCGAATATTTTCGCCCGAGCCGTGCCGGCTATCAGGGCGACAAGTCGTGCGGCGGGGGGCAAAGCGCGGAAGCGGATCGCGTCGCATGGTCGCGGCTCGCCGCCCGTTGGATGAGCGCGCCCTGCCACCGCTCGCTCTATTCCTACCAGCTGCGCGCCGCCCTCACGCTGGCGGTAGAGAACCCGCAGATCGCGGTGACCTTCCTCCCGCTCGCCTGCACCGGCGCCACGATCGAAGCGGGTTTGTTCGGTTCGCAGCGCGCCCGCGAACTCAATTGCGGGACGAGCGGCACGACGTCATGTCCGGCGACGGTTCCCAGCCAGCTCGCGCGCCTGCGCGATCTGGTCACGCGTGCGCAGCGAGCGATGCCGGGCCGAAGCCTTGACCTCCTGCTTCTCACCATCGGCGCCAACGACATCGATTTTTCCGGGCTCGTCGCCGACGTCATCATCGAGGCGCGGGCGGAGCGTCTGCTGTTCCAGCGCAGCGGCATGATTTCGAATGTCGAGGCGGCGCAAAGCGTGCTCGATGCGAAGCTCCCCGCCTCCTTCGCCAGGCTGCGCGCCGCGCTCAAGCCGCTCGTCGACGGCCGCCTCGACCGCGTGGTCTATGTGTCCTACGGCAATCCGGCGCTCAATCCTGCGGGAGGCGTGTGCCCCGGCGGACGCGACGGGTTCGACATTCATCCGGCCTTCGGCGTAAGCGGCGAGCGCCTGCAACGGGTCGCGCTGTTCGTCGAAAACCGATTCCTTCCCCAGGTCAAATCGCTCGCGACCTGTAGCGGCGGCGCGCTGTGCGGCGATCCCGCCAAGGACCGGATGACGTTTGTCGACGCGCATCAGGCCGGCTTCAGCGAGCACGGTTTTTGCGCGCGCTCGGCCGGCGACCCTGCCTTCGACCGCGAGTGTTTCTCGCCCAAGGGCGAGAGTTTCGCACCGGGGCCGGTCGAGGGCGCAACCGATCCGCTCCTGTGCAGCTATCGGGCGAGCGAGTTCCGCACCTACGCCCCGCGCGCACGCTGGATCAGAACGGCCAATGACAGCTACTTCGCGGCCATGACTTTCCCGGAAGGCGTCTCGGCGACGCTGCAGCCGAGCAATCTGCATGACGCCACCTGGGGCGTGCTGTCGGCGGTGTATGGCGGGGCGATCCATCCGACCGCCGAGGGACACGCGGCGATGGCCGACGCCGCGGCCGCAGCCGCCCGCAGCGTGCTGCGCCTCCCGCAAGCCGTTCGCTCGATCCTGGCCGAGCCGCTGCCCGACCCCCTTGCGACGGGAACGAACCGGCCCGCGGCTCCGCCGCGCTGATCACGATCACCACGCGTAGCGGAGCGTGCCGGTTCCGGCATAGGTCTGCGCGCGATTGGCGAACTCGCCGTCGAAGCGCGCGGCGAGCGCCCAGCCATTGAGGAAGCGCAGTTCGCCGCCGGCCGAGAGCAGCGCGGCGTTGGGGACCGGGGCGGCGCCGTTGACGATGAAGCTCGCGCCCGGCAGCGCCTGGAACGCCGCCGTCAGCGCCGGGTCGCTTACCCAGTCATGCGCCCAGGCCGCGCGCGCATGCAGCGCGAGCAAGGCCATGTCCGCGAGCGGCAGCTTGTGGTCGAAGCGTGCGCCGAGTTCGCTGCGCGTGTCGCTCGCATTGCGCGCGTTATAGGCGAGGCCGAAGCCGCCGCCCGTTGCGTCCGTCTCGCCATAGGCCGGCGTCCGGAACGACTGCGCCTGCACCGCCGCATAGGGCGCAATCCCGCCGAGCACGGTGGCGAACCGCCAGCCGCCCTCGATCCGCCCGCCCCAGCTCTGCGCATCGAAGCGCGCGGTCAGATGGTCGCCGGCAAAGGCGAACCGGTCGGTCGCCATCCAGTGCTGGGCGAAGCTCGCCGCGCCGGCGAGATAGGCCGGCCCGGACCGCGTGACGCCATACAGGCCGGCCTGGAAGGCGTCGCTGTCGCCGCCGCCGAGCCCGTTCGCGAGCGACCAGTTGGTGAAGCCCCCCGCGAGCGCGAAGCCCACCGTCGTGCCCGCCGCGATGCGGTAGTCAAGGCCGCCCGCATAGCCGCCCGCGCGCGCCGACACGTCATGCGAGCCGACCCCCACGGGATCGCCCTGGGTGCGGTTCGTCCCGCCGAAGCCGCCGGCCCACACGCTCCAGCGCCGCTCCGGCAGAACGGCGGCAGCGGGCGGCGCTTTCAGCGCCATGGCATAGGCAAGCGCGATCTCGGGAGCTTGCGTTTCCTCCGCGGCAAGCCGCAGCGGCCCGCCGCCCGGCGGCGCGAACCCGGCCCCGCCGCCGACCATGCCGGCCCCGCCATAGACCAGCGGATCGAGCATCAGCGCGAAGAACTGGTTAGTCAGTTGAAATGCGCCCTGCTGCGCCCCGGTCGCGGCCTCGCCCGACAGCTGCGTCAGCGCGTTCGCGAGATTGGCGCCCGTCAGCCCGAACAGCGGCAGGAAATTGGGCGGCAGCGCGCCGCCATTGTTGAAGTAGCCGTTGATCGCGCTCGCGACGTTGCGCTCATTGCGGGAGAGCGCGCTGGACAGGCCGAGCGCCGCGCTCAGGTTCAGGAACACGTCGTTTGCGCCGTAGCTCAGGCTCGCGGCAAAGTTCGTGGGAATGCCGCCGAGGCTCGCGAAAGCGCTGCCGCCGAGGCCGCCTGCAGCCGAGAGGATCGTGTACTGCCTTGCGATGTAGCTGCCCGGCGCGAAACTCGCGAGCACCGTGCCGTTCAGCGTGGCCGCGCCGGTGACGTTGGTGCGGTCGGCGGCCGTCGGCGAGACCTCGACGAGATAGACGCTGCCCGCGCCGAAGGTAAGATTGCCGTTCACGGTGACCGTGCCGATCGAGGCGCCGGGCGACAGCGCGCCGTTGATCGTCGTCGAAGGCAGAATGCCGACGCCGCCGACCAGCGCGCCGGCATCGACCGTGAGACTGCTCGACGTCGCGATCGAGCCGTTCACGATGAGCGCGCCCCCATCGACCGTGGTTGGTCCGGTGTAGGTGTTGATTCCGGAGAGCGTCAGCGTGCCCGTTCCTTCCTTGACGAGCGCGCCGCCCGTACCACAGCAGACGCCCCCGTCCTGGATGACGCCGCTCACCTCGGTCGACAGATTGTTGCCGCCGACGGTGATCGTTTTCGAGCCGAGAAAGAAGCTGCCCGAGCCCTCGAGCGAGCCCACTTTCGTGCCGTCCGACAGGAGCGGGGAGAAATCGACCGCGCCCGGCCCGTTCACAATCAGCCGCGCCGTTCCGCCCGACGACGTGCCAAAGAAAAAGACGATTCCGTCGTTGGTCGTAATGGTTGCGTTGCCGGCCGAGCTCGCGTCGTCAAAGTTGAGCAAGCCGTTGTTCGTGATGGTCGCGTTGCCAGCCGTGCTGTCCTCTACGAAAAAGAGGATTGTTGTGTTCGCAATGTTCGCGTTGCCGGCCGCGCTCGTGCCGAAAAACGTGAGAGCTCCGTTGTTCGTGATGGTCGCGCG
>CAYGZV010000011.1:0-33144 GCA_964354425.1 uncultured Rhodoplanes sp. | reverse complement strand
CAGTCGTGGCGCACGACGCCGGCGAGATCGGGAACGGCGCCGGAGGCGGCGGCGGCGGTGATCGGAGAGGCGGTTCTATCGTCCATAATCGCGGACCATGGCGACAGGCCAGCGGAAAAGCAAGTGGGGGCAAGCGCGGATTCCGTTGGGGTGCACCTCTCCCTTGGGAGAGGTCGGCGGCTTTCGCGCCGCTCTATTCCGCCGCTTGCGCCTCCCCTGCCCGCTCCACCCGGGCGGCGCAGTACTTGAATTCCGGAATCTTTCCAAACGGGTCGAGCGCGGGATTGGTGAGCAGATTCGCGGCGGCTTCGACATAGGCGAAGGGAATGAACACGACCCCGTCGGGAATGGCGTCGTCCTGGCGCACGGCAAGCTCGATCGCGCCGCGCCGCGTGGTGACGCGGATGCGTTCGCCCGGGCCGATGCCGAGCCGCGCGATCTCGTCGCGCGAGAGACACGCGACCGCGCCCGGCTCGATCGCGTCGAGCGTCTCGGCGCGGCGGCTGATCGCGCCGGTGTGCCAGTGTTCGAGCTGCCGCCCGGTGGTGAGCACGAAGGGGTAGTCCGCGTCCGGCGTCTCGTCGGGCGGCGCGAGCTTGGCCGCGACCAGCTTGCCGAGCCGGTTCGCGCGCGGAAACCCGTCGCCGAACACGACCGCATGGCCGGGCTGGTCCGGGCCGTCGGTCGGATAGGTGACGGCGCTCTCGCGCTCCACCCGGTCCCACGAAATATGGTCGAGCGAATGCATCAGCGACGCCATCTCGGAATAGATGTCGCGCGGATGCGCATACGACCACGGCAGGCCGAGACGCCGCGCGATTTCCTGCGTGATCCACCAATCCGGCTTCGCCTCGCCCGGCAGCGGCAGCGCCCGGCGTCCCATCTGGACCTGGCGGTTGGTGTTGGTGACGGTGCCGTCCTTCTCCGGCCAGGCGGAGGCGGGCAGCACGACATCGGCGTGGAACGCGGTCTCGGTCAGGAAAATATCCTGCACCACGAGGTGCTCGAGATGGGCGAGCGCCGCCCGCGCATGGTTGAGATCGGGATCGGACATCGCCGGGTTCTCGCCCATGATGTACATGCCGCGAATGTCGTCGGCGAGGATCGCGTCCATGATCTCGACGACGGTGAGCCCCTTCTTCGGATCGAGCGGGGCGCCCCAGGCGGTTTCGAAGCGTTCTCGCCAGTCTGCGTCCTCGACCGATCGGTAATCGGGGAAGAACATCGGCACGAGACCGGCGTCCGAGGCGCCCTGCACATTGTTCTGCCCGCGCAATGGGTGGAGGCCCGTGCCGGCGCGCCCGACATGCCCGCAGATCAGCGCGAGCGCGATCAGGCAACGCGCATTGTCGGTGCCATGCGTATGCTGGGAAATGCCCATGCCCCAGAAAATGATGGCACGTTCGGCGCGCGCGTAGGCGCGCGCGACCGTGCGCAGCGTCTCGGCCGCGATGCCGCACACCCCCGCCATCGCCTCCGGCGTGAAGGGCCGCACATGGGCGGCGAGCGCGGAAAAACCTTCGGTGTGGGTCTGGATAAATTGCTCGTCGTAGAGCTTCTCGGTGACGATCACGTTGAGCAGCGCGTTGAGGAGGGCGACGTCCGTGCCGATGGCGAATTGCAGCATATGGGTCGCGTGCCGCTTCAGCGCCTGGCCGCGCGGGTCCATCACAATCAGCGTCGCGCCGCGCTTGGCCGCCTGCTTGAAATAGGTCGCGGCGACGGGATGGTTTTCGGTCGGATTAGCGCCGATCACCACGATGACGTCGGACTCCTCGCATGCGGTGAAGGGCGCGGTCACCGCGCCGGAGCCAAGGCCTTCCAAGAGCGCGGCGACGGAGGACGCGTGGCACAGGCGCGTGCAGTGATCGACATTGTTGTTGCCGAAGCCGGTGCGCACCAGCTTCTGGAACAGATAGGCCTCCTCGTTCGAGCACTTGGCCGAGCCGAAGCCGGCGAGCGCGCGGTCGCCATGCGTTTCTCGCGCGGCCTTGAGCCCCGCAGCGGCGCGGTCGAGCGCCTCCTCCCAGCTCGCCTCGCGGAAATGCGTCCACGGATGTCCGGGATCGACCACGTCATCGGCGCGCTTGCCGACGCCCTCCTTGCGAATCAGCGGACGGGTCAGCCGATGCGCGTGGTGCACATAATCGAAGCCGAAGCGGCCCTTCACGCAGAGCCGGTTCTCGTTCGCCGGCCCGTTCTTCCCCGTAACGTAAAGCAGGCGTTCGCCTTTGATGTGATAGGTGAGCTGGCAGCCCACGCCGCAATAAGGGCACACGCTGTCGACCGTGCGGTCGGGATAGCCGGTGCGACAGTTGTCCGCATCGAGGAGCGAGGCGGGCATCAGCGCGCCGGTCGGGCAGGCCTGCACGCATTCGCCGCAGGCGACGCAGGTCGAGCGCCCCATCGGGTCGTCGAAGTCGAACACGATCTTCTCGGCATGGCCGCGCCCGGCCATGCCGATCACGTCGTTGACCTGTACCTCGCGGCAGGCGCGGACGCACAGATTGCAATGGATACAGGCGTCGAGATTGACCGCCATCGCCGGGTGGCTGCGGTCCGGCGCGGGCGTTGCGGCGCGCGGGGCGAAGCGGCTCGCCGCAACCCCGATGCGATCCGCCCAGCGCCAGAAGGAGGCTGCGGGATCGTGCGCCCTGGTTTCTTTGCATGGCCGCATTTTCGGCGGCGAACCGGCATCCACCCCAGGATCGAGCGTCCGGGAGCGCGCCTCGCCGGAAAGCGGCCCGGTGGCGCGCGCGGGCTGATCGGCGAGCAGCAGTTCGAACACCATGCGCCGCGCCGCTTGCGCGCGCTCCGATCCCGTCGTGACGGCCATTCCTTCGATGGGCCTGCGGATGCAGCTTGCCGCCAGCACGCGCTCGCCCGCGATCTCGACCATGCAGGCGCGGCAATTGCCGTCGGGCCGATAGCCGGGCGCGGGCGAATGGCACAGATGCGGGATGTCGACGCCGTGGCGCTTGGCGAGCCGCCAGATGGTCTCGCCCGGCCGCGCCTCGACCGTGCGGCCGTCCAGCGTGACGCGGATCGGCGCGCCATCATCAGCCGCCCCGTCCTGCGGCTGCGGCGGCGGCGCGACGTGGACACGGCCCTTATTGACGGCGTCGCCGAGCGCGGCCCCCTTGCCGTCATGGCCATAGCCGAGCGGAGGTTCGCGTTCACCTCGGTTGGTTTGGTTGTCACTCATTGACGCGGCCCCACCGGCTGTTGATCGTAGGGCAACGGGCGAAGCTGCGTGCCCACGTCGCTTTAGTTTAATGCGCCTCATCCTGAGGAGCGGACATTCGATCTCGGGTTTACCCGAGATCGGCATAATAGCGGCGCAAGTCGGCTAAAGCCGACTTGCGTGCTCGCGTCTCGAAGGATGCATGGTTCGAGACGCGCAGCGCCGCTGCGCTCCTCACCATGAGGGTGCGGCTAGGCACGCTTCCTTTTTACCCACCCTACAACGATTATTGTCTCACCAACGCCCGAGCGGGCGCTTGAGGTCCTCCGGGAAATAACGCAGCACGCACAAAAGCGGGTTGGGCGCGGCCTGGCCGAGCCCGCAGATCGAGGCGTCGCGCATCGCCTGCGCGAGCTCCGTCAGAAGGGCCGCGTCCCATGCGCCGCCCGCCATCAGTTGCACCGCCTTCTCGGTCCCGACGCGGCAGGGCGTGCACTGGCCGCAGCTCTCCTCGGCAAAGAACCGCATCAGATTGAGCGCGACCGCCTTCATGTCGTCGCGCTCGGAGAACGCCACCACGCCGTGCGAGCCGACGAAGCAGCCGTGCTCCTCCAGCGTGCCGAAATCGAGCGGCAGGTCGGCCATCGATGCGGGAAGAATGCCGCCCGAGGCGCCGCCCGGCAGATAGGCCTTGAGCGTATGGCCTTCCGCCATGCCGCCGCAGAATTCCTCGATCAGTTCGCGTGCGGTGATCCCGGCGGGCGCAAGCTTCACGCCGGGCGAATTCACGCGGCCGGAGACGGAAAAGCTGCGCAGGCCCTTGCGCCCGCGCCGGCCTTGGCCAGCGAACCAGGCCGGACGTTTCTCGACGAGGTCGCGCACCCAATAGAGCGTCTCGACGTTCTGAACGAGCGTCGGGCGGCCGAACAATCCGACCTGCGCGACATAAGGGGGCCGGTGGCGCGGCAGCCCCCGCTTGCCCTCGAGCGATTCGATCATCGCCGACTCCTCGCCGCAGATATAGGCGCCCGCGCCGCGGCGAAGATGCATGCGCGTGTGGTTGGACAGGCCCGCCTGCTCGAGCCGGCTCAGTTCCTCACGCAGCATCAGATACAGCTCGGCATACTCGTCGCGCAGATAGACATAGACGTCGGCCGCTTCGACGATCCAAGCGGCGATCAGCATGCCTTCGAGGACGCGATGGGGATCGCGTTCGAGATGATTGCGGTCCTTGAACGTGCCGGGCTCACCCTCGTCGGCGTTCACGCACATCAGGCGCGGGCCGGGTTCCGCGCGCACGATGCTCCATTTGCGCCCAGTCGGGAAACCCGCGCCGCCGAGCCCGCGCAGCTCGGCCTCGCTCGCCGCCGCAATGATCTCCTCGCGGCTGCGCTCGCCCGCAAGGCAAGCCTGCAGGAGGGCGTAGCCGCCCTCCGTCCGATACGCGGCGAAGTCCCTGCCCGGCCGGTAGGGATGAACAAGCCGGCCCGTGGCGACGACGACGAAGACCTCGTGGAGCGTCGCCTCCGACACCTGGACATGGCCGACGGCGCAGACCGGCGCACGGTCGCATGCGCCCATGCACGGGGCGCGGCGGATGCGCAGTTGACCGCCCAATTCGCTCACAAGCGCCGCGTGCAGGCGCTCCGCTCCCGCGAGCGCGCAGGCGATGCTCTCGCACACCCGGACTGTGACGGCGGGCGGCGGCGGCGCGGCGTCCGCCATCACGTCGAAATGCGCGTAGAAGGTTGCGACCTCGTAGACCTCGACCAGCGCCAGCCGCATCTCGCTCGCGAGCGCGGCGAGGTGCGACGCGGAGAGATAGCCGACCCGGTCCTGCAGCAGGTGCAAATACTCGATGAGCAGGTCACGCCGGCGCGGCCGCTGGCCGAGCAGCGCGCGCACCTCTTCGAGCGCGCGCGGATCGAGCTGACGTCCCTTCGGGGTCTTCGGCGGGCGACGACTGCGCCCGCCGATGTCATCCGCTGTGTTCATTGACGCCATCGTTTCCCCGAAGGCGGCGCAGCACGCAGTGGTGCGCCGCTGATCGGGGCCACGGCCTCCCTAAGGTCCCCGTTTTACGGCGCATCGCTGTCGCTGCGCCGCGCGGGACACGTTTAGAACTCTAAATCAAATCATCCCGTCGGATCAGAACAATCCCGTGATCTTGCCGTCCGGGTCCACGTCGATAGCGGCCGCGGCGGGCGATTTCGGGAGACCCGGCATGGTCATGATATCCCCGCAGATCGCCACCACGAACTCCGCGCCGGCGGCGAGCCGCACCTCGCGAATTGGCACGATGTGATCGGTCGGCGCGCCCTTGAGGTCGGGATTGGTCGCGAAGCTGTACTGGGTCTTGGCGATGCAGACCGGCAGATTGCCGAAGCCCATGCTCTCATAGGCCGCGAGTTGGTCGCGCACCGATTTCTCCACGGAGATGTCATTCGCCCGGTAGATGTCGCGCGCCACCGTACGGATTTTCTCGATCAGCGGCATATCGTCGGGATACAGCAGTTCGAGCCTGCCCTTGCCGGCATCGATCGTGTCGACCACGGCGCGCGCGACGTCGAGCGCTCCCTTGCCCCCTTCCGCCCAATGGTCGGCGAGCGGCGCCGCCACCCCGAACCGCGCGCAGGCGTCCTGCACGCGTGCGATCTCGGCCGGCGTATCGCTGCTGAACCGATTGATGCACACGAGCGGGACCAGGCCGAATTTGCGAATATTCTCGATATGCCGCCGCAGATTCGGCAGGCCGGCCTCGACCGCCTTGAGGCTCTCCGCCTTGAGGTCCTCCTTCTTCATGCCGCCGTGCATTTTGAGCGCGCGAATGGTGGCGACGAGAACGACGCAATCGGGCGCGAGACCGGTCTTGCGGCACTTGATGTCGAGGAACTTCTCGCCGCCGAGATCGGCGCCGAATCCCGCTTCGGTGACGACGTAGTCGGCGAGCTTGAGCGCCGTCGTGGTCGCGAGCACGGAATTGCAGCCATGCGCGATATTGGCGAAGGGGCCGCCATGGACGAAGGCGGGCGTGCCTTCCAAGGTCTGCACCAGGTTGGGCGCAAGCGCTTCCTTCAGCAGCGCCGCCATCGCGCCATGCGCCTTGAGTTCGCTCGCCCGGATGGGTTTTCGTTCGCGCGTATAGGCGACGACGATATTGCCGAGCCGCGTCTTGAGATCGACGAGGTCGCGGGCGAGGCAGAAGATCGCCATCACCTCGGAAGCGACCGTGATGTCGAACCCGGTTTCGCGCGGATAGCCGTTCGTGACGCCGCCGAGCGAGCAGACGATCTCGCGCAGCGAGCGGTCGTTCATGTCCATCACATGCCGCCACACCACCCGGCGGCCGTCGATCCGCAGCTCGTTTCCCCAATAGAGGTGGTTGTCGATGAGCGCGGTGAGCAGATTGTGGGCCGCGGTGATGGCGTGGAAATCGCCGGTGAAATGCAGGTTGATGTCTTCCATCGGCACGACCTGCGCGTAGCCGCCGCCCGCGGCGCCGCCCTTCATGCCGAATGCCGGCCCGAGACTGGGCTCGCGCAGGCACATCATCGCGCGCTTGCCGAGCTGGTTGAGCGCGTCGGTGAGGCCGATGGTCGTCGTCGTCTTGCCCTCGCCGGCCGTGGTCGGCGTCATCGCGGACACGAGAACGAGCTTGCCGTTCGGCCGGTCGTGCAGCGAACGGATAAAATCGAGGGACACCTTCGCCTTGTAATGGCCGTAGGGCTCGAGGTTCTCCGGCGCGATGCCGAGCTTCTCGCGCGCCACCTCGATGATCGGGCGCTTCTGGGCGGCCTGCGAGATGTCGATGTCGGACTTCGGATTGATGTGCTGCGAGGCGGGCATCAGGTGCGACCTGTCTGGCCGTCATTGAAGGGCGTTTCCGCACCCCTCATGCCCTGCCGCGCGCCGCGGATCAACACTGAAGCCGGACGCAGGTGTCGCAGGCCGCCGGACGCGTGCATCGCTTCGACTGCCGGGACCGAACCGTGCGAGCCCCGCTTGGCCTGCCTACAACTCCCAGACCTGGCCGGGTTTCAACGTGCGGAAAATGTCGGGTCCGATCCCCGCCGTGCGGCAGGCCGCTTGCAGTTCCTGCACGGGCGCGTCGATCGCCTCGTCGGTCAGCTTGAAGGTCCCGTGATGATGGGCAAGCGCGAGCTCCGCGCCGCAATCGACATAGGCGCGCACGGCCTCGTGCGGGTCCATATGCTGGTCCTGCATGAACCAGCGCGGCGCGTAGGCGCCGATCGGCAGAATGGCGAGGCGGAACGGGCCGTAGCGCTCGCGCGCGTCGCGAAAGCGGTGGCCGTCGCCGTAACCGGAATCCGTCACGTGGAAAACGCGGCCGCCCGGCGTGTCGAGCACGAAGCCGGCCCATAGCGACTTGTTGCGGTCGAGGAAGCCGCGCGCCGACCAGTGCCGCAGCGGCGCGAGCGTGACCCTGACGCCTGCTCCGAGCGAGACCTGGTCGTGCCAATCATACGCCTCGGCCCGGATGGCCGGGTCGTGCTCGCGCATGATCGTGTCGTTGCCGAGCGGCGTGATGATGCGCGGACGATGCGTCGCGACGAGCCGCGAGAGCGTCTCGACGTCGAGGTGGTCGTAATGGGCGTGCGAGACCAGCACGGCGTCGATGCGCGGCAGGGCCTCGAATGGAATGCCGGGATCGTTGACCCGCTTCGGACCCGCAAAGGAGAACGGTGAAACCCGCTCCGACCAGACCGGGTCGATCAGCAGATTGAGCGCCGCCGTCTGCAAGAGAAAGCTCGCATGCCCCACATAGCTGATGCGCAGCGTCTCGCCGTCGACCTGCGCGGGGGGCTCGTCGACATGCGGGCTCGGCGCCCATTCGGGCCAGCGCTCGCCGCCCCGGCTGCCCCACCAGCGCACCAGGTCGACAATGCTTTTCGGCCGCGCGCCGTGCGGGTCGTAGAAATAGGCGCCGTCGAAATGGTCGGAGACCGGCCCGTCGTAGTAGCGGGCCAGCGCCGCGCGGCCGGTCGCGCCGGCCAGCGCCAGCGCGGCAAGCCCGGATAGAGAGAAGAACAAACCTCGACGGGTCGGCGCCATGTCGCTATGTCTACAGGTTATGTCTACAGGTATCGTCCCACTTCTAAGACGACCTGAACCTAGTCAGTGCCGGCGCGGGCACAAGGCGCAGAAAGGTCGCGATCCTGGGCGCGCTACCGTCGGAGGAAACCATGTCGGAACTGACGCGGGATGAGGTTGTCGCCGCCGTTCACCCGATCGATGACGCGACCGTCGCCGAGATCATCGGGACGGGGGCGACGCAAGCCGAGCTTGCGCAAGCCTGCCACTTCGTCGCGCGCGAGTTCAAGCGCCACGAGCACCGGGACGTTCCCGTGGGACGGGTGGGACGGGTGATCTCGATCCTGGAACGGGTGGGCGCCCAGCCCCGGCGCGGTTCGCCGTTCGGCGAGGCGGGATCCACCATGGAGTGAGGATCGGCCGGCAAGCAATTGACTTGCCGACGCGCAAGGGGGTAGCTTCCGCCCGCTCTCGATACGAGCCACGAGTTTACGCCGCCGACCGGTCCAGGAGGCCGGAGGTCAACGCCCGACAGCGCGATGCGCCCTCGGGCGCACTATTGTTTTGGCGCTAGATTCGCGACTGCGAGTACCCATTTTCTGTCATGCCCGGGCTCACCCGGACATAGGCCCCCTCCCAAGCCTCCCCCGCAAGCGGGGGAGGGAGTCGAGCGAAGCGAGACGGGAGGGGGAAGATGGAAGGCCGGGGTCAGGCCCGGCAATGACGACCCGTTAAGCCGAGTAATGAAGGCGAACCATGTTTGAGGCTCTTTCGGACAAGTTGTCCGGCATTCTCGACCGGCTGACGCGGCGCGGCGCGCTGACGGCCGCCGACGTCGACGCGGCCGCGCGCGAGGTCCGGCGCGCGCTGCTCGAGGCGGACGTTGCGCTCGACGTGGTGCGCGAGTTCATCGACAAACTGAAGGAGCGCGCGGTCGGGGTCGAAGTCATCAAGTCGGTCACGCCCGGCCAGATGATCGTGAAGATCGTGCACGACCAGCTCGTCGAGACGCTGGGCGCGAGCGCCGACCCGATCGATCTGAACGCCGCGGCGCCGGTGCCGATCATGCTGGTCGGGCTGCAGGGGTCGGGCAAGACCACGACGGCGGCGAAAATCGGCAAGCGCCTCACCGAGCAGGGCAAGCGCAAGGTGCTGATGGCCTCGCTCGACACCCGCCGCCCCGCGGCGATGGAGCAGCTCGCCGTGCTCGGCCAGCAGGTCGAGGTCGATACGCTCCCGATCGTCGCGGGCCAGACGCCGGTGCAGATCGGCAGGCGCGCGATCGAAGCCGGAAAGCTCGGCGGCTATGACGTCGTGCTGCTCGACACCGCCGGCCGCATCACGCTCGACGAAGCGATGATGACCGAGGCGGCCGAGGTCAAGCGCGCGACCAGCCCGCATGAAGTGCTGCTCGTCGCCGACGCGCTGACCGGCCAGGACGCGGTCAATCTCGCCCGCGCCTTCGACGAGCGCGTCGGGCTCACCGGCATCGTCATGACCCGCGTCGACGGCGACGGGCGCGGCGGCGCGGCGCTCTCCATGCGCGCGGTCACCGGCAAGCCGATCAAGCTGATGGGGGTGGGCGAAAAGGTCGACGCGATCGAGGATTTCCACCCCGCGCGCATCGCCGACCGCATCCTCGGCATGGGCGACATCGTCACGCTGGTCGAGAGGGCCGCGGCGACGATCGATGCGGAAAAGGCCCAGCGCACCGCCGAGCGCATGCGCAAGGGCGCCTTCGACCTCAACGATCTGCGCGAGCAGCTCGAGCAGATGCAGAAGATGGGCGGCATGTCCGGGCTGATGGGACTGCTGCCGGGCGTGGGCAAGATCAAGAACCAGCTCGCGAACGCCAATGTCGACGACCGCATGCTCAAGCGCCAGGTCGCGATCATCGGTTCGATGACGCCGCAGGAGCGGCGCAATCCCGACGTGCTCAAGGCGAGCCGCAAGAAGCGGGTCGCCGCGGGGTCCGGCGCTAAGGTCGAGGAGATCAACCGGCTGCTCAAGATGCACCGCACCATGGCCGACATGATGAAGGCGATGGGCGGCGGCAAGAAGCGCGGACCGCTTGCCGGTCTCGCCAATGCGCTGGGCTTGGGCGGCGGCATGCCGAGCGCCGAGGAGATGGCGAAGCTCGCGGAAAAAATGCCGGGCGGACTGCCGGGCGCGCCGGGGGGCTTGCCCCCGGGCATGCCGGGGCTCCCGCCCAATTTTCCGGGCGGGGGCTTCCCGGGGCTCGGCGGCAAGGGCTTGCCGCCCTTCCCCGGCTTCCCGGGCGGAGGGAAGAAGAAGTGAGCCGCCTGTCGCCGATCGTTGCCCGCATGATGGGGAGTTTGGGGCAGTTTCTTACGCCGTCATGCGCGGGCTTGACCCGCGCATCCATTTTGCAATTCCCGCCGTACCGCCCGTCAACATGGACCGCCGGGTCAAGCCCGGCGGTGACGAGCCGTATGGCGCGATGAGAAAGGACGAAGAATGTCTCTGAAGCTACGCATGGCCCGCGCGGGCACTAAGAAGCGGCCGTTCTACCACATCGTGGTCGCGGACTCGCGCTCGCCGCGCGACGGGCGCTTCATCGAGCGGCTGGGTTATTTCGATCCGCTGCTGCCGAAGGAGCAGACCGAGCGGCTCAAGCTCGACCTCGACAAGGTGAAGGCCTGGCTCGACAAAGGCGCGACGCCGTCCGACCGCATCCTGCGCTTCCTCGACGAGGCCGGCATCCGCAAGCGCGCCCCGCGCAACAATCCCGAAAAGGCGATCCCGCGCAAGGAACGCAAGGCCCGCGCGGAAGCCGCCGCCAAGGGCGAAACAGCCCCCGCGAGCTGATTTCCTTTCATCCTCCCGCGCTGCGGGGGAGGATGATTGGGCTGGCACGCCCACGGTTCTCAGGAGGCGCGTTTTCGAAGGATGGCCTGATGGCTGACGAACAAAAGCGCGTCTGCGTCGGCCGCATCGGCGCGGCGCACGGAACGCGCGGCGAAGTCAGGCTGTGGTCGTTCACCGCCGACCCGCAGGCGGTCGCGCAATTCGGTTCGCTCGAGAGCGAGGACGGGCGCGTGTTCGAGATCGCAGCGTTGCGGCCGGGCAAGGGATTTTTCGTCGCGCGGCTGAAGGGCGTCGCCGACCGCACGGCGGCGGAGCGGCTCAACAATGTCGACCTCTTTGTGCCGCGCGAGCGACTGCCGGCTCTCGACGCCGCCGACGAATATTATCACGCCGACCTCATCGGGCTTGCCGTGGTGGACGCCGCGGGAGCGGCGCTCGGCCGGGTGGTCGCGATCCAGAATTTCGGCGCCGGCGACCTGATCGAAATGGCGCCGGCGGCGGGCGGCGAAACGGTGCTGCTGCCCTTTACCGAGGCCGTCGTGCCGGTCATCGATATTGCGGGCGGCCGGATCGTGGCGCACCCGCCGGAAGAGCTTCTCCAAGCCTCTCCCCCGGTGGGAGAGGATGGCGAGACCGCCTCACCTTCCCCGGAGCGGGCGGCGGCCAGGCCCGACAAGCGCAGAGCGTAAACCCGAGCCATGTGGCGCGCGTCCGTCATCACCCTGTTTCCTGAGCTGTTTCCGGGGCCGCTCGCGGCAAGCCTCGCCGGCAAGGCGCACGGCAAGGGCCTGTGGGCGCTCGATGCGGTCGACCTGCGCGGCTACGCCACCGACAAACACCGCACCGTCGACGACACCCCGGCAGGCGGCGGCCCCGGCATGGTGATGAAGGCGGACGTGCTCGCCCGCGCCATCGACGCGGTCACCGGCGAGTCGCATCCAGCTTTTCCCTCCCCTGAAAGGGGAGGGTCGGACCGCGATCAGCGGTCCGGGGAGGGGTCGCAGCCCGGACCGCGACCCCCACCCGGCGAGCAACAGCTCGCCGACCTCCCCCTTTTAGGGGGAGGTTTCACCGCACCGCCAGCCGGGAGCGCCCTACGCCCGCGTCTTTTGATGTCGCCCCGCGGGGTGCCGTTCACGCAGGCGCGGGCGGCGCAGCTCGTGGCCGGCCCCGGCGTCGTCATCGTGTGCGGGCGCTTCGAGGGCGTCGACGAGCGCGCGATCGAAGGGCGCGGCCTGGAAGAAGTGTCGATCGGCGACTATGTGCTGTCGGGCGGCGAGCTTGCCGCCCTGGTGCTGATCGACGCCTGTGTGCGGCTGATTCCGGGCGTGATGGGGAAAGAGGCCTCGGCCGCCGAGGAGAGCTTCGCGCAGCATCTCCTCGAATATCCGCACTACACCAAGCCGCAGTGGTGGGAGGGGCGCGCGATCCCCGAGGTGCTCGTGTCCGGCGATCACGCCAAGGTGGCGGCGTGGCGGCGCGCCGAGGCGGAACGATTGACCCGCGCCCGCCGGCCCGACCTGTGGGCGGCCTATCTCGCCTCGGTCGGCGCGAAGGCGACGGAAGGATGACAAACGCTATTTGATGGCGTAAGACCACGCGAACCCGCATTGATCCGATGAGACCGGCGCCCATGCGCCTGGCGCAGCGCTGGAGTTTCCCCATGAATATCATCAAAGAGCTCGAGCAGGAGCAGATCGCCAAGCTCACCGCGAGCAAGACGATACCCGACTTCGGTCCGGGCGATACGCTGACCGTGAATGTGCGCGTGGTCGAGGGCGACCGCACCCGCGTGCAGGCCTATGAGGGCGTGTGCATCGCGCGCGCCGGGGCCGGCCTCAACGAGAACTTCACGGTGCGCAAGATTTCCTACGGCGAGGGCGTGGAGCGGGTGTTTCCGCTCTACTCGCCGATGATCGACTCGATCAAGGTGGTGCGGCGCGGCAAGGTGCGGCGCGCGAAGCTCTATTACCTGCGGTCGCGGCGCGGCAAGTCCGCCCGCATCGGCGAACGCACCGATCGCCCCGCCAAGACCGAGGCGGCGGCCGTCGAGCCGGCCGAAACCGCCGCGGAGTGACGTTCAGCCGCCTCCTGCCGCCGAAGTCGTTCTCACGCTCGGACATCGAACTCTCCCCCGCACGCGACCCGCAGACGGGGCAGAGGCGACGCCCGCGGCGCAGCCGCTCTCGCGCGCGGGGAAAGCGGCTGGGAGCCGATATTCGCGGGAACCGCGGTCAGGTCCCCTCCTCGCTCTGGCCGAACGGGGCCGACAGCATCCAGCGATGGCCGAACGGGTCCTCGACGACGGCGAAACGGCCGCCCCAGAACATGTCGGTGGGCGACCGGCGCGCCCGCGCCCCGGCCGCCAGCGCGCGGTCGAAGGTGGCGTCGACCTCGCCAGCGGAATCAAATGTGATGGCGACCGCGACCGACGTCGCCTTGCCCGGCGCGGGCGCCGGGGTGCCGCCGCGTTCGGAAAACTCGTCGGCCAACATGACCGTCCCGCCATTGATGGTGAGCACCGCGTGCATCAGCCGCTTGCCGTCGTCCGCGGTTTGCCGCTTGGCCTCGACCGCGCCGAACGCCTTGGTGTAAAAGGCGATCGCATCGGCCGCGCCCTTCACCGTCAGATAGGGGATGATCCTCTGGGTCATGACCACTCCTTGCCTTTCCGGCGAACGCCTGCGGCGTCCCCCTGCCTTTCGTTTGCTCCCGCAACCGATTAGATAACACCCGCGCGGTTCGCGTATGCGCACTCTCTAACAGGACAAAGGGTGATGACAAAACCCCGCACCCTCTATGACAAGATCTGGGACGATCATCTCGTCGACGAGCAGCCGGACGGGACCTGCCTTCTCTACATCGACCGCCATCTCGTGCACGAGGTGACGAGCCCGCAGGCCTTCGAGGGATTGCGGCTCGCCGGCCGGCCGGTGCACGCGCCGGAGAAGACGCTGTGCGTGGTCGATCACAACGTGCCGACGACCGACCGGGCCAAGCCGAACGAGGATCCGGAAAGCGCGGCGCAGATCGCCTATCTCGCCGAGAACGCGAAACACTTCGGCCTCGAATACTACGACGAGTTCGACAAGCGGCAGGGCATCGTCCATGTGATCGGCCCCGAGCAGGGCTTCACCCTGCCCGGCACGACAATCGTGTGCGGCGACAGCCACACGGCGACGCACGGCGCCTTCGGCGCGCTCGCCTATGGCATCGGCACCTCGGAGGTCGAGCACGTTCTCGCGACGCAGACCCTGATCCAGACCAAGGCGAAGAACATGCGGGTGCAGGTGGACGGTCGGCTGCCGCCGGGCGTCACCGCGAAAGACATCATCCTCGGCGTAATCGGCGAGATCGGCACCGCCGGCGGCACCGGCTACACGATCGAATATGCCGGCGAGGCGATCCGCGCGCTCTCGATGGAAGGGCGCATGACCATCTGCAACATGTCGATCGAGGCGGGCGCGCGCGCCGGCATGGTCGCCCCGGACGAGAAGACATTCGCGTTCCTCAAGGGGCGTCCGAAAGCGCCGAAGGGAGCGGCCTGGGACCAGGCGATGCGCTACTGGGACACGCTGCGCTCGGACGATGGCGCGCATTTCGACGCGGTGGTGACGCTCGACGCCGGAAAACTGCCGCCGCTCGTCACCTGGGGCACGAGCCCCGAACAGGTCGTCGCCGTGAGCGGACGGGTGCCGGTTCCGGCCGAGATCGCCGACGAGAAGAAGCGCATCGCGGCCGAAAGCGCGCTCGCTTACATGGGGCTTTCGGGCGGCGAGAAGATCACCGACATCGCGCTCGACCGCGTTTTCATCGGCTCCTGCACCAATTCGCGGATCGAGGACTTGCGCGAGGTCGCCCGCATCGTCGACGGCCGCACCGTGAACCCGAACATCAAGGCGATGATCGTGCCGGGCTCCGGCCTCGTGAAGGAGCAGGCCGAGGCCGAGGGGCTGCACAAGGTGTTCGTCGCGGCGGGGTTCGACTGGCGCGAGCCCGGCTGCTCGATGTGCCTGGCGATGAACCCGGACAAGCTCGCGCCGGGGGAACGCTGCGCCTCCACCTCGAACCGCAATTTCGAGGGCCGCCAGGGCTACAAGGGCCGCACGCACCTCGTCTCGCCGGCGATGGCGGCGGCGGCCGCGATCGCCGGCCGCTTTGTCGACGTGCGGGAGTGGCGCTAGCCAAAGCAGAGTTTGGAGATGTCCGATCGTCCCGCAAAGCGGGGAGCAAGAACAAGAGAATTGGAGTCCCGCCGTCGTGGGAATGAGCGGGAAGGCAGGGCTTCTTCGGGCGCATCGAGCTCGAATTGAACTGATCCGCGCCCTTTGCCGCAGTCCGCGTGGATCGCCGGCATTTCTTGACCTAAGCCATTCCCACCGCGCCGGGAAATGCTCTAGGTTGGGTGCGTAGCGTCTCCGCGCCCGCGGGGAGGGATTTATCGCTATCCTCCGGAGCATTTGGTCATGAAAATTCGTCCGCGTCGCAGCGTGCTGTACATGCCGGGTTCGAACGCCCGCGCCCTCGAAAAGGCGAAGACCCTGCCGGCCGACGCCATCATTCTCGATCTCGAAGATTCGGTTGCCCCCGACGCCAAGCCCGACGCGCGCCGCCAGGTGGCGCAGGCCGTCAAAGGCGGGGGCTTCGGACGCCGCGAGGTGATCATCCGCATCAACGGCATCGGCACGCCCTGGTACAATGAAGACATGACCGCGGCGATCGAGGCCTGCCCCGACGCGATCCTGATCCCCAAAATCTCAACCTCGCAGCGGCTCGAAATCGTCGGCCAGCGCCTGATCGACATGCAGGCCGACCCGAAAATCCGCATCTGGGCGATGATCGAGACGGCGCTCTCCATCTTCAACATCCGCGAACTCGCCGCCGCCGCGCACGAACCCGACACGCGGCTCTCCTGCTTCATCATGGGCACCAATGATCTCGCCAAGGAAACCCGCGTCCATCTCGTGCCCGGCCGCGCGCCGATGATCGGATGGCTCGCGAACTGCGTGCTGTCCGCGCACACCTACGGGATCGACATCATCGATGGGGTCTACAACAATATGAGCGACATTGACGGCTTCGTGCGCGAATGCGCGGAGGGGCGCGACTTGGGCTTCGAAGGCAAGACGCTGATCCATCCCAACCAGATCGAGCCGTGCAACCAGGCCTTCTCGCCGCGCTCCGACGAGGTCGCGCTGGCGCGCAAGATGATCGAGACGTTCGACATGCCGGAGAATCAGAACAAGGGCGTGGTGCAGATCGAAGGCCGCATGGTCGAGCGGCTGCATGCCGAGATGGCCCGCCGCACCGTCGCCATCGCCGACGCCATCGCGGCGCAGTGAGGCTTTCCGTCACTCGGCTTCCCCTCCCCCACAAGGGGAGGGAGAAGACTTCAAGTCACACCCACGGCCGCGCCGACCGCGCCTTCTCTTCGAACGCCGCGATCTTCGGCTTCTTCTCCAGCGTCAGCCCGATATCGTCGAGCCCGTGCAGGAGGCAATGCTTGCGGTGCGGATCGACGTCGAAGCGGATCACGCCGCCGTCCGGCCCGCGGATCTCCTGCTTGTCGAGATCGATGGTCAGCGTCGCGTTCGCGCCGCGCTCGGCGTCGTCGAACAGCTTTTCCAGGTCTTCCGGCGAGACCTTGACGGGTAGAACGCCGTTCTTGAAACAGTTGTTGTAGAAAATGTCGCCGAACGAGGTCGAGATCACCGCGCGGATGCCGTGGTCGAGCAGCGCCCAGGGCGCATGCTCGCGCGAGGAGCCGCAGCCGAAATTGTCGCCCGCGACCAGGATTTTCGCCTTGCGATAGGCCGGCTTGTTGAGCACGAAGTCGGGCTGCTCGCTGCCGTCGTCGCGATAGCGCTTCTCGGCGAACAGGCCCTTGGCCAAGCCGGTGCGCTTGATCGTCTTCAGATACTGCTTGGGGATGATCATGTCGGTGTCGACATTGATCATCCGCAGCGGTGCGGCGATGCCTTCCAGAACCGTGAATTTTTCCATTCGGCGCGCCCTTGCGAGCTAAATCACCACCGCGTCATGAACGCTTGCACAGCACGGGTCAAGCCGGGATCGCCCCTGCGACCGGAGCGCCGGTTTGCTCAAACATACGCGATGGCGCGGCCGAGCGCGGCGGTCGAGAGCCAGAGCGCGAGCGAGACGCCGGCGGTCGCCTGGACGGTCCGCGAGGACTCGCCGTCGCGGCGCAACGCCCATTCGTTCACCGCGATATTGCCGAGCGCCAGCGCGATCGCGGCGAGCTTGAGCAGGAACGCCGGATTGCGCGCCGTCGTCGCCGCCTCCGGGACGAACAGCGTCAATCCGGTCGCGGCGATCACGACGAGCGCTCCGACCGCGACCGGCCGCAGCCGTTCGATCACCAGCGGCACGGGCATGCCGCGGATCACCTGCAGGAGCCGCAGGTCCATCACCGCGACGGCGGCGAAGAACACCATCACCGCGACCACATGCGCGACATTGGCGAGCGGATAGAGCAGCATTGAGTCGCGGACATAGGCGGCGAAGGCCGAGGCCTGCACCGCATCGAGGAGCGCGATCAATTCCGGCGCTCAGCGCAGCTCGAACCGGCGGCCGTCGATCTCGATCCACTCCGCCCGCATCTCGGCCGCGCCGTCGCGGCGCGGATAGCCGTACACCTTCACCGGCTTGCCTTTGGCGACGACGCTCGGCGTCGCGCCGCGCGCCTGCATCCGCGAGGGCGGGGCGAGGACCACCTCCCAATTGCGCCCGTCATGGCTGATCATCATCGTGCCGTGCGGGTTGCCGAGCTCGACCTCCTCGATCACGGCGTCCACCGTCAAGGGCTTGGCGGCGTCGTACGAACCCCAGCCGTGGTGGGCAAGAGCGGGCGGCGGCGCGACCAGCAACGCGGCAGCGAGCAGCAGCGCGGCAGCGAGCAGACGGCTTGCGAACATCCAAAGTCTCCGTTCGTTCACGCGCCGAAGGGGCGCAACTCGGCCAAGACATGGGAGCGCGGCGGGCAATTAGGAAGATCGACGTCAGAGCCCTTCGCGGCGCCTCGGGGGCGTCGGCCCCGTATTTCAGGCGCCGGCGAGATACAGCCCCGCCAATTCCATCAGCCCGTCGCGGCTGCAACATATGTCTCCCGCCGCGCGGCTCTCCATCGTCTCGCCGCTGCACGTCATGTCGCCCCACATCGACACCGTCACCACGCCTGCCGGCCGGGCGAGGCCGCGGTCGCGCAGCGCGAGCGCCGCGGCGAGCGCAAGCCCGCCGCCCGCAGAGTCTCCGGCCAAGACCATGTGCGCGGCGTCCGCGCCTTCGGCGAGCAGCCAGCGATAGGCCGCCACCGCATCCTCGATCGCCGCCGGAAACGGGTGCTCGGGGGCGAGCCGATAGGCCGGAACGAGCGCACGCGCCTGCGCGGCGAGCGCGAGATGCCCCGCCGTCTTGCGCCGCGAGACCGGCGAACCGAGCACATATCCGCCGCCGTAGAAGTAGAGAATCGCCGCGCCCGGCCGCGCCGCGGGCGGGTCCGCCCACAGGCCATTCACCGCCGGCGCAGGCGTGAAGACGACGCCCAAAGGTTCGCTCGACAGGTCCTCGGCGTGCTCGTCGCCCTGACGCCGCTGTTCGACGCTCGGATTGTCGTCCTGCGGCTGGGCGCGCATCGTCGCCCAGAAGCGCCTGGCCTCTTCGCTCGCCATGCCCCGCTCAGTCTTTGTCGTCCTGATCCGTCTGCCCTTCGATCGCCTCGATGTCCTCGTCGGAGAGACCGAAATGGTGCCCGATTTCATGCACCAGCACATGCGCGATGATGGCGCCGAGCGTCTCGTCGTGCTCGGCCCAATAGTCGAGGATCGGCCGGCGATAGAGCCAGATCATGTTGGGCATCTGCACCGCGGCGCTCTCGGAGCGGAACGGCAGGCCGACGCCCTGGAAGAAGCCGAGCAGGTCGAACTCGCTCTCGATCCCCAGTAAATCCAGGACCTCGTCAGTGGGAAAATCGTCGACCTGGATCACCAGGCCCTCGCACTTGGCGCGGAAGCCCGTCGGCAGCCGCCGGAAAATCTCGGCGGCGACCACCTCCATCTCCTCCAATGAGGGGGCTTTGAGCGGTCGCCAGGCAAGCGGATCGGCGGGAGGTAGGTTCGACATGGCGGTGTTGTACGGGAGCCGCGCGCCCCGGCCAAGCGGCTTGCGGCAAAGTCCCTGCTCCATAGTCCCGCTGACAGCGCGGCGCCCTGCTGCGGAT
Source organism: uncultured Rhodoplanes sp. (assembly GCA_964354425.1). Classification (GTDB taxonomy): domain Bacteria; phylum Pseudomonadota; class Alphaproteobacteria; order Rhizobiales; family Xanthobacteraceae; genus Rhodoplanes. The sequence goes on along the minus strand of CAYGZV010000011.1, from coordinate 13,843 downwards.
TGACGCAACGTCCCCGATAAGCGACCGTATCGCGATCGGCAGGAGGGAACGCGATGCGGCTTTCGAATTGGGGGTGCGCCGTTGCGCTCGCGGTCGGACTCGTCGGATTGCCGGGCGTGGGAACGAACCTCGCCGGCGCCCAGCCGCGCGTGGACGAATATGGACGCCCGGTCCGCGCGCCGGCTCGGATAGTGGTCACCCCGACGCGCCGGCTGGTGCGCGAGTGCGTCGATTGGTACGCCATCGAGCATCGTGTCGCCGGGACCGTGGTGACGCCGCAGATCCGCTGCCGCTGGGGCTATCGCTGACCGCAGTACATCGGGTCACGGCTGAGCCTCTCCGCGACGGGAAGCGGAAGCGTGCATCATCGGCCGTGAGCCTGTCCGGCCATCTCCTCATTCCGAACGGTCGTGAAACGCTCATGCCCGGCGCAAGGCCGGGCATGAGGAGGCTGAGAAGAATCCGAGGACGTGCTCAGTGCGGCAGATTGGCGGCCTTCGCGGCGTTGGGCGGGAACGCCGGATTCGCCTGGATGCCCCGCATCAGGTCGAGTGCGAAGTTGAGCGCCTTGTCATCCTTGGCTTCCGGCGGAACGTAGGACTGCGATCCCCCCTGCTCTTCGCCGTCAGCCTTGAGATGCCCGCGCAGCGACGATTCGCCCCGCATCTCGGCGCGCGCCTTCACTTCCTCAGGCACTTCCTGCAGGCTCTCGATGTCGGGCACGATCCCCTTCGCCTGGATCGAGCGCCCGGCCGGCGTGTAGTAGCGCGCGGTGGTGAGCCGCAGCGCTCCATTGCCGGCGCCGAGCGGGATGATCGTCTGCACCGAGCCTTTGCCGAACGAGCGCGTGCCGACCACGGTCGCGCGCTTGTGGTCCTGCAGCGCGCCGGCCACGATTTCGGAGGCGGAGGCCGAGCCGCCATTGATCAGAACGATGATCGGCTTGCCCTTCGTCAGATCGCCCGGCCGCGAGTTGAAGCGCTGCGTTTCGTCCGGATCGCGGCCGCGGGTCGAGACGATCTCGCCGCGATCGAGGAACGTGTCGGAGACCGAGATGGCCTGATCGAGCAGCCCGCCCGGATTGTTGCGCAGATCGATGATATAGCCGCGCAGCTTGTCCGGCGGGATCTGCGCCGCAAGCTCGCTCAGCGCCTTTTTCAGTCCCTCCGTCGTCTGTTCGTTGAACTGGGTGACGCGGATATAGCCGACATCGGGACCTTCCATGCGGTGGCGCACCGAGCGCACGCGGATGATGTCGCGGGTGATCGCGACCTCGATCGGCTTCTCGGCGCCCTTGCGCATGACCTTCAGCTTGATCTTGGTGTTGACCGGCCCGCGCATCTTTTCGACCGCCTGATTGAGGGTCATGCCCTGCACGGCCTCGTCGTCGAGATGGGTGATCACGTCATTGGCGCGGATGCCGGCCTTGGCGGCGGGCGTATCGTCGATCGGCGCCACGACCTTGACGAGCCCATCCTCCATCGTGACCTCGATGCCGAGGCCGCCGAACTCGCCGCGCGTCTGCACCTGCATGTCGCGGAAGCTCTTCGGGTCCATGTAGCTCGAATGCGGGTCGAGCCCGTTGAGCATGCCGTTGATCGCCGCTTCGACGAGCTTGGCGTCTTCCGGTTTCTCGACATAGTGCGAGCGCACCCGCTCGAATATGTCGCCGAACAGGTTGAGCTGGCGATAGGTGTCGGACGGCGCGGCTTTCGCGATGGCGCCCGTCAACATCGCCGGCGGCTGAATGGCGATCACGGCGACCGCGGCGCCAGCCAAGGCCCCGAGGAGCATGAAGGAAGTCTTACGCATCATCCGCGGACCTTCTCGCTGTTGTTTGTCGCCCACCATGGTGACGGATCAACGGGCAAGCCGTCTTTCCGGAATTCAATATATAGAACCGGCTGAGTAGCGCTGGTTCCAAAGCCTGTCGGGGTGTCTTCGCCAGTTCCCATGACGCCCAACGGCTCGCCGGTCAGCACGAACTGACCGAGGTCGACCGATATCCGATCCATGCCCGCCAGAAGCACATGATAACCGCCGCCCGCATTGAGGATCAAGAGTTGACCATAGGAGCGGTAAGGCGCCGCATAGACCACCCAGCCGTCGCACGGCGCGGTCACCTGGGCGCCGGCGCGCGTGGCGATGGACATGCCCTTATGCGTGCCCCCGAGGGCGTCGGTTGCGCCGAACTCGCGCGTGCGGGCGCCGTTGACCGGCAGCGGCAGCAAGCCTTTGGCGGAGGCGAAGGCGATCGCCGGGGCAAGCCTGCCGGGATCCTTGAGCAGAGCGAGATTGGGACGCGTCTCGGCCTGCTGGCGCACCTCTTCGCCCGTGCGGGCCGCGCGCGTCGCCGGGTCGAGATTGGCTTCGAGCCGCGCGATCAAATCCTTGAGATTATCGACCTGGAGCGCAAGCTGCATGGCGCGACGCCGCGCGGCCGAAAGCTCCGTTTCGACCTCGGACAGCCGCCGCTGCCGCTCTTCGATGAGAAGGCCCATTCGCGTCCTTTTTTCGGCGAGGGCGGCGAGATCGGCCGCGCGCCGCGTCCGCTCGGCCGCCGCCTCCCGGCGCACGCGGACGAGGTCGGCGAGATCGCCGGCGAGCACGTCCGCCTCGCTGCGCAGCTCCGGGAGCACGGCCCCCAGCAGGATCGCCGTGCGGACCGACTGGAGCACGTCTTCCGGCCGCACCAGCAGCGCGGGCGGCGGACGACGGCCGATCCGCTGCAGCGCGGCGAGAACCTGCGCGATCACCTCGCGCCGAGCCTCGAGCGAGCCGTTGATGCCGCGTTCGCTAGTGTCCAGCAAATCGAGCCGGTTTTCGATCGACGTAATGTCCTGCTCGGCGGTGCGGATGCTCGCGGCGGTCTCGATCATCGTCTGGTTGAGCTTGCGCCGGTCCTCGCCGAGCCGATCGATCTCGCCCCGCAGCTTCCTTTCGGTCTCGGTGGCGCGCTTCTGCTCCGCACGAGCCGATTCGAGCTCCTTGTCGCGTTCCTTGATCGCATCGAGCGAGGACGCGTTTGGCGGCGCGGCCGACCGCTCGGCCTGCGCCAGGGCCTCGTTTGCGGGAGCGAAAACCAGCGCCCCCGCCAGCACGAGCGCTGTCGGCGCGGAAATGGGACAAGAGTGGCGCATCATTCGCAATGGAATGTTCAGCTTTCCGCGGCGGTTAATCCTCAGCATTTAATAGCGGATTGGGGCAGCTTCACGTCGCAGGCTCATTTGTGGACGATCGCGCGGAGGCGCAAGGCGCATCCGCGTAAGCCCCTGCCCCCCGCCTGCCCCGCCCGTCTCGCGTCAAACCCTCACGCGCGGTGATAGGGATGGCCGGAAAGGATCGTCGCCGCCCGGTAAAGCTGCTCCAGCAGCATGATTCGCACGAACTGATGCGGCCAGGTCGCCGCTCCGAACGAAAGTCTGAAGTCGGCGCGGCTCTTGAACTCGTCGCCGAGCCCATCCGGACCGCCGATCACGAACGCTGCGGCCGCGCGACCCGAGTCGCGCCAGGCGCGCAGCTCCCCGGCGATCGCCGCGCTGTCGAGGTTTTCGCCCTGCGAATCGAGCACCACCGTGACCGCGCCCTCGGGAATCACATTCGCGATCGCGATCGCTTCTTCCAGCAGGCGGCGACCGACCTCCTGTGCGCGGCTGTCCTTGATTTCGACCACCTCGACCTCGTTGAGGCCGATCCCGCGGCCTGCTTTTTGGAGGCGTTCCAGATAGCGGGCCGAAAGCTCGCGCTCCGGCCCGTTCTTGAGGCGACCGACGGCGGTGAGACAAAGCCGCATCTCACCCTGCCCGCACGCTGATCACGGGACTTCTCCCTGGCCGAGACGACGCAGCACCGCGCGCGCCAAGGCGCGCCGCGCAAGCGCGCGATAATGGGAGATCGGCGGCCAAACTGCAACGGCTGGCAAACGCCGCGGCGAGCCCTGACCATAGTCGCGTTCTGCGCGTCAGCTTGCGCGCAGCGCGGGTGCCTCCCGCCCGGCCCACATCTTCTCCAGATTGTAGAAGGCGCGGACTTCGGGCCGGAATACATGGACGATCACATCGCCCGCATCGATCAGCACCCAGTCGCAATGCGGCGCGCCCTCGACGCGCGCCGAAAGACCAGCCTTGTGGAGGTCCTCCACAACACGATCGGCGACCGATCCGACATGGCGATTCGATCGCCCGGAGGTCACGACCATGTAGTCGGCGATGGTGGACTTGCGGCGGAGATCCAGAGTGAGGGTGTCCTCGGCCTTCATATCATCGAGGCGCGCAAGGACAACGCGAAGCGTCTCTTCAGCGTCCGGACGGACTAGGGAGACGGGGTGGGGCGTGCGGCGTGCGCCAGCCCGCGAAAATCCAGTTGTGGTCAGGGGCCCTTTCCTTTCGGCTCTGGCCCGGCGTGCCGCTCGGGCCTCATCGCGCGTCAAACGAAAGATAGTGATGCAGGGATAATGGTTTCAACCTCCTCGCGTTCCCCCACGCAGCTTTCTTTCCGCCTCGTGCTCGCGGGCCGGCGATGGCGTCTCGTGCGCGCCCTCCGGCGGCGCGCCCTCGTGCGCTCCCGGCGCAGCTCCTCCGTCCGGTCCCGCCGGACCGACGCCCTCGCCCGTCGCCGAACTCTCGACCGCCCGCTTGGCGGCCTGGCCATCGCTCTCGGCGTTGGGCGAGCGAAGCGACGAGTGTGCCGCGGTTCGATGATGGCCTTGTGACTGCCGCATCGCCCGCAATGCGGTCGACGAGAGCGGCGATTTCAGGCCGTGCAGGAAGACCCAGGCGGGCGGGCGACGGGAGAGCAGCGTGGGGGCGCTCGTCTCGGGGATGCGGGCAAAGCCGAGCGCCTGACCCGCCGCGCTGGCGCTCGCATAAAGGCTCGGCCCCAGCCGGTCGACCACCGCGATCGGCACGAGGGAGGCAATGCCGCGCCAGTTATTCCAGCGGTGGAAGCTGCGGAGATTGTCGGCCCCCATGATCCATACGAAATGCACGCCGGGGCACCGCGTCACGAGGTAGCGGATGATGTCGTAGGAGTAGCGCACCCCGATCGCCGCCTCGAGCCCGGTCACTTCGATGCGGGGGTGCCGCGCGAGCGCGCGCGCGGAGGCGATTCGCCGCGCCAGGGGCGCAAGATGGGCCGTCGATTTGAGCGGATTGCCGGGGGTGACGAGCCACCAGACCCGGTCGAGATGCAGCCGCCGCATCGCCAGCAGACAGGCGCCGAGATGCGCTTCGTGCGGGGGATCGAAGGTGCCGCCGAACAGGCCGACCCGCATCCCCGGCACATGCGCGGGGATGCGGCAGTCGCGGGCCGAAAGCCCCGCGCTGTCCCGTGCCGGGACAGGCCGGCGAGGCTCGTTCGCGCTTGACATTAAGTTCTGAACCTCTCGGCGCGCCGGCCGGTTCGGCAGGACGCGAGCCACCCCGCTGCTAGCGACGGACCTGACCCGATCCCCGCACGCGGTACTTGAACGTGGTCAACTGCTCGACGCCGACCGGGCCGCGCGCATGCAGCCGCCCGGTGGCGATGCCGATTTCCGCGCCGAATCCGAACTCGCCCCCGTCGGCGAACTGGGTCGAGGCATTGTGCAGGACGATGGCCGAATCGACCTCGCGCAGGAACTTTTCCGCCGCGACGTGATCGGCGGTCACGATCGCATCGGTGTGATGCGAGCCGTAGCGCTCAATGTGATCGATCGCCGCGTCGACCCCGTCGACCACCCTGGTGGCGATGATCGCGTCGAGATACTCCGTCGCCCAGTCCTGCTCGGTCGCCGGCCGGACGCGCGGGTCGGCGGCCTGCGTGTCCGCATCGCCGCGCACCTCGCAGCCCGCATCGATCAGCATGCCGACCAGCGGCGCCAGCAGTTGCGGCGCGATCGCGCGGTCGACCAGCAGCGACTCGGCCGCCCCGCAAATCCCCGTGCGCCGCATCTTGGCGTTGAGAACGATCGACCTGGCCATTCCCGGCTCGGCGCCCTTGTCGACATAGACGTGGCAATTGCCGTCGAGATGGGCGAACACCGGCACGCGCGCCTCGGCCTGCACGCGGGCGACCAAGTCCTTCCCCCCGCGCGGGACGATCACGTCGATCGCGCCGCCGAGCCCTTGCAGCATCAGCCCGACCGCCGCGCGGTCGCGGGTCGGAACGAGCTGAACCACGTCCTGCGGCAGCCCGGCGGAGCGGATGCCGTCGACGAGCGCCGCATGAATGGCCCGCGCCGAGCGGAAGCTGTCCGAGCCCCCGCGCAGGATCACGGCATTGCCTGCCTTCAGGCACAGCGCGGCGGCGTCGGCGGTCACGTTCGGCCGGCTCTCGTAGATCACGCCGATCACGCCGAGCGGCGTCCGCACCCGCTCGATTCGCATCCCGTTCGGGCGATCCCAGGCGTCCATCACGGCCCCGACGGGGTCTTCGAGGGCGGCAACCACGCCGATGCCCTCGGCCATCGCGGCGACGCGCTGCTCGTCGAGCGTCAAACGATCGATGAAGGCGGCGGTCGCACCGCGGCTGCGCGCCTCGGCGACATCCTCGGCATTGGCCGCAAGAATGGCGGGCATCGCCGCGCGAATCGCCTGCCCCATCGCCTCGAGCGCCGCGTCCTTTTCCCTGGTCGAGGCGAGCGCAAGCTTGCGCGCGGCCGCCCGCGCCCTGCGGCCGATATCGGCCATGACGCCGACCAGGTCGCCCCGGGTTTCCACGGTCTTCAACGACACGCTCATCGCCGACATTCCCTTGTCATGACCCCTTCCTAGCATGCCGGCTGGCGCGCCGCGAGGCCGCGCGGGGCTGGCGGACACGCCGAACAGCCGCTGCCGAGGCTCATCGACCCGGCGACCCCGCCCTCCCAACGCCACAGTCCACGGCAATTGGCCGCACCCGCCGGCTTCAAGCAATTCGATCGCGAATCGCCGAATCCGGGCCAATCAACCCGCCCCAATCGATCGGTGCCGACGCCGGTCGTATGGGATTTCACGCGCCCGCCCGTTGGGGATACACTTGCACAACTCGCCCGGTCCGACGGCGTTGGCCGTCTCGCGAGCAGTCGCGTCGCTCGATCTCTTCTCGCGCGCCGCGAACTTCCAGCCAGGGGCGGGATTCTGGGCCAGGCGGTTGCTTCGAATGGTTTCGGGCAACGCCCGGGCCGACCCTTCAGAGCCGAGGCAGCGCAACAGCATGGCGTCCACCGATCATCGCGAGCATTTCATCGTCAGGCCGGGCCGGCGCGTGAGGCTCAAGGACATCGATCCGAACGATCGCGGCAAGCACACCGACGCGGACGCCCAACCCCTCATCACGCGGCACCTCAGCCAGATGTCCGCGCTGCAGATCCTGTTATATGCGGAACAAAAGCACGCCCTTTTGATCGTGCTGCAGGGCATGGACGCGGCCGGCAAGGACGGCGTGTGCCGCCAGGTGATCGAAGGCATGAACCCGTTGGGCTGCGCGGTCATCAGCTTCAAGCAGCCCTCGCATGAGGAACGCGCGCATGATTTTCTCTGGCGCATCCATGCGCATGCGCCCGCGCTCGGCCAGGTCGCCGTCTTCAATCGCTCCCACTACGAGGATGTCCTCATCGTTCGCGTTCACGACCTCGTGCCCAAGCACGTGTGGTCGCGACGATATGCATTGATCAACGACTTCGAGAAGCTCCTGGTCGAGAACGACACGACGATCGTGAAATTCTTCCTCCACATCTCGAAAGACGAGCAGCTCGAGCGCTTCAAGCAGCGGCTCGACGACCCTTCGCGGCAATGGAAGATCAGCGATGCGGACTACCAGGAACGGCCCCTCTGGGACGACTACATGGCGGCATACGAAGACATGCTGGCCGAGTGCTCGACCGAGCGCGCCCCGTGGTACGTGATCCCGTCGAACCACAAGTGGTTCCGCAACCTCGCGGTCTCGCAGATCATCTGCGCCACCATGCAGGACATGGGCATGAAAGCGCCCGCGCCGACGGTCGACCTCGATCACATCCGCCGCGAGTATCACGCGGCCAAGAATAGCAAGGCGTGAGGCATGAGGCCCACGACGCTCACTCCGTCATCGCCATGGCGCGCAGGGCGAGGCGCTCGCGCGCGGAGAGCTTTTCTGTCGCGCTTTTGAGTTGGCCGCAGGCGGCGAGAATGTCGCGCCCGCGCGGCGTGCGCACCGGCGAGGAAAAGCCCGCCTTGAACACATATTCGGAGAACCGCTCGATCTGGTCCCAGTCGGAGCATTCGTAGCGCGTGCCCGGCCACGGATTGAACGGGATCAGATTGATCTTGGCGGGAATGCCCTCGATCAGCTTGATCAGCGCCCGCGCATCGGCGAGCTGATCGTTCACCCCCTTGAGCATTACGTATTCGAAGGTGATGCGCTTGGCGTTGGTGAGGCCGGGATAGTTGCGGCAGGCCTCCATCAGCGCGGCGATCGGGTACTTGCGGTTGAGCGGCACGAGTTCGTTGCGCACCGCGTCCGTCACCGCATGCAGCGACACCGCGAGCATGCAGCCGATCTCGGCGCCGACGCGCGGGATGAGCGGCACGACGCCCGAGGTCGAGAGCGTGATGCGCCGCTTGGACAGCGCAAGCCCCTCATTATCGGCGACGATCAGGAGCGCGTCGCGCACCGCCTCGAAATTATAGAGCGGCTCGCCCATGCCCATCATCACGACATTGCTGACGAGGCGGCTGCCCTCGGTGGGAACGATGGCGCCCACGGCGGGCTCGGCCGTGCGCTCCGCCTCGGGCAGGCCCGACTTGGGACTTGACATGCGCAAGTCGGGCAGGCCCGACTTGGGACTTGACATGCGCAAGTCGGGCAGGCCCGACTTGCTCGGCCAGTCGCCCAGCCGGTCGCGCGCGATCATCACCTGGCCGACGATCTCGCCCGCGGTGAGATTGCGCACGAGCCGCTGCGTCCCGGTATGGCAGAACGAGCAGTTGAGGGTGCAGCCGACCTGGCTCGAAACGCACAGCGTCCCGCGATCGGTCTCCGGGATGTAGACGCATTCGACCTCGTGCGGCCGCGCGTCCGATTCGCCCGGGAGGCGCAGCAGCCATTTGCGCGTGCCGTCGGACGAGACCTGCTCGGCGACGACCTCCGGCCGCGCCAGGGTGAAGCGCCGGCCAAGTTCGGCGCGCAGCTCCTTCGACATGCTGGTCATCGCATCGAAGTCTTGCGCGCCGCGCACATAGAGCCAGCGCCAAAGCTGCTGCACGCGCATGCGCCGTTGCGCCGGCGGCACGCCGATCCCGGCCAGCGCTTCGCTAAGCTCGGCGCGCGACAGCCCGATCAAGGACGGCTTGAGCGGCGCGACGTAGCGCTCGAGCGGCGTCTTCTCCAGGAGGGCGCCAGAAGCAGCCGGCGGTTCGGTATTGAACAAGGTGGTCATCGGGCTCGATATCAGGGTCAGCGGCGCCACGGGTCCTAACACAGATGGCGACCGGGGAGCAGGAACGCAAAGACTTTCAGTCCAGGGTCCGGCGGAACCGCGTGACCGCGACCGTCATCGCGACCAGCATCAGGGCGACCAGCGCCAGGCTATCGTAGCGCAGGTCGGCAAGGCCTGAGCCCTTCAGCATGATCGAGCGCACGATGCGCAGATAATGGGTGAGCGGCAGCCCCTCGCCGATCCACTGCGCCCATTGCGGCATGCCGGCGAAGGGAAAGAGAAACCCGGACAAGAGAAGGTTCGGGAGAAAAAACATCATGGCCATCTGCACGGCCTGGAGCTGGTTCTGCGCGAGCGTCGAGAAGGTGTAGCCGACCGAGAGATTGGTGGCGATGAACAGGGTGGTCAGCACCGCGAGCAGCGCCATATCGCCGACGATCGGCACCTCGAACAGAAAAAAGGCCGCCGCGACGATCATCGTGGCCTGGAGGAAACCGATAGCCACATAGGGGATGATCTTGCCGAGCATGATCTCGACCGGCGAGATCGGCATCGCGAGCAGGGCCTCCATCGTGCCGCGCTCGGTTTCGCGGGTCACCGAAAGCGCAGTGTAGATCAGCATGGTGAGCGTCAGGATGGTGCCGAGCAGGCCCGGCACGATGTTGAGCTGGCTGACTGCCGCCGGGTTGTAGCGGGCATGCGTGCGGACCTCGAAGGGCGGCAGGATACTGTCGGGGATCGCCCGGTCGTTCTGCAGCGCCGTCTGCACCAGCGGCCCGAGCGCGGCAAGCGCCGAGCCCGCCGCGACCGGGTCGCTCGCATCGGCAGCGACCAGCAGCGCCGGCCGGTCGCCGCGCCGAAGCGCGCGCTCGAAATTCGCGGGAATCTCCACGCCGAACAGCACCGCGCCCGATTGCAGCAACTGGTCGAACTCCGCCTCCTGATGGACCTGATGCGTGATCTTGAAATAGCGGGTGTTCTCGAGCGCCCGGATGATGGTGCGCCCGACATCGCTCGATTCCTGCACGAGGATCGCCGTCGGCAGATTGCGCGGCTGGGTGTTGATGGCGTAGCCGAACAAGAGAAGCTGCATCAGCGGAATGGCGATCATGGTGGCGAGCGACACGCGATCGCGCCGCAGCTGCAGGAATTCCTTGACGAGCATGGCGCCGATCCGCCGGAAGAATCCGCGGGCGGCTGACATCGCGCTCACGACGGCCTCGCGGAGGGCCGGCCCATCAGGTCGATGAACACGTCTTCGAGCGAAGGCTCGGCCCGGCGCCAGTCAAGCGCCGGATCGGCGCGGTAAGGCGCGATGGCGGCATCGAGCGCCTGCGCATCGCGTCCGGACACGTGCAGGCTCGACCCGAACGGGGCGACCATGGTGACGCCGTCGCGCTCGGCAAGTTCGGCGGCGAGACGGGTGAGATCGCGGCCGCTCACCGTGTAGGTGGTGAGGTGGGAGTTCGCGACGACGTTGTCGACCGTCCCATGCGCCAGCAATTCGCCATAGGCGATATACGCGATCTCGTGGCAGCGTTCGGCCTCGTCCATGTAATGGGTGGAGACCAGCACGGTCAGGCCTTGCGCCGCGAGCGCGTGAATCTCGTTCCAGAACTCGCGCCGCGCCTTCGGATCGACGCCGGCGGTCGGCTCGTCGAGCAGCAGAAGCTGCGGATCGGGGAGCGTGCAGGCGCCAAGCGCAAGCCGCTGCTTCCATCCGCCCGACAGTTCGCTTGCGATCTGCTCTTCGCGCCCCTGCAGGCCGAGGCGATCGATGGCCGCGCGGGCCGCGCGCCGCGGTTGCGGGATGCCGTAGATGCGGGCGATGAATTCCAGGTTCTCGCGCACCGAGAGGTCCTGGTACAGGCTGAAATGCTGCGTCATGTAGCCGACATGGCGCTTGATCTTGTCGGCCTCGACGCGAATGTCGTAGCCGAGGCAGGTGCCGCGCCCGGAGTCGGGCGTGAGCAGGCCGCACAACATGCGGATGGTCGTGGTCTTGCCGGAGCCGTTGGGGCCGAGAAAGCCGTAGATCGAGCCCCGCTTCACCTGCATGGTGAGATTGCGCACCACCTGCTTGCCGTCGAACGACTTGGTCAGCCCCTCGACCTCGATCGCGATGTCGCTTGAGAGCATGGCCATCGGCGCTTAGTCCCGGGGTCCCGGCGGCTTGCCGTCCGCTCCCAGGAGCGAGAGCGCCCAGTTGCGAAGCCACGAACCCACGCCTCTGTCCCCCTCCTTGCCCGTGCGCCCCTGGACCGGCTCGGCCTCCTTCTGCGCCGCCGCCTGGACCGGAGCATTCGCGTTCCCTCCGAGGGCGACGTCGATCGGCTGGCCGACGCGCAGCTTTTCCGGCTGGTCCGGCAACGCTTCGACCAGAAAGACGAGTTTGGACCGCTCCTGCAGGCTGTAGATTACCGGCGGCGTGAACTCGGCGGTGCGGGAAATGAAGCTCACCCGCGCCGTGATGTCGCCCGCGCAGCCGTCGCAATGCACCGTGACGGGGTCGCCATAGGCGATCTGCGGCAGCACCGCTTCCGGCACGAAGAACCGGAGTTTCAGGTTGCCGGGCGGCAGGAGCGCGAGCACCGGCCGCCCCGCCGGCGCCATTTCGCCCGGGCGGAAATAGACCTGCTGCACGGCGCCGGTGACCGGGCTTGCCAGCTTGCGCCGCAAGAGCCGCGTCTGCGCGGTGTTAAGGCGCGCCTGCGCGGTGCGCAGCGCCGCCTCGGCGTCGTCATAGGCCCTCTGCGTGCCGGTCTGGCTCCTCAGCAGGAGCCTCGCCCGATCGAAGGCCTGCTGCGCGTTTTCGACCAGCGCCTCGTTCATCCTGAGGTCGGCGCGCTGGAGATCCTCGTCGACGGTGAAGAGGGGCGCGCCCTTCTCGACCCGCTCGCCCTCGCGGACGGAGAGCGTCTCGACACGCCCCGTTTCATCCGGGGCCACGAAGATCAGGTTGGCCTCGACCCAGCCCTGATAGGTCTTGGGCGCCTCGGCGCAGGCGAACAGCGCGAGTGCGGCAGAGATGGCGAGGACCGCGCGCCACGCGTTCATGGCTCGCCTCCCGGCCCGAACAGGAGGTCGAGATGCGCGCGCATGAGGCCGGCCATGTCGAGCGGCGCAAACCGGTCGAACAGGCCGCTCCAGATGACGGCAACGAGCGCAGGCGCGACCACCAGCTGCGGGAAATCGGCGAGGCGTTCCTGGCGAAGCTCTCCGCGGGCGCAGGCCCGACCGAGCAGCCCGCGCACCATGGCGATCGCCGGCTCCACCACGTGGCGGTAGTAGAATTCCGCAAGCGGCGGGAAGCGCGGACCTTCCGTCATCACGAGCCGCAGCACCTCGCGGCGCTTGGTCCCGTAGATGTCCTTGGCGAACACCGTGAAAAGGCGCTCCAAGACGAAGCGGACCGGCTCGTCCTCATCGGGCAGTTTTCGGAGCTGCGCCACGATGGGCCCCAGCATGGTGGTCACGAGCTGCTGGAACAGCGCTTCCTTGTCTTTGAAGTGCAGATAGATCGTGCCTTTCCCGACCCCCGCGCGGCGCGCGACGTCCTCCATGCGGGTCAGGGCAAACCCGCGCTCGGTGAATTCGTCGAGGGCGGCGGCGAGGATCGCTTCGCGGCGGGCCTGGCTCTTCTCCGCGCGCTTGCGTCGCGGCGGGCCCTCGGAAGCGAACGGCTGCGAAGTGCCGGATGCGCGGCCATCCGGGTGCGAGACAAGCGGCCGTGGCGCGACCGCGCGGGAAGGCTTGGGATGAGTGATGCGGCGCGCCCGCGCAGGCTTGGGGCTGAGCTCCTCGCGCGCCGCCGCGTCGGCAGCGCCGGCCGCGTCGGCCGGATCGGGGTGTCCGCCGGGCCGCGGCGCGCCGGCCCCGTGTGCCGGATCGGAGTTTGCGCTGGCCTCCCGCGCCTGAGCCGCCTGCACCGAATCGAGATCGGCCGCGCGCTCCGCCACAGTCCGGGGGGCCGAATCCCGCGAGTCTTCTCGGTGGGCGGAGTCCGAACCGGCGGTCCCAATCTCCTTCGGCTCCGGCGGCTCCTGGGGCGCGTTCATATTAAATCCTGACTGACTAGTCAGTCATACACTGATTGCGGCAGGTGTTCAAGGCGAGAGCTGTTGCTGAGGGACTAATTGAGTGTTAGCGCGCTTTCCGATTGGGTTGAATCTCCTGCTCATCCCCGCGAAAGCGGCACGAAAGCGGTGGATTCAGAAAACCCAAGAAAGCTAGATTCCCGCGCGGGAATGAGCGGATAAATCAACTTGATCGGATTTGCATTAAAGGATTTGTAGCACAATGATTTCATAAAATAACGCGATATGAAGTACTTGAATGAACTCTCTATACTATTGGATTATAAGCGTCGTCGGCCCTTCTGAATTCAGCCTGCTCTCCCCGGACCCGCCGCCCGGCGTCGCGGCGCCGACAGCGCCCGCACGAGTTCGGCCATGCTGTCGAGATTGT
>CAYGZV010000010.1:6966-35612 GCA_964354425.1 uncultured Rhodoplanes sp. | reverse complement strand
GGTCATGGGCGCGCTCATCTTCTCCAAATGGCCCAGTCGCGGACCTTTTGCGGAACGTAATTGTCGGTCAGCGACAGCGCCCAGATCCACTCGGTCACATAGGCGTAGATTCGATTGAAGCGCATCAGATAGGACTGGAACAGCCCGTAGAGGGGCAGGAACGGCAGGAGCCGCCAGTAGACCGGCTTGCCCGTGACGAGAACCGCGCAGACGAACACCGGGAGGTCGACCGCAAACAGCGCGATCGCCACCGCGACCAGGACGATCGGGGCGAAATCGCCGAAATTCGCGAACAGCCAGGTGACATAGAAGGGAAACGCAAGCGTCGGGACCATGTTGAACAGGACGAAGTCCCACTGATGCGCGGCGTCGCGCCACGAAAAGCCGGGGCTGAACGGACTCATGACCCGCCGATATTTCCGGAAGCGAATCCAGAAGGCGTCGCGCTCCCACCGACTGCGCTGCCGCAGCAGGGCATAGACCGTGTCCGGCGCATCGGTGTAGCAGATCGAGTGGCGCGCGAAGATCACCCTGCGGCCGGCGAGGCGCAGGCGCATCGTGAAGTCGAGATCCTCGCCGCCTCCGACATCCATGCCGCCGGCATATTCCCACGCGTCGCGCCGGAACGCCCCGAAGGCTCCGGACACGCAGGAGACCTGGTCGAGAACGTTGGAATAGGCCTTGCCGAGCGAAATCGAGACGAGATACTCGATCGCCTGCATCGTGGCGGTCAGCGACACGCGCCAGTTCCGCACCAGGATGTTCCCGCTGACCGCGGCGATGGACGGGTCGGTCACGAGCGGCCGGACAAGCTCCTCGATCGCGTCGGGCTCGAACGAGCAGTCGCAATCCACGACGACGAAGAGCTCGCTCCGCGCCATGCGGGCGGCGAGATTGATGCCGGACGCCTTGCCGCCGCGCAGGTCCAGCCGCGCCACGGATTGGACCAGTCCCTCGCGCTGGAGCCTTGTCATGATCGAAAAGGTCGCGTCGCTCGATCCGTCGTCGACGCAGACGATCTCGAAATTCCGATAGGTCTGCGCGCGCAGCGACCGCACGCATTTGTCGAGCGTCGTCTCCTCGTTATGCCCGACCAGAAGGATCGAAATGCGCGGCGTGCGGGAGAGCGGGGCGGGTCGCCGCCAGTCGCTCAGGAGCAGCGCCGCCGCGGTCGCCTGGATGCCGACGAAATAGCGCGGCATTTCGATGAGCAGGACGAGCCAGAAAATGGCGACCAGCGATCCGAACGGAAGCGCGCCGAGAAACTGCCATGCCTGCGCGACCAGTTCGGACCCGGCCATGTCGAGCCCCTCCGTTCGTCAGCCGGTCGGTTCCGCATGTCCGATGATCGTCAGGACCTCGTGCGGCGCGTAGACGCGATAATGGGCCGTCGGCGGCGCGGCGAGATGCTGCTCGATCGCCTGTCTTATCTGCGGCAAGGCCGCTTCCACATCGGCCTTTTTGTCTTTGTCCAGCAACGCGAAGAACCACGGGGCAACCTCGATGATCTCGGTTTCCGCGGTAAAGACTTCGCGCATCAGCGAGGCGTAGAGGGCGCGGGTCTGCAACCAGCTCCGGCCGACGCCCTGGCCGGCGGGCGCCTCCAGTTTGATCGCGAGAAGCGAACAGGCCGACTTCGACTCGATATGCCGGCCGAGGAAGGCGCGGATGCGATTGACCGCGACGCCCGGCTGCGAGGACCGCTCGGCCAAGGCGGCGCCGCTGCGCAGGCACTCGCGGCCGGATTCGGTCAGGCGATAGCGATGAACGGTTTGCGACCCCGCTTCCGCCGCGTCGCTCTCGGCCGCGCAGTCGAGACAGACCAGCCCGACTGACGTCTCGGATGAGATTTGTCCGCAGGCGCGACATGTCGAGACAAACCCCGGCCGGTCGTAGTCGATGCTGAAATGCTCGAGATGCCCGCGGCATTTCGGGCAGATCAGCTCGCCGCCGCGCCGGAACTCGTGTTCGGGACCCTGATGCGCGCAGCGCATATGGTGGATGACGGGTTCTTCGATGACGTCGGAGCTGCGACACGCGAGGCATCGCTCGCGCACGGAAATGCGGGCCGATTCACACCGCGGACAGGTGATCAGCTTGTCGAAGAACTGACGTTCCAGCAGCCTGAGCTCAACGAGGTCTTCGGCGTGACGCTGCACGCAGGCGATCGAGCTTTCGTCGGCGTAGACCACCGTTTCGCGGAAGTTGGGATCGCGTCGCGGCTCTAGCCCGCGGTCCCGGACGAAGAGCCGCGCGAGCAGGTGCACGCGCGGGTCTTTGGACTGAAACACCGACGGGGCGAGCGAGCGAAGCCGCGCGATCGGCTGTTGCAGCATCAAGAAGGCGTCGGCTAGCGCCGCCTTGTTGGCGGCTGCAATGCGGATGTCCGCGCGGCGCGCGTTGAAGCCGTCGCCGCCGGGCTCGGACGCGTCGACCACGGGGACGATTGCGGCCAAGGCGGGCGACAATCGGTTTGTGATCAGGTGTCCGGAGTTGATCTGGGTCAGGACGACGACGTCCGGGGTCTCCTGGAACACGACCTGCTCGACGCCGTCGGGAAGTGAGTCGTCGTGCAGACGCCATGGAAGCGCCATGACGCGGACCGGCGCCTCGGCGCGGCCTGTCCGCCTCTGCGGCTCGGTGTAGAGGGCCGGGCGTTGGCGTGAAGGCTCTGATTTTACTAGGCTTATTGGCACCGGGGGCAAATCCTCGATCGCATGAAATCAATACGTATCGAACCGATCCAATACGTTCGTTCGAACTGACGAATGGCGATGCCGCGGGAACTGGCCCCTCTCCGGTCGCGCTCGACAGTAGCTGTTCTGGGCGTGGGGACTTGACGTTCATCAATTCGCGCTGGGTCGAGGGGATTGTGAGCGGGGGCCGAGTTGGACGGCCGCGACGACCCTCCGAAGGCGGAAGGGTCCGGCAAATCAGCGGAACGCATCGATCGCCCGGCCGCTCGCATCGCGACCGGACGTCCACCGCGCGTCCACTTGGCTATCCGGCCGCGGTCAGCGTCACGCCTTGCCGCGCGATGAGATCCACAGCGCATCGAGCGAGAACGCGCCGGGGCCGCGGGCAGCGAGGATAAGAAACGCGCCGGCGAGCGCGAGGTCCTTCTCGAAATGGAGAAGCTGGTTGCGGTCGCCGAAGCTCGTGTGGAAGACAAGCGCCGCCAATAGGCAGAATCCGGCCAGCGCGAGCGCGGCAAGGCGCGTGGCATAGCCGAAAGCGATCAACAGGCCCGCTCCCAATTCGACGGCAATCGCGAGCGGCAATAACAGGGCGGGAACGCCGTACGCCTCCATATAGGCGCCCGCTGCGCCGAAGGCAGCAAGCTTGCTCCACGCCTCGTGGAGGAAAAGGAACGCCAGGAGCAGGCGGCCGACGAGTTCGGTTGCGGCCGCGAGTGGAGGGCTGTCGGAGGGACGCATCACTGGGTCGTCGGCTGCGCGTCGGCGATCGCCTTTTCGAGGTCGGCCAGTTCCTCGCATCCTTGCGGACATAGCGTCTTCAGGCGCGCCACGTGCTCGTGCGCCTTCGCCATGTCGCCGGTCTTGACGTAAAGCTCGCCGAGATATTCGAGCGCGCCCTTGTGCTCGGGGTCGAATTCGAGCGCCTTGCGGTAGAAGGTGTAGGCGGTCTGATAGTCGCCGCCATTGCGCAGGCTGAAGCCGAGCATATTGTACACGTCCGCATGCTGCACGCCGCGGTCGATCAGCGCATAGAGGTCCGCGGTCGCGCCCTTCCAGTCCTTGGCTCTGATCTTGGCGCGCACCGGCCGGAGGTCGGGCGTGTCCCTTGCCGTGACCGTGTCCACGGCATGCGCCGGTCCGAAGCTGCTCGGCGCCACGAGTGCGGCGCCGAGCAGCGCCGCGAACGCAATTCGGAAGCGTCTGTTGGTCATAATGTCTCTCCTCACGGTCAGCCGCCGGCCGGGGTCAGGGCGTAACCCGCGCCGTCCTTGGCGATCGTGCCCGCGCCGGGGAAGGGGAAGTGCGCGCCGCAGATCATCATCTTGTCGGCGATCACGCGGTCGAGCAGCTTGCGCCGGGTCTCGACGGCGAGCGGTCCATCCTGGTCATAGGCGCCCTGCCACTCCGGATGCGGCGCGAGCAGCGCCGGCACATAGGCGGTGTCGTTAGAGATCATCAGCTGCCGACCGCCGGAGCTCACATGGAACGCCGCGTGGCCGGGCGTGTGGCCGGGCGCGTTGACAAGGCGAATGCCGGGGGCGACCTCCTTCTCGCCCTCGATCAGCGTGAGATTCTTCCAGGTCGGGAACACGGTCTGGATGCGCTGGCCGAGCGACTTTCGGGCATCGGGGAGCTTTTCGACGCGGCCGGGCTCCGTCCACCAGTTGTACTCGGCGGCGTTGACGACGATTTCGGCGTTGGGGAAGACGGGATTGTTGCTGCCCTTCTCCATCAGCCCGAAAATGTGGTCCGGATGGAAATGCGAGAGGAGAATGGTGCGAATCTGCGCGGGATCGACGCCGGCCGCCTTCATATTGGCGTGCAGCTTGCCCGCGGTCGGTTGCCACTGGCCGCCGGAGCCCGAGTCGACCAGAATGAGCCGCTCACCGACCTTGAGCACGACCACGGTAAGGGGAATGGAGACGAAGTCGATGGAAAGGCCGGCCTTTCCCAGCGCTTCCTTCGTTTCCTCGACCGAGGCGTTCTTGATGAAGGCCGGATCATGCGGCTTTTCCCAGATGCCGTCATAGAGGGCGGTGATCTCGATCTCGCCCACCTTGTAGGTGTGGAAGCCTTTGGCTGGATCGGGAGTTTTCTGCGCGAAGGCTGGCGAAATGGCGAGCCGCGTGTCGAGCGCGAGCGCGGCGGCAAATCCGGTCGATATGACGAAGTCGCGACGTGACAGGTGAAGCATCGGTCGTCCTCTCGTGAAAGCTCGGCCACGCGCCGAGCGGTCTCGCACATGGAGACTCACAAGCGGGGTCGGATATTCCCGCCCATTCTCCGGTTCGGATGCGCCGGCGATCGGGAATAAAGGCGCGGCGGCGGGAGTCGTATACAGGTGCGGACCGGCTGATCAGTTCGCGGCGAGCCCGGAATCCAAACTCACAGCGAGGGGCAGGATTCCGGACAGCCGAGCGAAGCTCGGCTTCCGGAATGACGGCAGCCAGGGATTTATCCGGGAATAGTATGATTGCTCCTCGACGGATCGCTCGTGGGTAGCGGCATGGCCAGGTTGGCGGAGTTCGAGCAAAGGGCGCTGCCGCATCTCGACGCCGCGCACAACCTTGCCTTCTGGCTGGTGCGCAGCCGGCCGGATGCCGAGGACATCGTGCAGGATGCCTATCTCCGCGCCCTCAAGGCGTTCGATACCTGCACGGGTGAGAACATCAAGCCGTGGCTGCTCGCGATCGTGCGCAACCTTGCCTATCGGTGGCTTTCGACGCGCAAGAAGGCGGCCAATGTCATATCGCTCGACGAGGCCTTGTCGGCGCGGACGGGAGCAGGCGAGGGGAGCGACTTCGCGTCGGACGAAGCATCGGCCGAGGACATGCTTGTCGGGCAGGCCGAGCGCGCGCTCATCGTGAAGGCGCTTGCGGAACTGCCGCCGCCCTTCCGCGAAGCGATCGTGCTGCGCGAGATGGAGGAACTTTCTTATCAGGACATCGCGACCATCGCGGGCGTTCCGGTCGGCACGGTCATGTCGCGGCTGTCGCGTGCGCGCGCGCTGCTCAGGACGCGGCTGACCGAGCTGATCGAGAAGGAGGACAGGAATGCAGTGTGAAGAGGCTCGCGATCGGATCGGCGCGCTTATCGATGGCGAGCTTGCAGACGAGCCGCGCCGGGACATCGACGCGCATGTCGCGGCGTGCGGCGGCTGCGCCCAGGAACTGGCCGACTTGAAACGACTGAAGCGGCAACTGGCTGCGGCCCGCGCGCCCGCGCGGCCGGGTCTGGCCGATGGGATTCGGGCAGTGCTGGCGAGGGAGGCGGGACGGAGCGTTGCAGCCAAGCCGGGTGTTTCGGCGGTCCGTATTGGCGCCTTGCGCGATGGAATGCGGGGCCGCCTGCGCCCGCTGATGCGGCTCGCCGCGATTATTCTCGTGTCGTGCCTCGTCTCCGCGGCCGCGACCTGGTTCGTGCTGCGTGGCGCGGATCAGCGCGCCACGGTCGAGCGCGACGTGCTGTCCGCCCATGTCCGCTCGCTCTTGCAGGACAACCCGGTCCAGATCGCCTCCTCCGACACCCATACGGTCAAGCCGTGGTTTTCCGGGCGGATCGAGTTTGCGCCGGTGGTCACCGAGCTTGCTGCGCAAGGCTATCCGCTGGCCGGCGGCCGGCTCGACTACATTGCCGGCCGCCGCGTGGCGGCTCTGGTTTACCGCCGTCGGCTTCATCTCGTGACGGTGTTCATGTGGCCGTCCGCCGGCGGCGAAGAGACGCGGCCGGCGGGCCTGAATGCGAACGGCTACAATCTTCTCACCTGGAGCAAGGGCGGCATGACCTATTGGGCCGTCTCCGATCTCAACGAACGCGAGCTGCAAGACCTGCAAGGGCTGCTGTGAGTTTGCCGCCGCCGACCCATAATCCCATGAGCATGCGGCCCTTCCGGAGCGGGCTTCCGCACCCTATCCTGAGGGTGGGGCCAGGAGGCCAGCATGCAATTCGTCGAAGCGAACGGCGCGACCATTCCCGCGATCGGACTTGGCACCTGGGAGCTGCGCGGGAATGTCTGCGCACGCACCGTCGAGCGGGCGCTGAGCATGGGCTATCGCCATGTCGATACCGCGGAGGCCTACGACAACGAGCGCGAGGTGGGGGAGGGGCTGCGCGCCTCCGGCGTGACCCGGGCCGACGTGTTCGTCACCACCAAAGTGTGGTCGGACCATCTTGCCCCGCGCGAGTTCGAACGCGCGACCAAGGAAAGCCTCACGCGCCTGCGGCTCTCGGAGCTCGACCTGCTCCTGATCCATTGGCCGAGCGCGAGCATCCCGCTCGCCGACACCATCGGCGCGCTGTGCCGCATGAAGAGCGCGGGCCTGACCCGGCATATCGGCGTCTCGAATTTCACCGTCACCCTCGTCGCGGAGGCGGTGCAGCTCGCCACCGAGCCGCTCGTCGTAGACCAGGTCGAATGGCACCCGTTCATCGACCAGTCGAAGGTGCGCGCCGTCTGTCGCCGGTACGGCCTCGCGGTGACGGCCTACAGCCCCATCGCCCGCGGCCGGATCGCCGGCAACGACGTGATCGAGCGGATCGCGGCGGCGCACGGCAAGACGGCGGCGCAGGCGAGCCTGCGTTTCCTGATCCAGGAGGGCGCGATCGTCATCCCGCGCACCTCGCGGCCCGAACGCCTGGCCGAAAACCTGGCGATCTTCGATTTCGTCCTCGACGCGCAGGAGATGGAAGACATTCGCGCGCTCGCGAACCCGGACGGCCGGATCGTCGACTGGTCCGGCGCGCCGGCCTGGGATGAGCCCAAGCAATGAGCGAATGGCGGCGGCGGCGCGCGGCCGGCGATCGGCAATCGGCGAACCACCGGCGATGATCGCGGGCGATAGCGTTCTCGTTTTGTTTTCCGGCGGGCAGGATTCGACCGTCTGCCTCGCCTGGGCGCTTGCGCGCTTTGCGCAGGTCGAGACGGTCGGCTTCTTCTACGGCCAGCGCCATGCGGTCGAGCTCGAGCAGCGCCCGCGCATCCGCGCCGAGGTCGCGGCGCTCGATCCCGACTGGGCGCAGCGCCTCGGCGAGGATCACATGATCAAGCTCGATGCGCTTGCCGCGATCTCGGAGACGGCGCTCACCCGGGACGCGGCGATCACGATCGCCGAGAACGGCCTGCCGACCACCTTCGTGCCCGGCCGCAATCTCGTGTTTCTCACCTTCGCCGGCGCGCTTGCCTATCGGCGCGGGGTCAAGCACCTCGTCGCCGGCATGTGCGAGACCGACTATTCCGGCTATCCCGATTGCCGCGACGACACGCTGAAGGCGATGCAGCTCGCACTCAATCTCGGCATGGAGCGGCGCTTCGTCGTGCATACCCCGCTGATGTGGATCGACAAGGCGGCGACCTTCGCGCTCGCGCACGAACTCGGCGGGGAGGGGCTGATCGACGTGCTTCTCGAACACACCCACACCTGCTATCTGGGCGATCGCTCGCACCGTCATGCCTGGGGTTACGGGTGCGGGGAATGCCCGGCCTGCCGGCTGCGCGCGGACGGCTACCTGAAATGGACCGCAACACGATGAACGACTGCGCCGAGACGCAAGCGCGCCGCCGCCGCGAGGGAGTGCTGTTCCTCGTCCTGTTCGGGCTCACCATCCCGGCGGCGAACTACCTGATCCAGCATGTCGGGACGACCTGCGTGCCGCGCGGGCCCTGCCTCATTCCGGTGATGCCCGGCCTTGCGGCGCCGTCCGGCGTGCTGATGATCGGCGCCGCCCTCGTGCTGCGCGATCTGGTGCAGCGGCGGCTCGGCGTCGCCGCGGCGTCGCTCGCCATTCTCGCCGGCGCGGCCCTGTCCGCGTTGCTCGCCCCGCCGGCGCTGGTGATCGCGTCGGCGGTCGCCTTCCTTCTCTCCGAATTCGCCGACCTCGGAGTATATACCCCGCTCGCCCGTCGCGGGCTCGTGCTCGCGGTGATCGCGTCGAGTTTCGTGGGCCTCGTGGTCGATTCCATCGTTTTCCTGTGGCTCGCCTTCGGGTCGCTCGATTTCCTCGCCGGCCAGGTGGTCGGCAAGACCTGGATGGTGCTGCTGTCGCTCCCCTTCGTCGCCTGGCTGCGCCGCCGCGACGCGCGCCTCGGCCTTGCGGCTGCGTGAACGGACGAAGGCGGCCGGATCGGCCGAGCGGGGACGCCGGTCCGATGCAGCGCAAAAAGCGCTCGCGGCTTCGCGCGCCCGGTCCCCGAACGCGCCGCAGGTTGCAATCCTTGCTCCGACTGTACTAGCTTCGGGCGGCGTTGGACTTGGGGGAGTCGCTCATGCGAGCCTGGACCCTGGTTATTGCGGCGATGCTGAGCGTAGCGGGCGTCGCCTTCGACAGCGCCCTTTCGCAAGAAGCCTTATCGGAGCTGCAGCGGGTGGACCGCGCCTTGCTCAGGATCTGCGAGGCGCGCAAGAACCGCCTCGACGATCGTGAACAGGCGATGTGGCGCCGCCGCGGTGAACTGGTCGACGCGCTCGACGAAGCGCAGCGCGCCCAGCTGAGACGAACAAGCCCCCTCGATGAAGCGTGTCTTCAACTGATCGGAAGGCTCGCCGAGGCGAGAAGACCCCAGTTCTCCGGATATGCTCATCGACGATACTATCGGCCCGGCGGTGAAGGCCCCCAACCGAGTATGGAGCCGCGAGCCTCTCCCCAGGCGAGGATGGGTCCGCCGCCTGTGCCGCAGAATGCGCCGCCGCCGCCCACCGTCGCTCCCGCACCGAGCGCCGGCGATCGCCCGCTCGAACAGCTGTTCCCATGGCCGCCGCCGACGCCCTCGACGCGGCGCTCCTTCTCTCCCGACGTCATTGAAGGCGCTGCGCGGGTGAGAAAAGTCGGAGACGTGGCAAGCAGGCTCGAACAGATCATGCGGAGCGCCGCGTTCGACGCCTTCGGTTATTACCGCGTGCCCGGCGGCTTTGCCCTGATCACCCGGATCGAAAGTCTCGACGGCGAGAGCGGAGCGCCGCTCGCCGGCGCGGCGCGCTGGGGCGCGCGCGCGGCCTATGCTGGCCTGAGCCTTTCCTCCATCTTCGCGACCACCCGCGCCTCGGGCTTCTATCGGGTGTTCGTGTTTCTTCTCACCGACGACCCGCCGATGACTCAGGCGGTCGACTCCGCCCAGGCATTCGCAATCGCGCAAACCTGGGCGATAGAGGGCCGTCCCTCTCTTCCGGCGGAAATCAAGGTGCTTCCCATCGGACAAAACCACGTGCTCGTCGTCATGGTCTACGAATTCGAAAAGGTGGACGGCGGCGAGACCAAACACTTCCGGCCAAGTCGATGGCCGCTCGATCAGCACCTCTCGACGCTCGGCGTCTCGCTGAAACACCTTCAATGACCGTCAAGAGCGCCAAGATCGTACTGACCGCCTTGTGGGGGGTGGGGGCGATTCCCCTGCTGTCGATCCTGGTCTTGCGCCAGCTCAACGGGTTCTACGGAGACCAGGCGCAGGCGGCCTGGTCCTGGGCCGCGCAGTTCCTCTTTCCCAACCTAACGCTGATCGGCGGGGCCTGGTCGGTCGCGGCCTCGCCGGAAGAAGACAAGCCGCTGGGATCGTCGATCGTATTCTGGGGAGCGGTGGTCGCGTCGGCGTTCTATCTCGCCGTCTTGTACGTGGTTCTGGGGGCGCATGCGAGCGGATCGGTGCGGTCGAGCCTCGAGCAATCCGGCCTGTTTCTCGGTCTCATCCAAGCGCTCGTCGTTGGCTGGCTGGGCAAGTTCTTCATCGAAGCCAAGCATTGAGGGTTGCGCTTTCGGTGCGCTCGGGCGTCCGGTGAATAGATGTTCTTCCCGCTCTCGAAAATCCTCGGCTTTTTCGCGCTGCCGTCCAACCTCGTGATCGTGGCGGGCCTGATCGGCGTGCTGTTGCTGCTCACGCGCTTCCGGCGGACCGGGCGCGTGCTCGTGGTCGCAAGCCTCCTGCTGCTCGCGATCCTCGGCCTTTCGCCGCTCGGCAATGCGCTTATGATCCCCCTGGAGGACCGGTTTCCGCCGTGGAACGGAAGCGGCGATGTCGCCGGGATCATCGTGCTCGGCGGCGCGGTCTCGCCCGACGTTTCGGCGGCGCGTGACGAAGTGAGTCTCAACGAGTCAGGCGAGCGCCTCACCGCCGCTGCGCGTCTCGCCGCCGCGTATCCGCGCGCCAAGATCGTCTTTGCCGGCGGCGACGCCGGCCTCGTCCGGGTCGAGGGCGCAGAGGCGCCCTTTGCGGCCCGGCTCCTGCGCGAGCTCGGCGTGGCGCCCGGGCGCATCATCCTGGAGGATCGTTCGCGCAACACCGCGGAGAACGCCGTGTTCGCAAACGAACTTGCCGCGCCAAAACGGGGCGAGCGCTGGCTGCTGGTCACCTCCGGCTATCACATGCCGCGCGCGATCGGGGTCTTTCGCCGCGCCGGCTTCGAGGTCGAGCCTTTTCCCGTCGACTGGCGCACGCGCGGCTCTGCCGACGCGCTGCGGCCCTTCATGTCGGTCGGCGATGGGCTCAGGCGCACCGACACCGCCGTGCGCGAATGGGTCGGCCTCTTCGTCTACTGGCTGACGGGGAGATCGTCGGAGCTGTTCCCCGCGCCCTGACCGGACGTCCGCATCATTTCCCGTCGCCGAGCGCGTACAGGGGGGCGGAGGCGAACTGGCGCAGCAGCATGACGACCAGAACGGCCGCGGTGGCAGCGATGAGCAGCCAGGGATGGATGAACCAGCCGAGATAGCCGAGCGAGAAGAAGAAGGCGCGCTGCCCGCGGTTGAAGTGGCGGCCGGCGGATTGGAACACCCGCGTGGTGCGGAGGACATGCGCTTCCGCCTCCGGCGTGTCCTTGTCCGCGGCCGGCGGCATCGCGCCGAGCATGATCGCGACATAGTTAAACAGCCGGTAGGCCCAGGAAAACTTGAAAAAGGCGTAGACGAGGATGACGGCGAGACCGACCGTCTTGGCCTCCCATTGCTCGCGGCTGGTGGCGATCCCGAAGGGGAGGCCGGTGACGAGTTCGACGATCTGGTCGGTCGTGCGCAGGAGGCCAAGCGCGCCGCCGATGGCGATCAGCGAGGTGGAGGCGAAAAACGCAGCCCCGCTCTGCAGCGCCGTCATGATCTGCATGTCGACCATGCGCATTTCGCGCGCAAGCGTGCGGCGAAACCAAGCCTCGCGATACTTATCGATCCGCCCATTGAGGCTGTTTGCGCCGAACGGCGTCCACTCGACCAACACAGCGTAGATGGTCCAGGCGATCACGAAGAATGCGATGGCGGCGAGGTCGAGCGGCCCGAAAAACTGCATCGGTAGCTAATTCCTTTGCGCGCCCCGATCCTCGCACCGGACGAGGCCCGGCGGCAATGGGTGGCATTGGCCGCCGAATGCGATATGCTTTTCGCGTTCGAGGATGGGCATTGTTCCGGCGCCGTCGCGCCTTGGCAGGGGCGCGCACTTCGCGGAAGCCGGCGGAGCACGGAAGAATGGCATCGGTCGTTCGGCGCCGCCTCCCGGCGGCCGTGAGAGAGAACGCATGCACCTTATCATCGGAAACAAGAATTATTCATCCTGGTCGTTCCGGCCATGGTTCGCCATGAAGGTGGCGGGTCTTCATTTCGAGGAAACCGTGATCCCGCTCGGCAGCCCGGATTTCAAGGAGCGGGTCAGCAAATTGTCCGCCACCACCAAGGTGCCGGTGCTGATCGACGGCGAGATCGTCGTCTGGGAATCGCTGGCGATCATCGAATACGTGGCGGAAATGCGCCCGGACGCGCGGCTGTGGCCGGCCGATCGGGCGGCGCGCGCGCATGCCCGCGCGATCGCCAATGAGATGCATGCTGGGTTCGTTGCGCTGCGCCGCCATTGCCCGATGAACATGGCGCGACAGATCAAGCCGCGCGAACTCACGGACGAGGTGATCGCGGACGTGAAACGCATCGATGCCTTGTGGCAGATGTGCCTTGCCCGCTTCGGCGGCGGCGGCCCGTTCCTGTTCGAGCAGTTCAGCGCAGCCGATGCGATGTATGCCCCGATCGTCAGCCGCTTCGACACTTACGCGATCGAGGTCAGCAACCCGTCTCGCGTCTACATGAACGCAATCATGGCGCTGCCGGCCTGGACCGAGTGGCGGCACGCAGCCCTTCTGGAAACGTGGGTGCTGCCCGACGTCGAGGTCGACTGGCCCGTGATCCTGCGGGAAGCGGAAGCCGGAATCGTTCAATAGCGGAGCGCCGGAACGGCCGGCGGCCCGCACCGCCGACTGCGCCCGAGCTATCACGTGCGGCGCGACCGTTCTCGACCGCGCGCCACGATGGGCGCTTTAATAGGTAGGAAAAAAAGATAAAACCCGGCCGGGGCCGGGTCTTATCCAGTTCGGTCGCCGTTCTGTGCTCGGCGACCTTGGTCGCACGGTTACTTTCCGCGGACCGTGTCCTTGATGCCGCCGACCGTGCTCTTGATCTTTCCAGAGACCTTGTCGGCCTTGCCTTCGGTTTCGAGTTTCTCGTCGCCGGTCATTTTGCCGACGCCTTCCTTCACCGATCCCTTGGCTTGCTCGAACGAGCCTTTGACGCGATCCTTGTCCATTCAGTGTCCTCCTGCCGACCCATCGAGGGTCGCTGTCAGGCCAATCGCGCGGCATCCGAAAAGTTCCGATGTCAGACGGCCCGCGAAGCGCTGCAAGGTGCGCCGATACGCCTCACGCTGCGGTCGCCGAGCGCGACGCGACCGGCTGCCGACACCAGAAAGGGCCGGCTGCGCAGCCGGCCCTTTCTGTCGCATCGGAGATGCGCCGTGCGAACAGGTCTACCTACGAAGAAATGACCGCGACGATCTGCATGGTATCCGGGTCGACGACCACGATCTGGTCCCCCACCATGAAGTATTCATAACCGCGCCATGCGGGATTGATCTCGATAATGGTCGACGGCACGCTCACCAGTCGCACCGAACGGGGCACCCTGGTTCCGACCGAAACAGAGAAGTTGACGTTCGATACGCGCGGCGCATTGCCTTGGCGCACGATGGTCTCACGAATGCGCGTGCGCTGCTCAGTCGTCAGACTGGCCGAACTGCCGCTCGTGGATGCGCCGGACCGACCCTCGCGGTCCTGGCCCATGCGCTCGCGGTCCTGTCCGGTGCGGTTGCGATCCTGTCCGGTGCGCTCGCGGTCCTGGTCACGGCCCATCTGGTTGCGGTCCTGGTCACGGCCCGTCTGGTTGCGTTCCTGCGCGCCGCCCTGACCGGTCGTCCCGGAGCGCTGTTCGCGGCCGCTCGGATCGGTCGTCTGGCCACGGCGCTCGGACCCTTGCGCGTCACGCGCACTCCCGCCTTGCGGCGAGCGCTCGGAGCCTTGCGAGCCGCGCGAGCCAGAGCCCCGCTCGCCCTCCATCGCGCCGCCGCCGCCGCCGGAGCCGCCGCCGCTCATGCCGGAGCCGCCAGACCCGGCGCTGCCGCCCATGCCCGCCGCGCCGCCGGCGCCGCCACCACCAGCGCCCGAACCCGAGCCTTGGCCGACCGCCAAAGTCGTTCCGCCGACCAGGGCGGCGATCGCCGCCGCCACCAACAGATTACTCTTCCTCATGGATTCCTCTCCTAACAGCAGAATTGTTCGTGTCTCGGAAAACCGAGCCCTGTGATCCAACGCGGCCTTTCTCCAACGGTTCCTGTCGGCAGGAAGAGGGTCGAGCGTCGACGTGTGCCGGTACAAGCGTGCGTGCTCACGCGAGCGCGTGCTAACGATGGGGCTTAGCTGATATGGCATGTCGTTGCCGCCCGGGCGCGGCACAGCGCGTCGATCTGCCTGCAGAAGGCGAGCGGACCACGTTGTCAGGGCAGGGTGATCGCCACGGTTCCGACGACCGTCGCGTGAGCCGCCGCCTTCAGTAACGGCGCGCATGGACATCCTCTCACGCACCTTAGTGACGGCGATACCTTGGCCCCCACCCCGCAAGTCCGCTTGGCGGAACTTGACCCGAGCCACGATCGTTGTTGAGCAACATGATTCTGGAGGCTGATATGCAAACCAAGCAAATCCGTGAGCGCATGGAAGTGGTCGGTGCGGACGAGGAGCATGTGGGCACCGTCGACAGCGTCGATGAAGAACAAATCAAGCTGACCAAGTCGGATTTGGTCGCCGGCGGCGAGCATCATTTCATCCCGCTCGCCTGGGTCGACAGCGTCGACGAAAAGGTGCACCTCAGCATGGACGCCGAAGAGGCGATCGCCGATTGGGAAACCGAAGAGTCCGAGTAGTCGGGCTCTCCGCAAGCGCCGTGCTCGGCGCGTAAAAGGCGACGGTTTTCGCGTCGACGGGCGTGAGGGACGCTGAGCTAGCGCGTCCAGCGCTCCCATTGTGCGCGGCCGAAATCAACCACGCCGCGGGTGCTCGCGCTCACCACCTCCCAGTTGACGAAGCGTTCGGTCGGGAGCGTCACCGACGAGTCGCGCACATAGGCGCCGCCGATCGTGACGACGATCCCGAGAAGAAAAGCAAGAAAGACGCGCATGACCATTCCCCATCTGTCCCGGCCGCAGCCATCATGAACATTCGTCGCATCGCTCCCATGAATAAAGAATGCGGCGCGGTCGCGGACAGGCTGCGCTGGCGCGGCTGAACATTTTTTCGTTCATGGATTGTTCATCGACGAACGTCGGGTGAGCGCAGTTCACGCTCTTGCTGGGCGGCCGCCGCGCCGCTATACGCTGTGTTGCCGTGTGTGATCGCATTTTTCCGTGACGAGGCGGTTCCGCTTCGTTCAAAACGCCACTCACGGCCGTGCGTTATTGGGGGGAATCGGGCATGGGCGTCGAACGCACCTTTTCTATCATCAAGCCGGATGCGACCGCGCGGAACCTGACGGGCGCGATCAACGCGGTGATCGAGGCCGCCGGTCTGCGCATCGTCGGGCAGAAGCGGGTCCGTATCACGCGCGATCAGGCCGAGACCTTTTATGGCGTGCATCGCGCGCGCCCCTTCTTCGGCGAGCTCGTCGATTTCATGACGTCCGGCCCGGTGGTCGTGCAGGTGCTGGAAGGCGAGAACGCCATCGCGCGCTATCGCGACGTGATGGGCGCGACCGACCCCGCCAAGGCGGCGGAGGGCACGATCCGCAAGCGCTATGCGCAATCGATCGGCGAAAATTCGGTGCACGGCTCCGACGCGCCGGAAACCGCGGTCCAAGAGATCGCTCAGTTTTTCGCGGGCAACGAAATCGTCGGCTGACCGTCGGCGGGCGCCATTCGCGCCTGCCCGGGTCCGTACTCCCCGGTAGGGCTATTCATGTCCGGCTGTGACATTATGAGCTCACAAATCTAGCGGCGCAGGCGGGTTTCGGGCGCGACCGCGAGCGAGGCAAACACATGGAATGCCAGAATCTCGGTTCCTGGGTCCTGCAGTTGCAGTGCGAGTTAGGGCAGGTCTCGCACGTCGGTTTCTGGCTCGCGCTCGGCAAGATCATGTGGATCAATATTCTTTTGTCGGGCGACAACGCTGTCGTGATCGCGATGGCGTGCCGGGGGCTGCCGGCGCGCCAGCGGCTTTGGGGAATGGTCCTCGGGGCGGGCGTCGCCGTGCTCCTGCGCATCGTCTTCACGGTCGTCATCGCGACCCTCATGCTGATGCCCTACCTGAAGTTGGTCGGAGGCCTTGCGCTCTTTTACATCGCCGCGAAGCTGCTGGTTCCGGAAGACGAAAACGAAGAAGGAATTGAAGCGGTCGATCATCTCTGGCGCGCGGTGCGCATCGTCGCCATCGCCGACATCGTGATGAGCCTCGACAATGTCATCGCCATCGCCGCCGCGGCACAGGGGAACTTGGTGCTGCTGATCCTCGGGCTCGCCATCAGCATTCCGCTGATCGTCGCGGGAGCAGCGTTGATCATGAACCTGCTCGATCGCTTTCCCATCCTCATATGGGCGGGCGCCGCACTGCTCGGCTGGATCGTTGGCGAGGTGATCGCAACCGATCCCGGCATTGAGCCTTTGATCGTCGCCCGGGTGGGCGCAGAAACCGCGCATGTGCTCGAACTCGTCGCGGCCGGGGTCGGCGCCGTGCTGGTCCTTATCGTCGGCGGGCTGTGGCGGCGCTCGAAGCTACGCGCCGCACAGGCGCACGCCGCCTAGCCAAGCAACGGCGCGCGGCGGAGCGGCGCAAGCGCGGTCATGCGCTTGCCGCGCGCTGCTCAACCCGCGCTGCTGCGGCGCGCGATGCGCAATGCGAATTTGCCGATCTCCAACACCGCGAGCAGGGTCGCGCCGACTCCCGCCGCGATCAGCCAGTCGCGCGAGGTGAGCGCCACGGTGTGGAACGCCGCCTGCAGCACCGGAACATAGACGACGGCAAGGTGCGCCAGGAGCGACAGGAAAACCGCGCCGATCAGCCACCCATTGGTGAGCAGGCCGCTGAACGCGCTGCGCCGGGTGGAGCGGCAGTTGAACACATTGTAGAGCTGGAACATCATCAGCGTGGTGAACGCCATTGTGCGCGCATAGCCTTCGTCCAGCGCATTCGGGCCCGCGCCGCGCGCAAACAGCGTGAACAGGCCACCGGGATAATAGGCGTCGAGCACGGCAAGCGTTCCGATCATCATCACCAGGCCGACGCCGCCGATGCGCAGCCAGTCCGTCGTCCCGATCACGCCCCTCCCTTGCGCGCGCGGCGGCCGATCCATGACGTCGGATTCCTTCGGTTCGATGCCAAGGGCTAGCGCGGGCGGGCCGTCCGTGATCAGGTTGATCCACAGGAGCTGGGCCGCAAGCAATGGCAGGAACAGGCCGTGCTCCGCCGAGATCAGGCCGAGCATGCCCGCAAGCATCACGCCCGCGAACATCGTCAGGAGTTCCCCGGCGTTCGACGATAAAAGATAGATCAGGTACTTGCGGATGTTGTCGAAGATCCCCCGCCCTTCCTCGACGGCTTTCACGATGCTCGCGAAATTGTCGTCGGTCAGCACCATGTCGGCAGCTTCCTTGGAGACGTCGGCGCCGGTGATGCCCATTGCGACGCCGATATTGGCGGCCTTCAGCGCGGGAGCGTCGTTGATCCCGTCGCCGGTCATCGCAACGACATGGCCCTTGCGCTGCAGCGCCTCGACGATGCGCAGCTTGTGATCGGGGTCGACGCGGGCGAACACGCGCACCTGTTCGACGATCGCGTCGAGCGCGGCCTTGTCCATGCTGCGCAGCTCGTTGCCGGTGACCAGCCGCGCGCCCGGCTCGAGGATCGCGAGTTCGCGTGCGATCGCCGCCGCGGTCGCGGGATGGTCGCCGGTGATCATCACCGTCCGGATATGCGCATGCTTGGCGACGGCCACCGCTTCTTTGGCTTCAGGCCGAGGGGGATCGATCATTCCGACGAAGCCGAGCAGCACGAGTTCGTCCTCGATGCCGGCGGGCAGATCGATCTCCGACGTTCGATCGCGCGGCGCCGACGCGGCGTCGAGGCCAAGCATTTCGGCGCGCACGGTGCGTGTGGCGATCGCCAGCGTGCGAAGCGCCTGGGCGGCGAGCGCGTCGTTTCGCTCGGCCAGTTCGGCGCGCCGGTCGTCGGCCAGCGCAACAGCTTCGCCGCGTTCCCAGACATAGCGGCATTTGCCGAGCAGGATGTCGGGCGCGCCCTTGACGAATACGCGCAACTCCGCCGCGTTGTCGCGGTCGAGATGCACAGTGGTATGGCGCTTGCGCTCGGAGGTGAAGGGAATTTCCGCGATGCGCGGGAAGCGCGCGAGGTCCTGTTCGGAAATTCCGTATTTACGGCCGGCGACGATCAGCGCGCCCTCGGTCGGATCGCCCTGGACAAGCCAGCGGCCCTCGCTGTGCACGAGCGCGGCGTCGTTTGCGAGCGCGGCGGCGCGCAGCGTGTGCTCGACCGCCTCGTCGATCATCGGGGTTGCGGAAAGCGGAGCTCCCGCCGCGGTGAAGTCGCCCTCTGGGATGTAGCCTGATCCGCCGACCTCGACCAGCGCGCCGGATGCATAGATCGCACGGACCGTCATTTCATTGCGGGTCAGCGTTCCCGTCTTGTCCGAGCAGATGACGGTCGCCGCGCCGAGCGTCTCCACCGCCTGGAGCTTGCGCACGATCGCATTGGCGGCCGCCATGCGTCGCACGCCGAGGCTCAGGCCGACCGTCACGATTGCC
The DNA here is from genome assembly GCA_964354425.1 of uncultured Rhodoplanes sp. Lineage (GTDB taxonomy): Bacteria > Pseudomonadota > Alphaproteobacteria > Rhizobiales > Xanthobacteraceae > Rhodoplanes. The sequence continues at coordinate 16,820 of CAYGZV010000010.1, read as the reverse complement.
GGCAGGGCCTCCGGAATGGCCGCGACCGCGAGCGCGACGGCGAACAGGAACAGGCTCAGAGCGACGTCGAGATTGAGCGCCGGACTCGTCATCAGGCCGGTCGCCAGCACGATCGCGCAGATCGCCAGCGTGATCACGGTGAGGCGCTTGCCGGTGCGATCGAGTTCCTGTTGCAGCGGCGTCGGCTCTTTCTGCGCCGACTCGAGGAGTCCGGCGATGCGGCCGACTTCGGTCGCCATTCCGGTCCCGACGACCACCGCCCGGCCGCGGCCATAGGTGGCGACAGTGCCGGCGAACAGCATATTGCGCCGGTCGCCGAGGCCGACATCTGTGTCGATCGCCAGCGCATCTTTCGCCACCGGCACGCTTTCGCCGGTCAGCGGCGCTTCGTCCGCGTGGAGATTGGCGTCCTCGATCACGCGGGCGTCCGCGGGAATCCGGTCTCCGGCCTCGACCAGCAAGATGTCGCCGGGCACGATGTCCTGCGCAGGGACGCGCTGTCTTTCGCCGTCGCGCACCAGCGTCGATTCCGGCGCGGCCAGCGCCATCAGGGCGCGCACCGACTGCTCCGCGCGGGACTCCTGGATGAAGCCGAGCAATGCGTTGAGCACGACGATCGCCATGATGACGATCGCCTCGTAGGGCAGTGCGGTCTCGCGCGGTTCCTGGAGCAGCCATTCGGCGGCCGAGATGGCCGTGGCGACCAGCAGGATGATCACCAGCAAGCTTTGGAACTGTTCGAGGAGGCGCCGCCACCAGGGCGTGGGCGCGGCGCTCTTCAGTTGATTCGGGCCGTATTCGGCAAGGCGCCGATCCGCCTCGGCGCGGCTCAGTCCGCTTGCCGCGTCGGAACCGAGATCGGAAAGGACGGCGTCGGCGCTGTTGCGATAGGGCGCAATCATTGACGTTCGTTCGTGCATCCGCATCACCTCGGAGTGGCGAGTTGGCGCCGATGATTTCTTACCCGAGCAGATTTAATCCGCTCCACATCGCAGCGCAGCGACCAGTGACCGTTCTCGCGGCGGACGGTCTAAACGCCATCGGACGGTTGGACAACCAAGCGCACGCATGTTGCGTCGCGAGCGCCGCCCGCAATTCGCGGCGATCCCGGGAAAACGGTCTCGTGCGTCTTGCGTCGGCGCAAGTCTCGCGTTAATGACAGCGCAGCAATCGGATTTTGGCCGCTCCGGCCCGTTTAGCGTTTTATACGCGATCGCTTCGGATCTTCCCCAAAACCCGGCTTGTCGCGCCAATTGCAGGCGACTGCAATTGTCGCTCACCTTCGACAGACTGAGCTAGGAGGCCGACGATGCAAAAAGGCACCGTCAAATGGTTCAACCCCACCAAGGGCTATGGGTTCATCCGGCCGTCGACCGGCGAGAAGGACGTGTTCGTCCACATCTCCGCAGTCGAGCGCGCCGGTCTCAGCACCCTGAATGAAGGTCAGGTGGTCGAGTACGAACTCGTCACCAACCGCGGCAAAACATCCGCGGAGAACCTCAAGGTCGCATAAAAGCGACGAGCCGGTCATTCCGGCTTTGCGGGTGCTTGCCCGTAGCCCCCGGTTCCGGCCGGGGGTTTTTTGTTGCCCTCACGCGCGCGCCACGCAGCCGACTATCGTTCGGTCATCCGGATAATGGCGCGCGGTCATGCGGCCGACATGGCGGCGCAGTTTTCGCGCCGTTCGGCGGCCTTGCGTAGCGGCGTACCGAAGCGCGCGCACAACACGACCTGCCCCGTCCGCAAAAACAGCGATCGCGCTCATCCGCAGCAAGGGTCCGCAGCGCTTTGCACGCGCGGCGTTCCGATGAAAAGTCGGCGGCCTCAATCGGAAGGGGAAATCAGCATGTCGGGGCGATCGCTCGCGCCGGCGACCTTGCAGCGTCCGTCGACCACCGCCAGCCGGCCCTCGGCGAGCCAGCGCAAGGCAAGCGGATAGATGCGGTGCTCGGCTGCGAGCACGCGCGCGCCCAGCGTCTCGGGCGTGTCGTCGTCGCGCACCGGAACCGCCGACTGGACGACGATCGGGCCGGAATCCATTTCCGGAATGACGAAGTGGACGGAGGCGCCATGCAGCTTCACGCCGGCGGCGAGTGCGCGCGCATGCGTGTCGAGACCCTTGAAGGCGGGCAGCAGGGCAGGGTGGATGTTGATGAGGCGGCCCTGCCAGCGCGACACGAACCAGGGGGTGAACAGCCGCATGAACCCGGCGAGGCAGATCAGGTCAATCCGCCGCGCCGACAGTTCGGCGTCGAGCGCCTGCTCGAACGCCGTGCGGTCCTTGCCGAACGTCGTGTGGTCGACGACCCGCGTCGCGATCCCCGCAGCCTGCGCCCGCGCGAGGCCGGCGGCATCCGCGCGATTGGAGACGACGAGCGCGATCTTGGCGGGATAGGCGGGATCCGCCGCCGCGGAAATCAGCGCCGCCATGTTCGAGCCGCGGCCGGAAATCAGGATGGCGACGCGCTTGCGCTGCATGGTCCCCTCGCAGGCCCCTACGTCCCGAGGGTGAGCCGCCCGGCATAGGCGACGCGCTCTCCGGCCGTCTCCACCACCGCGCCGAGCGGCACGACGCTGTGGCCGGCCTGTGCGAACGCCGCTTCGACCGCGCCGGCGCGGTCGGGGGCGGTGATCGCCACCATGCCGACGCCGCAGTTGAAGGTGCGCAGCATTTCCGTCTCGGCGATTCCGCCGGCCCAGGCGAGCCACTGGAACACCGGAAGGACCGGCACGCAGGCGAGGTCGATCCGCACGCCGAGACCCGGCGGCAGGACGCGCGGAATGTTGTCGGTCAATCCGCCGCCGGTGATGTGGGCGAGCGCTTTCACCGCTCCGGTCCCGCGGATCGCCGCGAGGCAGGCCGGCACATAAATCAAGGTCGGCGTTAGGAACGCCTGGCCAAGCGAGAGCGCGGCCGCGAAGGGGGCGGGATCGTCCCACCGCAGGCCCTGTTGCTCCACTACCCGGCGGACCAGCGAAAAGCCGTTGGAATGGACGCCCGAGGACACGATCCCCAGCACCGCGTCACCCGGACCGATATCGGCACGGGGCAACAGCATGTCGCGCTCCGCAGCCCCGACGGCGAAGCCGGCGAGATCGTAGTCGCCAGGCGCGTAGAGGCCGGGCATCTCCGCGGTCTCCCCGCCAATGAGCGCGCAATTCGCCTGGCGGCAGCCCGCCGCCACGCCCGCGACGACGCTTGCGCCGACCTTGGGATCGAGCTTGCCGCAGGCAAAATAATCGAGGAAGAACAATGGTTCAGCGCCTTGAACGACGAGGTCGTTCACCGACATTGCGACGAGGTCGATGCCGATCGTGTCATGCCGTCCGGTCTCGATGGCGATCTTGACCTTGGTGCCGACGCCGTCGGTGGCGGCGACCAGGATCGGGTCCTTGAAGCCCGCCCGCGCGAGATCGAACAGGCCGCCGAAGCCGCCGATCTCCACATTCGCCCCCGGCCGCGCGGTTCCGCGCACCAGGGGCTTGATCAGGTCGACCATCGCGTTGCCGGCATCGATGTCGACGCCGGCGCCGGCGTAACTCAGGCCCGATCGGATCGTTTCGCGCATGGCTCATGGCCCGGTTCGAACGGCGGAAAAGAAGCTAGCGCGACACCCCTGATCGCAATATCAGAGGTGGTTCTTGTCTAGCGTGATGCGAGGTCGACTGATTGCAGTATGGATACGCCAGGGCCAACCTTTAACCTTCCCAATCTTATCACGATCGGGCGGATCATGCTCGTCCCGGCGCTCGTCTGGGCGATTGCCGCCGGCGAGCCGAAGATCGCCTTCGGCCTGTTCCTCGCGGCCGGGCTGAGCGACGCCGTGGACGGCTTCCTCGCCAAACGATTCGGCATGTCCACCGACTTCGGGGCCTTGCTCGATCCCCTGGCCGACAAGGCGCTCATCATTTCAGTGTTCATTGGACTAGGCATTACCGGGGCAATCCCGTTGTGGCTGGTCGTCATCGTGGTCTCCCGCGATATCCTGATCATCGGCGCCGTCATGCTGTCGCTGCTGCTCGGCAAGCCCGTCAAAGTGCGGCCGCTGCTCGTCTCCAAACTCAACACGGTGGTGCAGATCGTGTTCGCCTGTCTCGTCCTCGGCTCGCTCGCCTTCGGATTCGACGCGGGAATGCTGGAGAATGTCTTGATGTTTGCGGTCGCGACCCTCACCCTTGTGTCGATCGGCTTTTACACGCGCGAATGGATTCGCCACATGAACGCGGAAGGGCACGAGCTCGGCTGATGGGCGCGCGGATGCGAGAGCCGGTGCAGCTGACGCTTGCTCTCGACCATCCCGAGAGTCTGGCGCGCGACGATTTCGTGGCGGGGCCGACCAATGCGGCGGCGCTCGACATGGTCGAGCGCTGGCCCGATTGGCCGGCGCGAACGCTTGCGCTGGTCGGCCCGCGCGGCTCGGGCAAGAGCCATCTCGCGGCCATTTGGGCAGAGCGCGCCGGCGCGCGCATCGTCGCCGCGCGCATGCTCGGCGAAGCCGCGGTCCCGGCGGCGCTTTCGAGCGGCGCGGTCGTGGTCGAGGATGCCGCCGAGGGCGCGTTGAACGAGCGCGCCTTGTTCCATCTCCTCAATATTGCCGGCGAGGAGCAAGGCCATGTGCTCGTGACGACGCAGAGCGCGCCCGCCGCCTGGACGCTGCGGCTCGCCGATCTCGCCTCGCGGCTGCGCGCCGTCCCCGTGGTCACGGTCGCGCCGCCCGACGATGCGCTGTTCCGCGCGGTCATGGTCAAGCTGTTCGCCGACCGTCAATTGACCGTGGACGAAGCCCTGCTCGTCTATCTCGAGCGGCGGGTCGAACGCTCGCTCATCGCCGCGCAAAGGGTCGTCGCGGCGCTCGACGGCGAAGGGCTGCGCCAGCACCGTCCGGTCACGCGCGCGCTCGCCGCCGAATTTCTTGACGCTAAGGACGGCGTTTTCCACGGCTAGGGCGTTGTGCGCTTGTCGTAGTAGGCAGCGACGACTCGCGATAAGCTCATCCGCCGATCCAAGGCTGGCCGCCGGCTGACGTGCTCCGGACCTCAAGGTAAACATGATGGCTGATCGAAAACTGTCTGTTCTTGCTACGGAAACAGCAGAAGTTGCCCTGGTGGCGGCCGACCAGCCGGCGCCGATCAAGGACTCTCCGGAGCGGTTCTTCAACCGCGAGCTGTCCTGGCTGCAGTTCAATCGGAGAGTTCTGGAGGAAGCGGAGAACCCGAACCATCCGCTCCTGGAGCGGGTGCGATTCCTGTCCATCTCCGCCAACAATCTCGACGAATTCTTCATGGTGCGGGTGGCCGGCTATATCGGTCAGGTCGACGCCGGCATCACCACCAAGAGCCCGGACGGGCTGACCCCGAAAGACCAACTGGCGCGCATCAACGAAGTGGTCGCCACGCTCGCGATCGATCAGCAGCAGCGCTGGCGGGAGCTCAAGAAGGAATTGGCCGCCGCCAATATCGTGTTTGCCGAATCCGAAGCGGTCAAGAAGACCGACCGGCAGTGGCTCGAGGACTATTTCCTGCACCGGATCTTTCCGGTCCTGACGCCGCTCGCGATCGACCCGGCGCATCCGTTTCCCTTCATCCCGAATTTCAGCTTCTCGCTCGCTCTGCATCTGGCGCGCACGCATGACGGCCGCCCGCTGAACGCGCTCATCCGCGTGCCGCCGAAGGTGGAGCGGTTCATTCGGCTGCCTGGGGAAGACGGCGGCGTCGTGCGGCTGATCACGCTCGAACAGGTGATCGCCTTGTTCGTTCCTCGCCTGTTCCCCGGCTACTCGGTCAAAGGGCAGGGCGGCTTCCGCGTCCTGCGCGACTCCGAGGTCGAAATCGAGGAAGAAGCCGAGGACCTCGTGCGCCTCTACGAGACGGCGCTGAAACAGCGCCGGCGCGGCTCTGTCATCCGGCTCGAAGTCGATGCAGCGATGCCGGCCGAGCTGCGGCGCTTCGTTCAACGCGAACTCGCCGTCGCCGACGACGAGGTCTTCACGGTCGAGGGCGCGCTGGCGCTCGCCGAACTCGCGCAGCTGTCGTCGCTCAATCGCCTCGACCTCGAATGGAAGCCGTACAAGCCGCGCTTTCCCGAGCGCATCCGCGACCAAGCCGGCGACTGCTTCGCGGCCATCCGCCAGAAGGACCTGATCGTCCACCATCCCTACGAGTCGTTCGACGTCGTCGTGCAGTTTCTGCAGCAGGCGGCGCGCGACCCCGACGTGGTCGCGATCAAGCAGACGCTCTACCGCACCTCGAAGGACAGCCCGATCGTGAAGACGCTCGCGGAGGCGGCCGAACTGGGCAAGTCGGTCACCGCGGTCGTCGAGCTGAAGGCGCGCTTCGACGAAGAGGCGAACATCCGCTGGGCGCGCGATCTGGAGCGGGCCGGCGCGCAGGTCGTTTACGGGTTCATCGAGTTGAAGACGCACGCCAAGCTGTCGCTCGTGGTGCGCCGGGAGGGCGGCTCGCCTTTATCCTATGTCCACACCGGGACGGGCAATTATCACCCGGTGACGGCGCGGGTTTACACCGATCTGTCCTTCTTCACCGCCGACCCGGCCATTGCGCGCGACGTCGCCCGCATCTTCAATTTCATCACCGGCTATGCGGAGCCCGCCGGGCTCGAGCGCATGGCCGCCTCACCGCTCAATCTGCGCAAGCGCATCATGGATCACATCGCCCAGGAAATTTCCCATGCGCGCGCCGGCCGGCCGGCGGCGATCTGGATGAAGATGAACTCGCTGGTCGATCCCGGCATCGTCGATGCGCTGTACGAGGCGTCGCAGGCGGGCGTTCCGATCGATCTCGTGGTGCGCGGCATCTGTTGCCTGCGCCCGGGGGTGAGCGGCCTGTCCGAGAATATCCGGGTCAAGTCGATCGTCGGACGGTTTCTCGAACACAGTCGCATCTTCTGCTTCGGCGGCGGCCATGGGCTGCCGCACCCGAAGGCGCATGTCTACATTTCGTCGGCCGACATGATGCCGCGCAATCTCGACCGCCGGGTCGAGGCGCTGTGTCCGATCCTCAATCCGACCGTGCATCAGCAAGTGCTCGATCAGATCATGATCGCCAACCTCAAGGACAACCAGCAGAGCTGGATGCTCTTGCCTGACGGAACATGGACGCGTATCAAGGTCGCTGCGGGCGAAGAGCCGTTCAATGCGCACAAGTATTTCATGACCAATCCGAGCCTGTCCGGCCGCGGAAAATCGCTCAAGGAATCGTCGCCCCGCAGCCTCACGCGGCGGGGAGAACGTGCCTAGCCGAACCCGAACAAGCCATGCGGCCGCCAAGGGTCGTCTCGATCATGGCCCGCCCATTGCGGTCATCGACATCGGATCGAATTCGGTCCGCCTCGTCGCCTATGAAGGCCTGACCCGCAGCCCCACGCCGATCTTCAACGAGAAGGTGCTCGCCGGGCTCGGGCGTGAGGTCCAATCGACCGGTCTGCTCGCGCGCGACGCCGTGGAGCGGGCGCTGTCGTCGCTGCGGCGCTTCCGTTCGCTGTGCGACGCGATGGGCGCGCGCCGGCTGTGGATCATCGCCACCGCGGCGTGCCGCGACGCCGTGAACGGTCCCGACTTCATCCGCGAGGCCGAGAAAATCTGCCGCGTCCAGATCGATGTGATCTCCGGCAAGCGGGAGGCGGAGCTGTCGGCGCTCGGCGTGCTGTCCGGCATTTACGAACCCGACGGCCTGGTCGGAGATCTCGGCGGCGGATCGCTCGAACTCATCGACCTGCGCAGTTCGCGCTGCCGGGCGGCCACCACGGTGCCGCTGGGCGGGCTCGCGCTCCAGGACATTTCCGAGAAATCGCTGAAGAAGGCGGAGAAGATCGTCGAAACGACGCTCGGCGGGGTGCGCTTTCTCGCGGCGGGCGCGGGCCGCGCCTTCTATTCGGTCGGCGGCACCTGGCGTGCGCTCGCCCGCCTGCATATGCGCCAGACGGGCTATCCGCTGCACGTGATGCATGGCTATTCGATCCCCGCCAAGGAGGCGCTCGAATTCGTCCGCCTCGTGCGGCGCGTCAATCCCGACATGCTGTCGCAGATCGAGGCGGTGACCGACGCGCGGCGGCCTTTGCTCGGTTATGCCGCGCTGGTCATGGAGCACATCATCCGGCGCGCCAAGCCGCGCGAGATCGTCGTCTCCGCGGCCGGGGTGCGCGAAGGGCTTCTCTACTCGCTTCTCAAGGAGAAGGAGCAAAAGCGCGACGCGCTGCTCGCCGCGGCGGGCGACCTCAACGTGCTGCGCTCGCGTTCGCCGCAGCACGGCGAGGAGCTGATCCGCTGGACCGACCGGTTCATGTCCTCGTCGAAGATCGAGGAGACGGCCGAAGAGGTGCGCCTGCGCCATGCCGCCTGTCTGCTCGCCGACATCGGCTGGCGGGCCCATCCCGACTACCGCGGCGAGCAGTCGCTCAACATCATCGCGCATGCGAGCTTTCTCGGCGTCGATCACCCCGGGCGCGCCTATCTCGCGCTGGCGGTGTTTTTCCGCCATGTCGGGCTGTGGGAGGGCGAGTTGTCGCCGCATGTGCGCGAACTCGCAAGCGCACGGATGATCGACCGTGCGCGCGTGCTCGGGGGCGCGTTGCGGGTCGCCTATCTGATATCCGCAGCGATGCCCGGCATTCTGCCCGAGACGCCGCTCGCGGTCGTTCGCGGCCAGCTCGTGCTCTCGCTGAAAGGCCGGTACGCCACGCTTGGCGGGGAGCGCCTGTACAACCGGTTGCGACAGCTTGCGCGCCTGATCGGGCGCGACTCGATCTCCGTCTCAAGCTGAGCCGGGCGCCCGGTCGACGGCGATGACGCGGTTGCGCTCGATGGCGAGCGCGAGGTCGCCATGCTTGAGGGCGAGGGCCTTATCGCCGAACAGTTCGCGGCGCCAGCCCTTGAGCGCGCGGACCTCGGCGTTGTCGTGGGCGACGATCCGCTCGAGATCGTCCACCGTCGCAATCACCTTGGCGGCGACGCCGTGTTTCTCGGCGGTCATCCGCAGCAGCACTTTCAGGAGCTCCACCGTCGCGCTCGCATTGGCCTGGGCGCGCGAGCGCTCGAGCCGCGGCAGCGATTTCGGATCGCGCGAAAGGCCGCGCCGGACGCCCTCGAGAATGTCCTGTCCCCATTTGGAGCGTTCGAAGCCCTTCGGCAGCGAGCGCAGCGCCGCAAGACCCTCCGGCGTGGTCGGCGCCTGAATGGCGATATCGCCGATAACCTCGTCCTTGAGCACGCGGCCGCGCGGCACGTCGCGCAGTTGCGCCTCGCGCTCCCGCCAAGCGGCAAGCTCGATCAGGATCGCGAGCTCCTTGGGCTTGCGCACGCGGCTTTTCAGCCTTTCCCATGCCGTCGCCGGGTCGGCGCGATAGGTCTCGGGCGAGGTGAGGATCTCCATTTCCTCGTCGACCCAATTGGTGCGCCCGCGCTCGGCAAGACCGGCCGCGAGCGCGAGGTAGACGTCGCGCAGATGGGTGACGTCGGAGATCGCATAGGATGTCTGCGACGAGGTCAGCGGGCGGCGCGCCCAGTCGGTGAACCGGCTCGATTTGTCGAGGGCGTCGCCGGTGATGCGCTGGACCAGCTGATCGTAGGAGATCGCGTCGCCATATCCGAGCACCATCGCGGCGACCTGGGTGTCGAACAACGGGCGGGGGATCAGCGCCGCCTGGTGCCAGATGATCTCCACATCCTGGCGGGCCGCATGGAAGACCTTGATCACCCGTTCGTTCGCCATCAGCGCATAGAAGGGGCTGAGATCGATTTCCGCGGCGAGCGCGTCGATGACGAGCGCTTCGGCCGGACTAGCCATCTGGGCGACGCAGAGCAGCGGGTAGTAGGTCGACTCGCGCAGGAACTCGGTGT
>CAYGZV010000010.1:2129-6866 GCA_964354425.1 uncultured Rhodoplanes sp. | reverse complement strand
ATCTGGGCGACGCAGAGCAGCGGGTAGTAGGTCGACTCGCGCAGGAACTCGGTGTCGACGGTCACGTAGGGGTGGCGCGCCATGCGCTCGCACGCGGCTGCGAGGTCCTCGGTCGTCGTGATCAGCTCCGCCGCGAAGGAAGCATGGTTGCTCCCTCTGGCTTGTCGCAAACGCGGGTCCTCGATCAACATCGCTTTTGGCAAACGGCTCTCGACGGGACGAACGGAATGAGAATCACCACTCAACGTGTCGTTTTCACGCGGTTTTTTGTCGTAGTCAAACATCATACAGAGCAGGTGCGGCGAGGTCGAGGAGGAATTCGCGCGTAACACGCTTGAGTCGCTTCGAGGTTAGGGCGCGGTCGCGTGCTCGTAAATATCTTCCTCTTGGGCGTTGTGGAGGCGCACCAGCGCCTCGATCGACTCGATCACCCGCTGAGCATCGTGGACGAGATAGCGGTCGACATCCTGCGGCCGCACGTTTTCGGCAAGACGGGCGAGCAGCCGGGCGAGATGCAGGATTTCGCGATGCGCCCGGCTCATGGCCGAGAGCCCATGCCCGTCAGGCAGGAACTGAGTGATTCGCGGATACACCGCGGCCTCGTCGTTGCGCTCGTGCCGGACGACCTGCTCGGAGACGAGGGCGTTCGCCTCGGCGATCAGGTCGCAGGCGCGCCCGGGATCGGCGTCATCGAGCGCATCCGCGATGCTGCGCAGGCGGTCGAGCGCCATGTCGAGGAGTTCGTGCCCTTCGTGTAGGTCGCGCGCGGCGGCTGACGGCAATGCATGCAGGCGGGCCATGACGCCGCGTCCGGGCCCGAGCGCGCGCAGGGCGTTGAGGATCACGACGACATCGATTCCTTCCTGGATGAGGGCGCCGGCGACGGGCGTGAGAAACCCGAAGGCCGCGGCGATCATCGCGAGGGCTGACAGCGCCATGCCGGCGACGATGCTCTCCACCGCGATGCGCCGCGCCCGCCGCGCGATCGTGACCGCCTGCGACACCCGGTCGAGCCGGTCGACCAGGATCACCACATCGGCGGCCTGCGAGGACGCGCTCGCGCCGCGCGCGCCCATGGCGATTCCGACGCCGGCCGCCGCGAGCGCGGGCGCATCGTTGATGCCGTCGCCCACCATCAGGGTCGGATTGAGGCGCTGCTCGATGGCCACCGCATCGACCTTGTCGGACGGGCTGCGGTCGGCGAGCACCTCGTCGAGGTCGAGCGCCGCGCCGATCGTCTCGGCCGCCTCGGCGCGGTCGCCCGTAACCATCATGATGCGCCCGACGCCGGCCTGGCGCAGCGCCTGAATGGCGCGCGGGGTCTCGGCGCGCAATTCGTCGGCGAGCAGGAGCGCGCCGACGGCGCGGCCGTCCACCGAAACGAACACGCTCAGCGCCGCCCGCCAGGACGCGCGCCGCAGCGCGCGCACCGCCCAGTCGGGCGGCCGAGCCGTCCCGAATACGAGCGACGGCGCGCCGACGCACACGCTGCGTCCCTCGACCATTCCTTCGACGCCGGAGCCGAGCGTCTCGCGCACGCCGTCCGGAACCGCGAGGGCGAGGCCGCGCGCGGTCGCCGCCGCGACGATCGCTTGGGCGGCGATATGGTGCGAGGCGAGTTCCAGCGCGGCGGCGAGGCGAAGCACCGTTTCGGCGCTTTCCCCCGGCGCGGTTTCGATCGCGACCAGCCGCGCGCCGCCGACGGTCAGCGTTCCGGTCTTGTCGAACATCACCGTATGCGTTCGCGCCAGCGCTTCGAGCGCGCCGCCGCCCTTGACCAGAACGCCGTGGCGGGCCGCCTGGGAAACGCCGGCGATGAAGGCGACGGGAGCAGCGAGGATGAGCGGGCAGGGGGTCGAGGCGACGAGGACCGCGAGTGCCCGGATCGGATCGCCCGACCAGAGATAGGCCGCTCCTGCAACGACAAGCGTCGCCGGCAGCAGCAGCAAGGCGTAGCGGTCGGCGAGGCGGATGAACGGCGCCTTTGCGGTCTGTGCGGCGGTGACGAGGCGGACGATCCCGGCATAGGTGCTTTCGCCGGCCGTCGCGCCGGCGCGCATGGAGAAAGATTCGCCGGCATTGACCGTGCCGCTGCGCACTTGATCGAGGGCGCGGCGCAGGACCGGAAGCGGCTCGCCGGTCAGCGCCGATTCGTCGATCAGGGCCTCGGCGCTCATCACCGCGCCGTCGACGGGGATCAGCTCGCCGGCGCGCACGAGAAGCATGTCGCCGATCGCGACCGCTTCGATCGGGACATCCTCGATGCGATCGTCGAGCCGCCGATGGGCGACCCGCGGAGCGCGGTCGACCAGCGATCTTAGGTCGCGCTCCGCGCGCGCCACGGCGATCTGCTCGAGCACATTGCCGCCGGCATACATGATGGCGACGACCACGCCCGCGAGTTCCTCGCCGAGCGCGAGCGCCGCGCTCATCGACACGAAGGCGACGGCGTCGACGCCCATCCGTCCGGCCATGAGGTCGCGGACGATGGTGATCGCGAGCGCCGCGACAACCGGCGCGGTGCCGAGCGCCCATGCCCAGGAGGCGAGCCTTCCCTCTCCGGCGAGCCAGGCGGCGAGGCCGCACGCCAGCCCCGCAAGTGAAATCAGGACAAGGCCGTAACGGCCCATACGCTCGCTCATCCGCCCTCCGGAAGACATGCGCCTGGCGGGTCGGACCAGCGTTAGCATTGATTAGAACGAATATAAACTCAGTAAATTCCCTTGTTATTGCAATCGTATATGAGAATGAGTTGCAGCTTAGTCTCCGCGTAGCCGCGGCATGTGGATGAACTCCCACGGGCTCGGGAAGGGCCCGACTGGCGCCTCGATCACCGTCGGGACATCGGTCCGGGCAAAGCCGCGGGCGAGCGCCGCACGGAGCTCCTCCGGCGTGCGTACGCGCTCGGCCGCCGCCCCGAAGCTCTCCGCGAACCGGACGAAGTCGGGATTGGCGAGGTCGCAGGCGATCAGCCGGTTGCCGAAATTCTCCTCCTGGATGCGCCGCACATTGCCGAACGCGCCGTCCGCGAACACGATGGCGACGAGCGGGATGCGGTGGAGCATCGCCGTCGCAAGCTCGTTCGCCGTGAAGAGAAAGCCGCCGTCGCCATTGATCGAAACGACCGGCCGGTTGGCGCAGGCGTGCTTTGCCCCGAGCGCGGTCGCATAGCCCCAGCCGAGCGGGTCCTGGTAGCCCGGCGACAGGAATGTGCGCGGCCGGTAGACCGGCATGGCGATGCGCGCGACGAAGCCGAGTTGCGTCACCTCGTCGACGAATATGCCGTCCTCCGGCAGCTCCGCGCGGATCGCCTCGAGAAAGGCGAGCTGCGGCGCGAGCTTTTGCAGCCTTCCCGCCCAGCGCGCCTGCCGCGCCTTCATCTCGTCGTGACGGGAGGGGCGCTTGGCGTTGTGCGCGGGCAGGAGGTCGCTCAGCCGCCGCAGGATGGGCGCGGCGTCGCCGATCAGCGCCGCCGCCGGCGGGCAGAAGCGCGCCGGCTCTTCCCGGTCGGCGTCGACCCGGATGATCGCGAGTTCGTCGTCGATGCCCCACTGCCGGAACTGCATCAGCAGGCGCGTGCCGACCGCAAGCACCACGTCCGCTTCGCCCCACATTTCGCGGCCGAGCGGCAGCGTGACGCTGAGCGGGTTGCGGCTGTCGAGCACGCCACGTCCGCGCCGATAGGCAAGCACGGGCGCCTGCAGCATCTCGGACAAGAGCGTGACCTCGGCGGAGGCGTCCTGCGCGCCGCCGCCGCACACGATCATCGGGTTTTTCGCGGCTCCGAGTCGTTTCGCCGCGGCCAGCGCCGTGTCCTCGTCGATCTCCGGCGGCGCAGGCGCGCGGGGAGCGACGAGCGAGACAGGGGCGCTTCGTCCCCACACGTCTATCGCGCATTCAAGCGCGGCCGGGCCGGGCCGGCCGCTCGCCATCGCGTGCAAGGCCTGCGCGACCAGGCCGGAGGCGTCTTCGGGCGCACGGATGCGGGCGGTGAAGTCGACGAGACGCGACAGAATGCCGGCCTGGTCGCGAATTTCATGCAGATGGCCGAACCCGCGCCCGATTTCCGCGTCCGGGATCTGCCCGATCAAGGCGAGCACCGGGGCGTTCATCGCATAGGCCGTGAGCAGGGCCGCCCCGGTGTTGAGGAGGCCGGGCCCCGGTACCGCCGCATAGGCCTGCGGGCGGCCGGTCGCGAGCGCGGCGCCGAGCGCCATCCAGGCCGCGCCCTGCTCGTGGCGAGTATGGATGACGCCGATACGATCGGAGGCCTGGAACAGCGCATCGAACAGATGATCGTTGTGCACGCCGGGCAGGGCGTAGAGCGTGCGGATATCGTGCGCGAGCAGCGAGGCGACCGTCGCCTCCGCAGTCGTCATCATGGGCATGGGATGGCTCGGACTGGCGCTTTCGGGTCGATGCTTGATAGCCGACCGCGCGCCGGCTGTCGCCATGTGAGGTAAACGATAAAGCCGGTGGACGCCCCGCCTCGGCGACAAAGGTCGTTCGATTTCATCCTCCCCCGCACCGCGGGGGAGGGGGACCATGCGCAATTTTCACCCTCCCCCGTTTCACGGGGGAGGATGTGAAGCCCGGGACAGTCTCTCTCCCAACGGGAGAGGTGTACCAACGCGCCTCTCTCCAAACGGGAGAGGTGGACCAAGACCCCCGACGCGCACGCGACGCGCCTCTCTCCAAACGGGAGAGGTGGACCAAGACCCCCGACGCGCACGCGAC
>CAYGZV010000010.1:0-2029 GCA_964354425.1 uncultured Rhodoplanes sp. | reverse complement strand
GCGCCTCTCTCCAAACGGGAGAGGTGGACCAAGACCCCCGACGCGCACGCGACGCCGGCGGCCGGTCATCCTTGACAAAGCGGGGGGCGCATGCACCTTCCGGCCTCCGCGTGCGGTGTGGATCGCGCGCACTTTTTTTAACTGGTCGCGTTTCCACGGCGAACCGTTTCCCGCCCCGGATCACGTCCGAAGGGCGGGCGTCGCCTGAAAGCGCTCCGCTCGGAAAGCCCGGATGCATCGCTATCGCACCCACAAATGCGGCGACCTGCGCGCGAGCGATGTCGGCCAGGACGTGCGTCTCTCCGGCTGGTGCCACCGCATCCGCGACCATGGCGGCGTGCTGTTCATCGATCTGCGCGACCATTACGGCCTCACCCAATGCGTGATCGACCCGGACTCTCCCGCGTTTCCGGTTGCGGAAACGCTGCGCTCGGAATGGGTCGTGAAGGTCGACGGCAAGCTGCGGCTGCGCCCGCCGGGAACGGAAAACCCCGATCTGCCGACCGGCGCGGTCGAGGTCTATGCGAGCGCGATCGAAGTGCTCGGCCCCGCCGCCGAGCTCCCCATGCCGGTGTTCGGCGACCAGGAATATCCCGAGGATATCAGGCTGCGCTATCGCTTCCTCGATCTGCGGCGCGAGCGCCTGCACAGGAACATCATGCTGCGCGGCGCGATCATCGATTCGCTGCGGCGGCGCATGAAGGAGCAGGATTTCTTCGAGTTCCAGACGCCGATCCTCACCGCGTCGAGCCCGGAAGGCGCGCGCGACTTTCTCGTGCCGTCGCGCCTGCATCCGGGAAAATTCTACGCGCTGCCGCAGGCGCCGCAGCAGTTCAAGCAGCTCATCATGATCTCGGGCTTCGATCGCTACTTCCAGATCGCGCCCTGCTTCCGCGACGAGGATGCGCGCGCCGACCGCTCGCCCGGCGAATTCTACCAGCTCGACCTGGAAATGAGCTTCGTGACGCAGGACGACGTGTTCGCCGCCGTCGAGCCGGTGCTGCGCGGCCTGTTCGAGGAATTTGCCGGCGGCAAGCCGGTCACGCCCAAGTTCCCGCGCATTCCCTATGCCGAGGCGATGCTGAAATACGGCGTCGACAAGCCTGACCTGCGCAATCCGATCGAAATCGCGGACGTGAGCGAGGAGTTCAACGACGCGAGCGTGACCTTCAACGCCTTCAAACGGGTGATCGCGTCGGGCGGCGTGGTGCGGGCGATCCCCGCGCCGGGCGCGGCGGGCCAGCCGCGCTCCTTCTTCGACAAGCTCAACGACTGGGCGCGCCAGGAGATGGGCGCGCCGGGCCTCGGCTACATCGTGTTCGAGGCCGATGGCGGCAAAGGCCCCATCGCGAAGTTCGTGCCGGCCGACGTGCAGGCGCGCATCCTCGCGAAGACCGGAGCGAAGGCGGGCGACGCGGTGTTCTTCGCGGCCGACAAGCCGGCCGGCGCGGCGCGGCTCGCCGGCGCGGCGCGCACCCGCATCGGCGAGGAGCTTGGCCTGATCGACAAGGACCGGTTCGCCTTTTGCTGGATCGTCGACTTCCCGATGTACGAATGGAACGAGGAGGAGAAGAAGATCGACTTCTCCCACAATCCGTTCTCGATGCCGAACCTGCCGGCCGACGAATTCCTCGCGCTCGATCCGAGTGACGCGCAGACCATCCTCGCGCTCAAGGCGATCCAGTACGACGTGGTCTGCAACGGCATCGAACTGTCTTCGGGCGCGATCCGCAACCATCGCCCCGACGTCATGAAGAAGTCCTTCGCCATCGCCGGCTATGGCGAGGACGTGCTGGAGCAGAAATTCGGCGGCATGCTGCGCGCGCTCTCGCTCGGCGCGCCGCCGCATGGCGGCATCGCGCCCGGCATCGACCGCATGGTCATGCTGCTCGCGGGCGAGGAGAATTTGCGCGAGGTGGTGCTGTTCCCGATGAACCAGCGCGCCGAGGATTTGTTGATGGGCGCGCCCTCCGAGGTCACGCCCAAGCAGCTGCGCGAGCTGCATATCAGGCTCAACCTGCCGCCCAAG
>CAYGZV010000009.1:0-36595 GCA_964354425.1 uncultured Rhodoplanes sp. | reverse complement strand
TGATCGGCGTGATCAGCGCCGCCGCCGGCGTCCTCGTGATCTGGCTGACCAAGCTGTTTGCCTAGCGCGCGGTCTCGTTCCGAGCCGCTATTGTCGACGCATCATCTTCACTCGACAGGTCTGTCTGAAACCTGATTGCTGCAGCGAAGCAGTGCGCCCGGCCGTTCACGCCTCCGACGGAACGATGCGCCGGTAAAGGTGCCAGGTCGCATGGCCGAGCACCGGCATCACGACCAGCAGGCCGAGAAAGGCCGGCAAGCATGCCACGATCGTCAGGATGACGACCACGGCGGCCCAGCCGATCATCGGACCGGGGCTCGCCACCACCGCGCGCACGCTGGTGATCATCGCCGTCACGAAGTCGATGTCGCGATCGAGCAGAAGCGGGAACGACACGACGGTGAGGGAGAACAGGACGAGCGACAGCGCGGCGCCAATCAGATGCCCGACAATCAGGAAGATCCAGCCCTCCGGGGTGGTGGTGACGACAAGCAGGAAATCGCGCAGCGAAGCAAACGATTTCAGCCCCAGCATGAGGGCGATGAGGAGACGGATCTGGTACATCCAGACGACGAAGATGAACACCGTCACGAACGCCATCCAGCCGAGTTCGCGTCGGCTTTGCGCGACGATCGCCCCGATCACCGCCGACCACGACAAGGGCTGGCCGGTTTCGCGCCGCCGGCTCACTTCGTACAGGCCGACGGCGATGAAAGGCCCGATCAGGGCGAAGCCCGCGGCAAGGGGGTAGGCGAGATAGCTTGCTCCCAGCGCCGTGACGCTGAGCACGACCAGGATGCCGCCGGCGGCGTAGAGCGCCCCGAAGGCGAGGCCGTAAATCGGCGCGCTCTGAAAGTCGCGCAGTCCCTCCGCGAGGGCTTCGACGATGTCGCTGACCGTAACGGCCCGCACGACCGGGTCGGGTTTCCGAACGGCGACCGCGGGGTGCGAGGATGTATCGGCATGATCTTCGCCGCTCATGGAGTCCCCCTTGGTTTTGTTCGTTGAGGCATCGGATTTTTCCCTTAAAGGCGGACTTTGGCAAGTGGTCGCTCCGGGGCGCGCGGGAGGGTCGCGCGGTGTCAAGGTTCATGCCGCGCTCATCCTTGCCGGATCAGGGGCGCGGGCAGGGAGAGACGCGGACTGCAGCCGGCGAGCCGCCCTGCTTAAGAAATTGTCCCGACAATTCCTGCAAATGGAGGTGGAACCACACAGGGGGCTCGGCGTTTAGACCCACGGCAGCGCTTCTGGACGCAGTCCAGCCACGAGGGGGACTTACGTGACTCATCCTAAATCGACCGGCAATCTGCTTGTGTCCGTTTCGACGCGGGCAGGCCTTCGCAGTTCAGCGGTTGGGTGGAGCATCATCGGCATAGGGCTGGGCGCAGCGTTCGCGCTGGCGGGGACCAGCCCGGTCGAAGCCGCCTATTATTACAATTACGGTTACTACGGCTCCTATCGGGCGGCTCCGGCCCCCGTTGCCCGTCAGTCGCGGCCTGTCGCGAAAAAGAAGGGTAAGGCGTCGGACGACCAGGCGAAGAAGGAATCGCCGAAGCCGATCAAGGGCCCGTTGACCATCGTCGTATCGGTCGGCGAGCAGCGCCTGCGCGTGTTCGATTCGACCTCGCTGATCGCGGAGTCGCCGACATCGACCGGCACGCGGGCCTTCCCGACGCCGATGGGCGTGTTCTCCGTCATTCAGAAGAACCGCTATCACTATTCGAATCTCTACAATAACGCGCCGATGCCCTACATGCAGCGGCTCACCTGGTCGGGAACCGCGATGCATACGGGCGTGCTTCCGGGCTATCCGGCTTCGCACGGCTGCATCCGCCTGCCGAACTCCTTCGCATCCCGGCTGTGGACGATGACCAAGCTGGGCACCCGCGTGATCGTCGCCCGCCACGGCCTGCAGCCGGCCGAGATCATGCATGCCAAGCTCGACACCCTGAAGCGCAAGCCCGCCGATACGACGCCGATGGTCGAAGGCGCCGGCGGCAAGACCGCCGCGAACGAGGGGCCGATGACGGACGGGTTCGGTTCGCCCATGCCGAATCTTCTGAGCGACCAGTTCAAGCCGACGACGGTCATTCTCAACGAACCGAGCCCGCCGCCCGCGGCCGACCCATACATCGCGCCTGGGACCGATCCTTCGACCGCTCCGGCCAAGCCGCTGAAGCCCGGCCCGGTTGCGATCTTCATCAGCAGGAAAGAAGGAAAGCTGTTTGTCAGGAAGGGGTTCGATCCGGTATTTGACGTTCCGGTGAAGATCGAGAATCCTGACCTCCCGCTCGGCACCCATGTCTATACGGCGACCGAAGCCAAGGACGACGGCCTCGGGTTGCGCTGGATGGCCGTGTCTCTCCCCGCTGAAAACCGGCCCGATCCGCGCGCCGACAGCAAGCGCGCCAAGGCGCGCGGCGAGAAGCCGGTCGCCAAGCCTGCAACCCCCGCTCCGGCAATGGGGAATTCGTCGGCCTCCGAGGCGCTCGACCGGGTCGAACTGCCGGCGGAAGCTGTCGACCGGCTGGCGGAGATGCTCTCTCCCGGCGCGTCGCTCATCATTTCCGACAAGGGCTTGGGGCCGCAGACCGGCAAGGGCACCGACTTCATCGTCCTGTCGCGCTGAGGCAAGGCAACGCAATCACACGAAATGGCCGGGCCCAGCGCCCGGCCATTTCGTTTTGCGAAGGATGAAACTGGCTGTTGGCAGGCCGATGCTGCGTACGCTAAGGATTCTCCGAGTTTCCAATTCCCGTTCGGCTCCGTAACCTGGCGCAATAATGCTGGCGGACCGCGCGGGACGAAGGGTCGGGGGGCATGCCGGAGGTTACGATCGGGCTGTGGTGCACGGCGGGATTTCTCGCCATTGGCGTGCTCGGAGCCGCGGTCGGTCGCTTCTCCTTCGCGACAGCGCTCATTTACGGCCTGGCGCTCGCCGTTTCGGTCGCCGTCTTCTCGCTCGCGCTGGCCGTTCTCCTGTCCTCCGGCGAGGCCTCTGCCGTCATCCTGCCGCTCGGGCTGCCCGGGACCGGCGCGCATTTCCGGTTGGACGCGCTCTCGGCCTTCTTCCTCCTGGTCATCGGTCTCGGGGCGGCGTCGGCGAGCCTCTATGCGCTCGGATACGGGCGATCCGAACAGACTCCGCTGCGGGTGCTTCCCTATTACGGTCCGTTTCTCGCCGGCATGACCCTCGTCGTGCTTGCCGCCGACGCCTACAGCTTCCTGTTCGCCTGGGAGTTCATGTCGCTCACCTCCTGGGCGCTCGTGGTGGCGCATCACCGCAATCCCGCCAATGTCCGGGCCGGCTACATCTATCTGCTCATGGCTAGCTTCGGCACGTTGTGCCTGCTTCTCGCCTTCGGCCTGCTGGCGCATGCGAGCGGCGGCTACACGTTCGCGGCGATGCGCGGAGCTCCGCTCGACCCTGGGATTGCGGCGTCCGTCGCCGCGCTGACCCTCATCGGGGCAGGCTCGAAGGCCGGTATCGTCCCCCTGCATGTCTGGCTGCCGCTGGCGCATCCGGCGGCGCCGAGCCATGTTTCGGCGCTGCTCAGCGGCGTGATGACCAAGGTCGGCATATACGGCTTCGTGCGCATCGTGCTCGACGTCGCCGGCGATCTGAGCCCCTGGTCCGGCCTGGTCGCGCTGACGGTCGGCGGGGTGACGGCCGCCGTCGGCGTGCTCTATGCCCTGATGCAGCACGACCTCAAACGGCTGCTCGCCTATCACACGGTGGAGAATATCGGCATCATCTTCATCGGACTCGGGCTTGCGCTCGCGTTTCGCGCGAACGGGCTGGGCGCGGCGGCGGCGGTCGCGCTGACCGCGGCGCTGTTCCATGTGTTCAATCACTCGGTGTTCAAGAGCCTGTTGTTCTTCGGCGCGGGGGCCGTGCTGACGGCCACCGGCGAGCGCGACATGGAACGGCTCGGCGGCCTCGTTCACGCGATGCCGCAGACCGCGGTTGTCTTTCTCATTGGCTGCGCCTCGATCTCCGCGCTGCCGCCGCTCAACGGTTTCGTCTCCGAATGGCTGACCTTCCAGGCGATCCTCTTGAGCCCGCAGCTTCCGCAATGGGGGCTGAAATTCGCAGTCCCCGCGACGGGCGCGCTGCTCGCGCTGGCGGCGGCGCTCGCAGCCGCGTGCTTCGTCAAGGCCTTCGGCGTCGTTTTCCTCTCCCGCCCGCGCACGCCGGCCGCCGCCGCGGCGAAGGAGGTGGACCGCTTCTCCCTCGCCGCGATGTTCGTGCTCGCCGCGATCTGCCTCTTCGCCGGCATCCTGCCGGGCTTTGTGATCGACGCGCTCGCCCCGGTGACAAGCGCGCTCACCGGCGCGCGGCTGCCGCAGCAGGCGGTCATGCCATGGCTGTCGATCGTCCCCATCGCGGAAAGCCGCAGCTCCTACAACGGTCTCATCATTTTCCTGTTTCTGATCTCCTCCGGCCTGTTCGGGGCGATGGTGATCCATAAATTCGCGACGCGGGCGACGCGGCGCAGCGCCATCTGGGACTGCGGCTTTCCGCTCGACAGTCCGGCGACGCAATACACCAGTTCGAGCTTCGCCATGCCTATCCGCCGCGTGTTCGGCGCCTCCGTCTTCGATGTGATCGAGCGGGTGGACATGCCGCAGCCGGGGGACCTGCGCGCCGGACATTTCCAGGTTCGCGTGCGCGACCCCGCCTGGCGCTTCGTCTATGGACCGCTCGTGCGCTTCGTGGCGCGGGCCGCAAAATGGCTGAACCGGCTGCAATTCCTCACCATCCGGAGCTATCTCACCCTCGTCTTCGCGGCGCTCATCGTGTTGCTGCTCGTGGTGGCCGCATGGCGATGATCAAGGAACTCGCGCTGCAGCTGCTGCAGATCACCTTGCTGGCGGCGATCGCTCCGCTCGTGCTCGGCATCACCCGCAAGGTGCGTGCGCGCGTCCTGCGCCGGCGCGGGCCGCCGCTCCTGCAGGTCTACTCCGATCTGTGGAAGCTGATGCACAAGGAAGCGGTGCTCGCCCACAACGCATCCTGGGTCTATCGCTCCGCGCCCTATCTCGTGTTTGCCGCGACCTGGGTGGCGGCGGGCCTGGTGCCGACCTACGCGACCGGCCTGATGTTCTCCTGGTCGGCCGACCTGATCGCCATCGTCGCGCTGCTCGGCACCGCGCGGTTCGCGCTGGCGCTCGCCGGCATGGATGTCGGCACCGCCTTCGGCGGCATCGGCTCGTCGCGCGAAATGATGATCGCCTCGCTCGCCGAGCCGGCGATGATGCTCATCGCCTTCACCGTGGCGCTGATCGCCGGCACCACCCAGCTTTCCGCGATCGCGGCGGTGTTCGTGACCGCCGAGACCGGGCTGCGCGTCTCGCTCGGTCTGGCGCTGCTCGGCCTGATGATCGTCGGAGTCGCCGAGAATGCGCGCATTCCGATCGACAATCCCGCCACCCATCTCGAACTCACAATGGTGCACGAAGCGATGGTGCTGGAATATTCCGGCCGGCACCTCGCGATGATCGAGGCCGCGGCGGCGGTCAAGCTCGTGCTGTATTTTTCGCTGGTCGCCTGCCTGTTCTTTCCGTTCGGCATCGCCACGGGAGACAAGACGGCGGCGGCGCTCGCGCTCGGCCTCGGCGCCTATCTGTTCAAGATAATGGTCTTCGCCGTCCTCTTGCCGATCGCCGAGACGAGCGTCGCCAAGATGCGCGTCTTCCGCTATCCGGCCTTTCTCGGCGGCGCGTTCGCGGCGGCCGCCCTTGCCGTGTTCTTGCGCTTCGTGTCGCGGGGATTTTGATGCCCTCTTTGTGGTTCGATATCGCGCATCTCTTCGCCGGCGGCGTGCTCGTGCTGAGTCTCGTGCTGCTCTATCAAGACCGCATCACCGCCGCGATCAACGTCTTCGCCTTGCAGGCGATCACGCTCGCGCTGTCGGTCGGCTGGCAGGCCTTCATTCAGCGCGAGCCGTTTCTCCTCGTCACCGCGCTGCTCGCGCTCGCGGTCAAGGGCTTCGTCATTCCCACGGCGCTCCATCGCATCGTGCGCCGGCTCGACATCCATCGCGAGGTCGAACGGGTGATCGGCGGGGGAGCGACCATGCTCGCCGGCCTCGCCTTGGTCGCGCTGTCGATTCTCCTGGTGCAGCCGGTCGCCGGCACCGGCGATATGGTCGCGCGCGAGGACATCGCCTTCGCGCTCGCCGTCGTTCTGCTCGGGCTTCTGATGATGATCACCCGCTACAACGCCGTCACCCAGGTGATCGGCTTCATGTCGCTCGAGAACGGGCTCATCCTCGCTGCGACCGGCGCGCGCGGAATGCCGCTCGTGGTGGAGGTGTCGGTCGCCTTCTCGGTCCTCATCGCCTTCATCGTGTTTGGGGTGTTCGTCTTCCGGATCCGCGAGCGCTTCGACACCGTCGACGTGACCGTGCTCGACCGATTCCGCGGCGAACGGAGGGAGCAAGCGTGATGTTCGACCCGGGTCCCGTCACGCCGTTTGCTTCGGTCCTCCTTCTGATCGTCGTGCCGGCTGTCGCCATCCCGGTGCTCGCCGTCATCACGAATTATCGCCTGAGCGCGGCGCTCAACATGCTCGTCTGCGCCCTGACGCTCGCCGTCGCCCTCTCGCTGCCGTTCCGGCCGGGCGTGCGCGGCGACTTCTTCATCGTCGACGATCTCAACATTTTCCTGTTGGTGCTGACCACGTTTGTCGGCTTCACCACCAGCATCTACAGCGCCAGCTATATCGGCCACGAACTGGAGACCGAGCGTCTCACGCCGGCGCTGCTGCGCTTCTATCACGCGATGTATCAGGCGATGCTGGGCGCGATGAATCTCGCTCTGGTCGCCAACAATGTCGGGCTGATGTGGGTCGGCGTCGAGGTGGCGACGCTCGCCACCGTGATGATGGTCGGCACCTATCGCACGCCGGCGGCGATCGAAGCGGCGTGGAAATACTTCATTCTCGGCAGCGTCGGCATCGGGCTCGCCTTCTTCGGCACCGTGCTCACCTACCTCGTCGCCGCCAATGTGCTGGGCGGCGGCCTGTCGGCGATGCGCTGGGATCTCATGGTGGAGAACGCAGGCAAGTTCGATCCCGCCCTTCTCTCGCTTGCGTTCGTGTTCCTGCTGGTCGGCTACGGCACCAAAGTGGGCCTGGCGCCGTTCCACGCCTGGCTGCCCGACGCGCATGCGGAGGGGCCGACGCCGATCTCGGCGGTGCTGTCGGGCCTGTTGCTGAATGTCGGGCTGTATGCGTTGCTGCGCTTCAAGATCGTGCTTGCCGGCAATCCGGAAGCGATCAATGTCGGGGCCATCCTGATCGTGCTCGGCGTCGTGAGCCTCGTATTCGCGGGCTTCATGCTGTTCGGCCGGCGCGACATCAAACGGCTGTTCGCCTATTCGTCGATCGAGCATATGGGCATCACGACCTTCGCCTTCGGCGTCGGCGGCCCGCTCGCGAATTTCGCCGGGCTCCTGCACATGAGCATGCATTCGCTGACGAAGTCCGCGATCTTCTTTGCGGTCGGCCACATCGCCCAGGCGAAGGGGACGCAGAGCATCGCCGGGATCAGCGGCTTGTCGGCGACGCATCCGGTGCTCGCGTTCGGCTTTGCGCTCGGCGTGATCGCCATCTCCGGGCTCCCGCCCTTCGGCCTGTTCATGAGCGAGTTCCTCCTCGTCAGTTCCGCGATCGCGCGCCAGCCTCTCCTCACTGTGCTGTTCGTCGCGGGCCTCCTGCTCTCGTTCGCCGCGCTCTTGTTGCGCTTGCATGGTCTCGTCTTTGGAGAGCCGACGGAAAAGGGCGATCCGGTGGAGGCCTCGTACATCCCGCTGTTCATCCATCTCGTCCTCGTTCTCATCGCCGGGCTGTGGCTGCCGGACGCGGTTGTCGGCTGGTTCCGCGGCGTCGCCGCGCTGCTCGGGTAAGGACAATGGGCCGCGACCGCATCGCTCGTTTGCTGGCGCAGGCGCACACGGTCGCCCCGCTCAAGCCGTGGCCGCGCTACGAGGTCAGCCATGCCGCCTTCGATGAGATCGGCCATGCGCTGGGGGAGGGCGAACGCGAGCTGTTCGGCCTGTGGGCGGAGCCGGGCAGGGTGCATATGGCGGTGCGCGCGATCGGGGAGCCGCCGAGCGTCGTCTCGACCGTGGTGATCGATGGCGGCTTTCCGTCGATCGGCCGCTGGCATGCGCCGGCCATCCGGCTCGAGCGGACGATCCACGATCTCTACGGCTACCGTCCGGTCGGCGCCGCGGACAGGCGGCCATGGCTCGATCACGGCGCGTGGGAGATCGAATGCCCGCTCGGGACGCGGGCCGCCAGCGCCCTGCGCGATCCTGCCGACTATGCGTTCCTGCCGGTGCACGGGGAGGGGCTGCATCAGATTCCGGTCGGGCCGGTGCACGCCGGCATCATCGAGCCAGGCCATTTCCGCTTCACCGCCAATGGCGAGATCGTGGCGCGGCTGGAGGAACGGCTCGGCTATGTGCACAAGGGGATCGATGCGCTGACCACCGGCGCGCCGGTCGAGCGCGCGGCGCGCATCGTTGCGCGCGTGTCAGGCGACTCGACGGTCGCCGCGAGCTTCGCCTTCTGCCGCGCGGTCGAGGCCGCGCTCGGCTTCGAGGCGCCGCCGCGCGCGGCGGTCGTGCGCGGCGTGATGGCCGAGCTCGAGCGGCTCGCCAACCATTTCGGCGACATCGGCGCGATCTGCAATGACGCGGCCTTCGCGCTGATCCATGCGCATTGCGGCATGCTCCGCGAGCGCGTGCTCGCGGCGTGCGACGCCGTGTTTGCGCATCGCCTGATGATGGACGTGATCGTGCCGGGCGGCGTCGCCGCCAACATCACGCATGACGGCGCCCGGCTGATCGTCTCCGCGCTCGACGAAATCGCGCCGGCCTTCGCCGACATCGTCGGCTGCTACGAGGACACGCCGTCGCTGCAGGACCGCACCTGCAATACCGGCTATCTCGCGCCGGATCTCGCCAAGCGCTTCGCCGTCGGCGGCCATGTCGGGCGCGCCTCGGCGCGCGACTTCGACGCGCGGCGCGATTTCCCCTATCCGCCCTATGCCGGGCTCGCCTTCGATGTGCCGCTGTTCACGGCCGGCGACGTCGATGCGCGGGTGCGGGTGCGCATCGCTGAAGCCCTGACGAGCATGAAGCTCGTGCGCGATTTCCTTGCGGCGCTGCCCGACGGGCCGGTGCTGACGCCGATCCCGGACGCCAACGCGCCGGGCGAAGGCATCGCCTTCACCGAAGCGTTTCGCGGCGACCTTCTCGTCTGGTTGCGCGTGACGCCGGACGGTCGCATCGCGCGCTGCCATGTGCGCGACGCATCCTGGCTGCAGTGGCCGCTGCTCGAAGCGGTGATCGAGAACAACATCGTCGCCGACTTCCCGCTCTGCAACAAATCGTTCAACTGCTCCTATTCCGGGCACGATCTATAGGCGTCACGAATGCGCACGCTTCTCCTCAGGTCGCTGTTCGCCCGCCCGGCGACCATCGACGGCCCGGCCCCGGCGGACGCCGCGCTCGACGAGGTCGGCCGCGCGCTCGAGGGGCGCGTCCGCCGTCTGTACGGGCGCTCGCTCGCGATCCGCGAGGTCGATGCGGGCTCATGCAACGGCTGCGAACTCGAGATCCACGCGCTCAACAACCCCGTTTACGATGTCGAGCGGTTCGGACTGCGTTTCGTCGCCTCGCCGCGCCACGCCGACGTGCTGCTCGTCACCGGTCCGGTCACGCGCAATATGAGCGTCGCGCTCGCGCGCACCTATGCGGCGACGCCCGACCCGAAATGGGTGGTCGCGGTCGGCGACTGCGCCTGCGGTTGCGGCGTATTCGAGGGCAGCTACGCGGTCGTGGGCGCGGTCGACAAGGTCGTGCCGGTGGATCTCTCGATCCGCGGTTGTCCGCCGCGGCCGATCGATCTGCTGAAAGGGCTGGTCGCGCTGGTGGAGAAGGCGACGCAAGCGCCCGCGCGCAGAGCGTAGGCGCGGACGCGCAGGGGCGCGTTCCGCGCCGCCCGGCGTCCCGGCCCGTCTCTTGCTGCAGGCGGGGGAAGAAGCGACTACTGGATCGTCACGAGCGGCTGATCGGAGTCGACCGCGTCGCCTTGCTTGACATGCACGGCGGTGATGCGGCCGGCCTTGTGCGCCCCGATCACCGTCTTCATCTTCATGGCTTCGAGCACGAGCACCTGATCGTCGACTTCCACCGTGTCGCCGACGCTGACATTGACTTCGAGCACGACGCCGGCGAGCGGGGCGAGGCGATCGTCCGGGCCACCGGAAGGCGCCGCAGACGGCGCCGCCGCAGCAGCGGGAGCGGGAGCTGCGGCGGGCGCGGCCGGAGCGCTGGGAGCGCTTGCCTGCGGCGGGGCCGCGACATAAGCCGGCGGCGGCGCGCTCGCGACGGATCGGGTCGGATCGCTCACGTCTTCGACTATGACGTCATAGGCCCGGCCGTCGACGGTGATCCGCAGATGTCTCATCATGGTGTAATCGTCCCCCCTCTTGGCGGCGCGATGATCAGTTGCGAGTTGGCTGCTGCGGCATGTGCGAGGCGTGATGCCGCGACCGCAGTTGCGCCGCCCAGCCCGAACCGGACTGCCGAGCGCCGATATAGATGATGCGTTGCGACCCGAGGGTCGCTGTGACCGCCGCCGCGATTGCGGCGACGACCGCGCGCTCGTCGACGGCAGGCAAATGCGCGCTTGCCTTCGCCGCCGCCGAGCCGGCGGGGGCGGGGGCTCCCGCCGCGCGATGTGCGTTCAGGAGCTTGGCGGTCAGCGACAGATTGATCGCTGCAACGACAAACGCCAGCGCGGCAATCGCGATGACCGTCAGCACGGCATAGCCGAGCGGATGACTGAAAAGGCTGCTGATGCTCTCCTCGATCATCGGTGGACGCCTTCCTTGCGCTGTGGTTTCGCGATCAGAGCGGGATCAGCCCGTGCTTCTTCGGTGGGCGCAACTCGCGTTTCGTGAGCAGCTTGCGCAGCGAGAGCGAGAGCATGGCGCGGGTCATTTCCGGCTCGATGATGTCGGTGATGTAGCCCTTGGATGCGGCGAGATAGGGCGAGGCGAACTCGGACCGGTAGTACTCGACGAACTCCTTGCGCTTGGCTTTCTGCTCCTCCGGATCGGCGATCGCCTTAAGCTCCCTGCTGTACAGGATATTGACGGCGCCGGCCGCCCCCATCACCGCAATCTCGGCAGCCGGCCATGCGAACACGACGTCAGCCCCCATTTCCTGGCTGCACATTGCAAGATACGAGCCGCCATAGGCCTTGCGGGTGACGATCGTCACCTTCGGGACGGTCGAACCGGAGTAGGCGAACAGCATTTTGGCGCCGTGGCGGATGATCCCGCCGCGCTCCTGATCGATGCCGGGCAGGAAGCCCGGCACGTCGACGAAGGTGACGAGCGGAATGTTGAAGGCGTTGCAGAAGCGGATGAAGCGGGCGCCCTTGTCGGACGAATCGATGTCGAGGCATCCCGCCTTCTCCATCGAATTGTTGGCGAGCACGCCGACGACCAGTCCATCGACGCGGCCGAAACCGACGATCAGGTTCTTGGCGAAGTTCGCGTGGATTTCCAACAGATCGCCATTGTCCAACACGCGCCGCACGATGGCGTGCATGTCCATCGGATCGGACGGGTCGGAGCGCACGAGCGCGTCTATTCCATCGTCCGGACCGAAATCGATCTCGTGGTGCAGATCGTGCGGGGGGTCGTCGGTGTTGTTGCTCGGCAGATAGGAGAGCAGCCGGCGCGTAAGTTCGACCGCATGGCGATCGTCGTCGGCGAGCATATGGACATTGCCGCTGACGGAGGCGTGCATCTCCGCCCCGCCCACCTCGTCCATGCTGACATTGCGGCCGGACACCGACTTGATCACCTGCGGGCCGGTGATGAACATTTGTGCGTTCTGCCGCGTCATGATGATGAAGTCCATCAGCGCCGGCGAGTAGGACGCGCCGCCGGCGCACGGGCCGGCGATGATCGCGATCTGCGGCACGACGCCCGACAGCACGACATTGCGGTAGAACACCTCGCCGTATCCGGACAGGGAGTCGACGCCCTCCTGGATGCGCGCGCCGCCGGAGTCCTTGAAGCCGATCAGCGGCGTGCCGTTTTTTAGGGCATAGTCCTGCGCCCACACGATTTTGCGCGCATGCATTTTGCCGAGTGTGCCGCCCATCACCATGAAGTCTTGGCTGAAGGCGGCGACCTGACGGCCCGCGACATAACCGGTGCCGACCACCACCCCGTCGGAGGGGACTTCCAGATCGCCCATGCCGAACGCGGTCGCGCCGTGGCGAATATGTGCGCCGTATTCCTGAAACGTGTCTGCCTGAAACAGCGCAGCCAAGCGCTCGCGCGCCGTCATCAAGCCTTTCTTGTGCCGCTCCTCGATCTTGTCGGGTCCGCCGACCCCTACGACCTTGTCGCGGCGGTTCGCGAGATTCGTCCGGAACTTTTCATCGAGCGGCATGCGCGCTCCCCTTGTCTTGCGTCAACGTCATTCCGCTGACGTCCCCGTCCCCGTGCACGTCATCGAAGGCAGCGCTATTCGTCGGATCGTTCGATATCCCCTCGTCCCCGAGGCGGCGGACTTGAACATAAGCGCGTTCACCTGTCGAATCCTTTTGTACTTCCGGCGATTAGGTCAAGTTGCAGCGCGCCGAGCCGAATCAAATAGTGTTGAACGCATGTGCGTTTGATCGAGCGGCCGGCGTTGCGCCGACGCGCTCGCGGGTATTTGAACCGGGACGCGCCGGGCCGCCACTACTCAGCAGACCACCGGTCGGGACGCGGCGCGCTCAAGCGATTTGGGAAGAGGGCCGCACCGGTCGAAGGGCGAACGGGGATCGGGTGCGATGTCGTTATTTCGTCACGACATGCACGCGATCGGGGGGCTGCTCGCGCAGCTTGGGGTCAAGCGAGGTTTGCCATGATGACGACCGACGGAGGCGTCCTCGGTGCGGCGGAATTGGAATTTCTTCTCCCCTGGTACGCGACCGGCATGCTGAGCCAGCAGACGATCGACGCGGTCGAATGCGCGCTCGCGCACTCGCCGGAGTTTGCTCGGCGGTTCGAGTGGATCCGCGTCGAGCAGGAGCAAACCATTCGGCTCAACGAAAGCCTCGGGTCGCCTTCGGCGCGGTCGCTGGAGAAGCTGCTTGGCGCGATCGAGGCCGAGGACACAGCGCGGTCGCCGACACGCTGAGGCGAGCTTGTTCTGAGCCGCCCAGATCTGTTTCCTGATTTTGGTGGTCGCGTTTTCTGATGCGAACAGGTTTCCGCTTCGATGGAGAGCGCGTTCAGCGTGCCGGCGGAGGCCGGTTGCCGGCGCGCATGGCCCCTGTCGCGCGACCGTCGTGAAGCACCGCTAAGCCGACCGCCTGTTTCGACAATATCTGGACCATTGTGCGAACGTTGTTGCACGCTTTGGTCGTATTTGTTACGAAAAGCCCGTGAGCGTCGCGGCAAGGTTTTCCATTGGCGGCCGGCTCGCGTGCGCGTTCGAGCACCACGTCAGAGAACAATAAGATTCTCGGGGGGACGATGCCTGAGCAGCTTCCGTCCGCCTTTCCGGTGGAGATGATCCGGAAATGGCTGGCGCTTGCGCAGCGGCGCAAGGCGCATCTGGTCGATCTTTATGAGAGCGGCCGCTGGCGGCTCTATTACACGGAAGCGGAACTCGTCAATCACCTGCGCGAGGCGGTGCACGGCGTCGACCGCTGGAGCGCGACGGAGCGGGCGACGGTCGGCACGACGATCCGAACCGCCGTGCATCATCGGGAATTCTCGACCGATCGGAAGATGCTGAAAAGAGTCCGGGCGCCCGAGCTTCCGCGAAGCGGCGGCGCTCAGCCCGCGCGTTGATTGTTGTCGTAGCGGGTCGGCTCGAGCCAAGCCTCGTGCTTCCACCAGACATGCTCCAGGCCGCACAGCGGGCAGCGCGAGAGAATGAGCGTGTCGGGCAGGCGCACAAAGGTCGCTTCGTCGATCTCGATGCCGGTGGAGACGGCCTGCCCACGATAGGGACACCTGATCATAACGACGCTCACGTCAACCCCCGACGCCAATCAGTTCCTGGAATCCGCGCGATGCTGAAAAAGCATGAGCCGCCGCGACGCCTCAGTCGCCATGTGCACAAAGTATTGCGCGGAGAATAGGGCCTAGCGTCTTGGGGACATTACTTACGTTACTTGCCTCATGCGAGGTCGATTTCGGCCAGACGCGCGAGATCTTCAGGCCGATCGATGTCCCAAAGGCGGGCAGGCTCGCGCCAGGCCAGGGAAAGCCGGGCGAGCCGGGAGCGCGTTTCGCCCATCACCAGCGCCGTTCCCCAAGGCATGTCAGCGAACAGATGCGCGTTCGGACGCCGCGTCCCGAGCAGCACATAGCCGCCGTCTGCGGCGGGAATGATCGCGGCATCGATGCCGTCGCACAGCGACTCCGCGCAGTCTCGCAGATGATCCGGGGTCAGCGCCGGACAATCGCTGCCGATGACGAGCGCAGGACCGTGCGCCGCCGCCAGCGCCGTCGCCATGCGATGGCCGAGGTCCCCCTCGGGCTGGCGCGCGAGCGCGACGCCGTGGCGCGCCTTCGCCGTCAGAAAGACGACATGGCCTTCCTCGGGCGCGGCCCACAAGGTGATCGGCCCGATCCCTGCTGCGCTCGCCGTCGCGACCGCGCGGGCGATCAGGCGCGCCTGCAGCGCGGCCGCGCCTTCGGCGCCGAGCACAGGGATCAGCCGCGTCTTGGCCAGCCCGGCGATCGGCGCCTTGGCGAGAATCGCGACCGCAACCGGTTCAGGACGGCGGCGCAGCATAGCCGTAAAGGCGGGCAAGCCGGGTGGGCGCCGCGCCCAGCGAATAGGCGAGGCGGAGCCGCCACATCAACAGGATCGTGCGCATGACGCCGCGCCGTTCCCAGCGCCGGCCGGAGGTGATCGCGCGCGGCGCAAGGCAGAGCGGCTCTCCCGTCCGTTTGAGCAGGCGGGAGAGGGCGACATCCTCCATCAGCGGTATGGCGGGAAAGCCGCCGACCCGTTCGAACAAGTCGCGCCGGACGAAGATCGCCTGATCGCCGGTGGCGATGCCCGTCAGGCGCGAGCGGATGTTCATCAGCGCGGCGACGACCCGAAGCAAGGGATGGCGGCCGGAAATGCGCACATCGAAGCGGCCCCATTGGCGGCTGCTGCGCGCGAGCCCGTCCAGCGCCAGGCGATCCGCCGCGGCCGGCAGCCGCGTGTCCGCATGCAGGAAGAGGAGAACGTCGCCCATGGCGGCCGCCGCGCCGGCGTTCATCTGCGCCGCGCGCCCGCGCGGCGCAGCGATCACGCGATCGGCGAGCGGAGCGGCGAGCGCGACGGTCTGATCGCGGCTACCGCCATCCACGACGATGGTCTCGACGCCGCGCGACCGCAGCGGCGCGAGCGCGGCGAGCGCGTCGGCGATCTCCGCTTCCTCGTCGAGAACGGGGATGATGATGGAGAGACTCACTCGGCGGCGTCCTTCAGCGCGCCGCCGCAACTCGATCCCTGGCCGGCGGTGCAGCCGAAACAGTGTCCGGCGACGCGAATCGGATCATTCGCAAAGCTCTCGTCGAGCATGGCCGAGAGATGCGGCCGTCTTCCGTCACGACCGCGATCGGCGAGCGGGAGGTCGAGCATCTGGTTGAAGTCGCAATCATAGAGATAGCCTTGCCAATCGACCGACACGAGGTCGCGGCACATCACGGTCGCCAGATTGTCGTCGCGGTGCGCGCCTCTGAGAAGCGCGACATAGCGCTCGAACTCGCCCTTGGCGATCAGGCTCGCGCCGAATCGTTGAATAGGCATGTTGGCGAGCGTGAACAGGTTGTTGAAGCGCACGCCGTAGCTTTCGCCGAGAACGCGCCGGTAATCGGCCTCGAGCGCGGCTTGCGGCGGCGGCAGGCTCGGGCCCTGCGGATTGTAGACGAGGTTGAGGACGAGGCTGCCGCCGTCGCGTCCATAGCCGAGCGCGTTCAGCCGCCGCAACGCGCTGATGGAGACTTCGAACACGCCCTTGCCGCGCTGCCGGTCGACATTGGTTTCGAGATAGCAGGGAAGCGAGGCGGTGATCTCGACCTGTTCGCCGGCGAGAAACCCGGCGAGGTCCGCCTGCTCGGGCGTTTCCAGGATGGTCAGATTGCAGCGGTCGATCACCTTGACGCCGAGCTCGCGCGCCGCATGCACGAGCCGTCGGAAATGCGGATTGAGCTCGGGCGCGCCGCCGGTGATATCGAGCGCCGCGATGCGCCGCTGCGCGAGCGCGTCGAGGACGAGGTCGATCGTCTCGCCCGCCATCTCCTCGGTGCGGTTCGGCCCGGCATTCACGTGGCAATGGACGCAGGACTGGTTGCAGCGATAGCCGAGATTGACCTGCAGCGTAGTCACGCTGCGCCGGCGGATCGCCGGAAACGGGATCGGTTCGAGCAGCGGCCAGGTGTTTCGCATGCGCGTTCTGCCGTTCGGCCTTTGCGTTCGGTCGAGCTTTCGCACAATACTCACAGGTTGTTACGCCCCGTGCGGCATTTGGGCGCAAATCGCCGTGACCGCGCCGACGCCTTTACGGGCCGGCCGCGGCGGGCGCGGGCGAGAGTCCGTCGATCCCGATCCGGCCGAAGCCTGGCAGCTTCAGCGCCGGCCGGCGGAAGTCCACCCCGGCGACAAGGCCGAGCAGATTGACCTCGACGCCCTCGACCCAGCCCAGCTTGACGCCGAGCACGCCCCACAGATTAACTTCGAACCCGGTGCCGCTGTCGCTCGCGCCGACAAAGGGCGCGGGACGGAAATCGCGTCCGATGGCATTTGGCGGCAGAATCGCGCCGAGCTCGGGCGCGGCGCGCAGCACCGTCGCGACGAAGGTGTTGCTGTTGGGACCGGGCCAGATGCGGTAGTCGCCGGCATTGCGGTACTCGTAGCCGCGGATCGCCGCCGCAAGGCGCGGGATCAGCCGCTCGGCGTCCTCCCCGGACAGGTCGGCCACGACGGTCGGTTTGTTCCCGTACCAGCGCCCGTCCGGCGCCCAGCCGTTCAGGCGCAACGGATTGCCCCAGCCGACCACGTCGTAGCGCGTCCAGGCGGGCGCGTCCCTCGGCTTTACCACAATCCAGCTGTGGACCGAGACGACGCCCTTCCAGCCGCCGGTGCGCCCGGACAGAACGAGGACGCGCGCCGCGGGATGGGCTCTTGCCGGCGGCAGGCTGCCGATGCTCGACCAGTCGGCGTCGCGCCAGCTGCGCGGACCGCCGGACATGGCGTAAAGCGCCGCTTGCGCCGCGACCGGCAGCAGAAACAGCACAATGATGGACAGGATCACGACAGTGCGGCGCAGGCGTGCGGTTGATGGAGACGGTTGCGGCATCACGGCGAGAGTATAAATAGGTTCTCCCTGACCGGCGGCAAGCGCGCCGCGCCGCCATCGTTTCGTCCTCCTGCTGAGTTTCCTCGCGGACCAATGGATAATCCCGTTCTGATCGAGGCGCTGCGCGGCGCGCTCGTCGAAAGCCGGCATCGCGGCGCAGTCGCCGTGGTTGACGCGGACGGCGGGCGCGTGCTCGCGCTCGGCGATGTCGAGCAGCCGATCTATCCGCGCTCGGCCATCAAGGCCCTGCAGGCGCTCGTGCTGGTCGAATCGGGCGGGGGCGAACGCTTCGGCCTGCGTGACGAGGAGCTGGCGCTGGCTTGCGCCTCCCACGGCGGGGAGCCCGACCACGTGGCGGGCGTCGCCAGCATGCTCGCGCGCGCCGGCCTCGATCCGGGGTCGCTGATGTGCGGGACGCATTGGCCGCTGCACCAGCCGGCGGCGCTCGCGCTCGCCCGCAGCGGCGGCGCCGCGACCGCGCTCCACAACAACTGCTCGGGCAAGCATGCGGGCTTTCTGTGCGCGGCCTGCGCCATGGGGTGCGCGCCCGCGACCTATGTCGATGCGCAGCACCCGGTGCAGCAGGCGGTGAGGTCCGTGCTGGAGCAGCTCGGCGGCGCCGCCATTCCGGACAGCCATATCGGCGTGGACGGCTGCTCGGTCCCGACCTTCGCCATGCCGCTCGCGCGTCTCGCGCTCGCCTTCGCACGGTTTGGAACGGGGCAGGGGCTTGCGCCCGCGCGGGCCGCGGCGGCGCAGCGCTTGCGCGCGGCGTGTGCGGCCTATCCGTGGCACGTCGCCGGCACCGGACGGTTCTGCACCGAAGTGATGACCGCTCTGCGCGAGCGAATTTTCGTGAAGACCGGGGCGGAAGGCGTCCTGTGCGCGGCGCTTCCGGAGCAGGGGCTCGGGCTTGCGCTCAAGATCGACGACGGCGCAAGGCGCGCCGCCGAAGCGGCGATGGCCGCGCTGCTCGCCCGCTTCCTGCCGCGCGGCGACGAAAGCAGGACCGAGCTCGACCGCTTTGCGCGGCCCGTCCTGCGCAACTGGCACAGGAGCGCGATCGGCGCGCTGCAGCCGGGCAGGGCGCTGATGGAGGCATGAGCGTTTTCGCTGCGAAAATAAACGTTAGATGGGCGGCTTTCTTCCCTCCACCAAGCGGAGGAGATGGCTAGCCAGAATTACGATTTCTGCCGCCTCAGGAGGATTATCCAGTGGGACGTTCCGATGAGAATGAGGGTTTTTGTACGATCCTATAGCGCCAGCGAACAGGTGCATTAACGCTTCCCGCTCTGACGACTCCGCGTTCGGATCTCGTAACGGGCCAGTTTCGGGGTGGAACGCTTTTCGGATCATTGGTACGCCGAGATCGCGTTTGGCGAAATGCGCGGCATCTCTAACTGCGATTTCTACCGCTTTCATCGCCTGGAACACGGCCGTGTCAAGCTCGCCTCTCAAAAGCGACAGCCATACACGCTCCACAATAGTAGGATGGATCATTTCTCGTGGGAGCTGCTGTGACTTGATGAAGTAATCAAAATCCTCCTTGCTTTCGAATTGCCGGGCGCGGCGACTAAGGACTCGCCAGCCGTGACCAGCGTTTGTGGAATCCAAGGCCGGAACGACCAGAACATTTGCTTCTAACCAAGCCCACGCCTCTGATAGGGCGAGTTGCACGTCGCTTTGGCGATCACGCGGATAGTGGGGTTGGTGTCCGTAGGCCGGGCCCCAAATCTCGCCTTTCAGATTTTCCGGATGAAATTCCTTTTCACCGAATCTGCCCCTGAGCTGCAGCAAAATAACTCCGGCAATCTCCTGAGGAGCTAAGGCGAGAAAAACGTTCACATCGGGAATTTCTTTTGGCAGCCCGTACATTGATCCTCCAATCATCACATCGCTATTTTATGGATAACTGGTGGCTCTTGGATCGCCTCGCAAAGTCCGTGGTTCGGCGAGCACCGCCATCAGCATCGCCTCGGCTGCGCGCGTGAGATTGGCAAGCGAGTGCATAGGTTGTCGCGCTTGCTGTCCCGCTCGCCCTCGCCGCGGCAGCGCCTTTATTGCTAGCGGCGGGATGTGTACGAGCACGACCAGGCGCGGGCCGCCGGGTCGCGCGGCGGCTTCCAGCGCCCGCCAATAGGCGTAGTTGCAGAGATAGGCGCCGGCATTGCGCGAGACCGCGGGGGGCAGCCCGGTCGAACGGGAGGCGGCGAGCAGGCGGCTCAGGCAAAACCGGCCGTGCTGCCGAGGCGGCGCGCCGCATGCGATCGCCGCACCGGCCGGCTTTGTTCCGCCCGCGTCGGGAAACAGCACCGAGGCGCGGTTGCGCGCGAACAGCTCGATGCGCAGGCGCTTCGCCTTGGCGGCCACGCCGAACAGCACGATCGCGTCGGGTGTTTCGCGCGCAATCAGCGCCGGCAATTCGCGGTCGACCGCCGCATAGCGGGTGGCGAAGACATGCGTCGCGAGGCGAAGCCCGGCGAGGGCGGGGCGGCGGCGGCGCTTCAGCGCGGCGATCAGGGCGATCGTCGGGTTGATCGGCGCGCCGGGGAAGCGGCCGAACCCGGTCACCAGGATCGCCGTCATCACCAGCCGAGCGTGGCCAGGATGTCGTCGACGGCGAGCGCGGGCGACAGCCGCCCCTCCGCCACCGCCTTCTCGATCTGCGGCAGCTTCGCCCGCAGCTTCGGATCGGAGGCGATGCGCCCGCGCCAGCGATCCTCGAGGATCGCCCACATCCATTTCACCTGCTGGTCGCGCCGGCGGGCGGAGAACTCGCCGCTCTTCGAGAGCTTCTCGCGATGCTCCAGCACCTTCGCCCATAGTTCGGGGATGCCGTCCCCGGTCATCGCCGAATAGGTGACCGTCGGCACCTGCCAGTTGGGCGAGCGCGGGCTCAGGATATGCAGCGCGGCGCGGTATTCGGCAGCCGCCGCGCGCGCCCGCACGACATTGTCGCCGTCCGCCTTGTTGACCGCGATCATGTCGGCGAGTTCGACCAGGCCCTTTTTGATGCCCTGCAGCTCGTCGCCCGCGCCGGGGAGCATCAGCGCGAGAAAAAAGTCCGTCATGTCGGCGACCGCAGTCTCCGACTGGCCGATGCCGACGGTTTCGACGAGGATCACGTCATAGCCCGCCGCTTCGCAGATCAGCATGGTTTCGCGCGTCTTCGCCGCGACGCCGCCGAGCGTTCCCGCGGCGGGCGAAGGGCGGATGAAGGCGTTCGGGTCGACGGCGAGCCGCGCCATGCGGGTCTTGTCGCCGAGAATGGAGCCGCCGGTACGCGCCGAAGAGGGATCGACCGCGAGCACCGCGACTTTGTGTCCGGCGCCGGTGAGATAGGCGCCGAGCGTGTCGATCGATGTCGACTTGCCGACGCCGGGCGCTCCGGTGATGCCGACGCGGACCGCGTGGCCGGTCTGCGGGAGCAGGTCCTGCACGAGTTCGCGCGCCGCATGCTGATGATCGGCGCGCTTCGATTCCGCGAGCGTGATCGCGCGGGCGAGCACGGCGCGCTCCCCCTTGCGGACGCCATGGCTCAGAAGGGCGATGTCGGCGAAGGAGGCGGGGGCGGGGCGAGGTTTCATGAGCGCCTGTTTAAAGCAGGATCGCGCCGAGGGAAACGGTCTGCGAAGCGGATCGGGGCGGGGTTCGCCGTGCAGGCTTTTCTCGCAAGCGCTCGATGATGGGACTATATTTAGCCAGCCAATGAGGGTGCACGACATGAATGTCGCATTGACGCGAGCCGTCGATGGGTTTGCCCGCCGGGCGTTCACCGTCGAGGAAATCCTGCGGATGATCGATGCCGGCGTGATCGGCCGGGACGAGAAGTTCGAGCTGATCGAGGGGGAGATCGTTCCGGCGTCGCGGCATCATGATCCGCACGAGGCGGTCAAATCCGCGTTGAACTTGTGTCTCGCCCGCTGGCTGCCGCACGATCTACGGCTTGGGATCGAGAGCAGCATCTATCTGTCCGACCGCACCTTCGTCGAGCCGGACCTCTCGATTTTCGAACGCAAGCTGACACTCAAGGAGGTCAGGGGGCCTGACCTCTTGCTGGTCATCGAAGTCGCCGATTCGAGCGGTGCCTTCGATCTCGGGGTCAAGGCGCGGCTCTATGCGAGCTATGGCGTGCCGGAACTATGGGTGGTCGACGCCGAAACGCGGGTGACGACCGTTCATACCGGGCCGACCGCCGCCGGCTGGGCGAGCATCCGCGAAGTCCCCCCGACCGAGTCGCTGCATCCGACCACGCTGCCCGGCCTTTTTTATCCGGCTGGCGGATGCCGATTGAGCAGGAGGCTGCCATGAACGTCGCCGTCACCCGAGGCGCGGAAGGCTTCCCCCGCCGCGCGTTCTCGGTGGACGACATCCGCCGCATGATCGACATCGGACTGATCGCCGAAGACGAGCGTTTCGAGCTGATCGAGGGGGACATCGTCATGATGGCGTCGAAGAGCATTGCTCACGACCACATGCAGAACGCGCTCAACTTGGCCTTGGTGCGGGCCGTGCCGGATGGCCTCTATGTCGGCAATGGGAGCACGATCCAACTCGCAGAGGATATCCTTGTCGAGCCGGACCTCGCGATCATAGCAAAGTCCGTCTACAAGGCCGAACCGCGGAGCTTCGCGCAGCCGCAAGGTAAGGACGTGCTGCTGCTGATCGAGATCGCAGTCTCCAGCCTGGCCTATGATCGCAAGGTCAAAGCGCGGCTCTACGCAAAGCATGGCATCCGCGAATATTGGCTGATCGACGCCGACGAACGCATCGCCTGGGTGCACACCGGGCCGGCCGGCGAGGGCTGGTCCTCCATCGTCGAGCGCGGGCCGCAGGATTTGCTCACGACCGACGCCCTGCCGGGCTTTTCCGTTCGCCTCGGCGAGATCGATTGAGCGGGCGGGTTACTTCGCCTGTCTCTCTTCTTCCCGGATGACCCGCTCGACGAAAGCCTTCAGCGGCGGGAGGTCTTCTGTAACAACCCTCCAGACAATCGCCGGATCGACGCTGTGATAGGCATGGCGCAAGCGGTTGCCGAAATCGACCATGTCCTGCCACGGAATGCCGGGCTCGCTCGCCTTTACGTTTTCCGGAACGTGGCGCGAAGCCTCGCAGACGATCTCAAGCAATCGTTCGACGAGCAGCCGTAGAAGGTAGTCCCCGGCGAAATCCTGAGCGGTCTTGCCCGCGAGAACGCGCTCGATGTTGGCGATGGCCTCGAAGATGTGTCGGACGCGGTCGGCGAGAGTCGGCGGCACCTAGAATACCTCGATCACATCGTCGGCGATCCGTTCGGCGATCCGCGGATCGAGTGATCGGCGCAGCGTCACTTGCGCCGGAAGGCCGGTGACATGTTCGATGATCGACGCCACCGCCGGCCAGCTCAGTCCTCGGAACGCGTCGCTCACCTCGATCAGCACGTCGAGATCGCTGTCGGGACGCTCGTCGCCGCGCGCGCGCGAGCCGAAAATCGCAAGCTTGGTCACG
This sequence comes from uncultured Rhodoplanes sp., assembly GCA_964354425.1. Taxonomy (GTDB): domain Bacteria; phylum Pseudomonadota; class Alphaproteobacteria; order Rhizobiales; family Xanthobacteraceae; genus Rhodoplanes. Next base: position 13,713 of record CAYGZV010000009.1, on the reverse strand, counting down.
CCCTCGGCCTTGATGGCCGGGGCGCTCTCCTTGAGCTTCGCGATGATCTCCTCGCGGGTCATTGCTCGTGCCCGGATGCGGCGCAACGTGGAACGGTTGGTTTCCGATCCGAGCGCCCCCATCCCGCTCATTCCCGCGAGGCGGGAAACCAGTTCTCCTAATGCTCCTCGGTCCCCGCTGCGCGGGGACGAGCGGACCTGAACGTTTCGACGTCGGTCGTCGCAGACGCGTGCGCCGGGTCCGGCGGCAAGCCTACTCCGCCGCTTCCCTTGTGTGCCCGAGGCGGCGGTTGAGCGAGTGCATGAGCTGTTCGGCGGCCTCCGCGATCACCGTGCCGGGCGGATAGATCGCTTCGGCGCCGGCGGCCTTGAGCGCGTCATAGTCCTGCGGCGGGACGACGCCGCCGACGACGATCATGATGTCTCCCCGGCCCTCCGCGACGAGCGCGGCCTTGATCTCCGGCACCAGCGTGAGATGGCCTGCCGCGAGCGAGGACACGCCGACGATGTGCACGTCGTTCTCGACCGCCTGGCGCGCGGCTTCCTCGGGCGTCGCGAACAACGGGCCGATATCGACGTCGAAGCCGAGATCGGCGAACGCGGACGCGATCACCTTCTGACCGCGGTCATGGCCGTCCTGGCCGACCTTGGCGACGAGGATGCGCGGCCTGCGCCCCTCGTCATGCTCGAACTGCGCGACGAGCTTCAGCACCCGATCGATGGCTTGCGACATCCCGCCCGCCTCCCGTTTGTAGACGCCCGAGATCGCCCGGATTTCCGCGCGATGGCGGCCGTACACCTTCTCCAGCGCAAAGGATATCTCGCCCACCGTCGCTTTCGCGCGCGCGGCGTCGACCGCGAGCGCCAGCAGATTGCCGTTGCCGCCCTCGGCCGCGCGGGTGAGCGCGTCGAGCGTTTCCTGCACCTTCTGCGGGTCGCGCTCGGCCTTGAGCTGCGTGAGCTTGTCGATCTGCATCTGGCGCACCGCCGAATTGTCGACCTTGCGCACCTCGATCGGCCGCTCGTCCTCCGGCTTGTACTTGTTGACTCCGATCACCGACTGGCTGCCGGAATCGATGCGCGCCTGCGTCTTGGCCGCGGCCTCCTCGATGCGCAGCTTGGGAATGCCGGCCTCGATCGCCTTGGCCATGCCGCCCAGTTCCTCGACCTCGCGGATATGGCCCCAGGCCTTCTTGGCGAGCTCGTAGGTGAGCCGCTCGACATAGAACGAGCCGCCCCACGGATCGGCGATGCGCGTCGTGCCGCTCTCCTGCTGCAGGAACAGCTGGGTGTTGCGGGCGATGCGGGCGGAGAAGTCGGTCGGCAGCGCGAGCGCCTCGTCGAGCGCATTGGTGTGCAGCGATTGCGTATGGCCTTGCGTCGCCGCCATCGCCTCGATCGCCGTGCGGATCACATTGTTGAACACGTCCTGCGCCGTGAGCGACCAGCCCGAAGTCTGCGAATGCGTGCGCAGGCTGAGCGAGCGTGGGTCGGTCGGGTTGAACTCCTTCATCAGCTTCGCCCACAACAGGCGGCCGGCGCGCAGCTTCGCCACCTCCATGAAGAAGTTCATGCCGATCGCCCAGAAAAAGGAGAGCCGCGGCGCGAACTTGTCGACGGTCAGTCCGGTGGCGATGCCCGCGCGCACATATTCGACGCCGTCAGCGAGCGTGTAGGCGAGCTCGAGGTCCTGCGTCGCGCCCGCCTCCTGCATGTGGTAGCCGGAGATCGAGATCGAGTTGAACTTCGGCATGTTCGCCGAGGTGTAGCCGAAAATGTCGGAGATGATGCGCATCGAGGGCGTGGGCGGATAGATATAGGTGTTGCGCACCATGAACTCTTTCAGGATGTCATTCTGGATCGTTCCCGAAAGCTTGGCCGGCGGCACGCCCTGTTCTTCCGCCGCGACGATGTAGAGCGCGAGCACCGGCAGCACCGCGCCGTTCATGGTCATCGACACGCTCATCTGGTCGAGCGGGATGCCGGAGAACAGCGTGCGCATGTCGTAGATCGAGTCGATGGCGACGCCCGCCATGCCGACATCGCCGGACACGCGCGGGTGGTCGCTGTCATAGCCGCGATGCGTCGCGAGATCGAAGGCGACCGACAGGCCTTTCTGGCCGGCGGCGAGGTTGCGCCGGTAGAAGGCGTTCGAGTCCTCCGCGGTGGAGAAGCCGGCATATTGGCGCACGGTCCACGGCTGGGTGACATACATCGTGGGGTAGGGACCGCGCACATAGGGCGGCATGCCGGGGAAGGTGTTGAGGAAGTCGAGCCCTTGCAGGTCCGCCGGCCCGTATGCCGGCTTCACCGCGATGTCCTCCGGGGTGAGCCAGGGCGGGGCGGCGCTTTGGGGAGCGGCGGTCGACGGCTCGGTGAAGTCGACCGAGGAGAAATCCGGAATGCGGGTCATGGGGGTTCACCTCATTCGTTCGCCGGCGCAACCGGCCAAATCACGAAAACTGTGCTGTCCAGATCATTTTGGCACACGGCCCGCCCGGTCCGGGGCGAGCCGTCAGTTCCGACAGTCACGAACGAAGGCCGAGCGTCTTCTGCGCTGCGCTCAGCATCGCAAGCGTATCGCATCCGACGAAGATGAAGTTCTTGACGCCGGTCTCCTTGAGGGCGGCTTCGAGATCGCCTGGCCGGCCGGCGAGGTACACCTCCGTCGCGCCCGCCGCGGCAAGCGCTTTCGCCGTCTCGATCGCCTCGACCGGGTAGACCTTGTCGGACGAGCAGAGGCAGGCGAGCTTCGCGCCCGAGTCCTTGAACGCGGCGATGAGGGCGGGCCGCTCGGTGTTGCCGTCCGCCGCTGCGAACCCGTCATTGCTCACCGCCTCGATGCCGCCCGCCTCAAAGAAGTTCTTAGCGAACGTGGCGCGGGCGTTGAACTCGGCGATGCGGCCGAGATTGGCGAGGAAGATTTTCGGCCGCGCCCCGGTTTCCGCAAACAGGCGATCGGACGCCTCGCGCAGCCGCTCGAACGATTCGGCGAGCCGGATCGGCTTGAGCGGCTCGACCAGCGCACTGCCCGGCTTGAGCGCGAGCGGCGGTACCGGCAGGACCGAGACCGGCGCTTCGTGGATATTGGGGAACTCGCTGATGCCGGTCAGCGGCTCCTTGCGGGTGGCGATCGCCTTCTCGCGCGCGGCGGCCACGGCGAAGACTTTCTTCTGCAGGAGGCCCGATTGCAGCGCGCCCCACAGGCCGCCCGCCTTCTCGATCTCCTGAAACAGGCTCCAGGCTCCTGAACAGAGCTGCTTCGTCATCTCTTCCACGCCGCCCGATCCGGCCGCCGGATCGGCGACCCGGGCGAGGTTCGATTCCTCGAGCAGGATGAGCTGCGTATTGCGCGCGATCCGTCGGGCGAAACGGTCCGGCAGGCCGAGCGCATTGGTGCAGGGCAGGACGGTGACGGCGTCCGCGCCGCCGACGCCCGCCGCGAACACGGCGATCGTCCCCCGCAGCATGTTCACCCAGGGGTCATGCTTGGTCATCATCCGCCATGCGGTCTCGGCCGAGATGAAGACGTGCCCGGGGGCAAGGCCGCAGGCTTCTTCGACTCGCGCCCACAGCTTTCGCGCCGCGCGGAACTTGGCGATCGATATGATCTGGTCGGCGTCCGCGGACAGGCGGAAGAAGATCGCCCGGCGCGCGTCGTCAAGCGTCATGCCGCCGGTTTCCAGCGCCCGCAGATAGGACACCGCGGCGGCAAGCACATAGGCGAGTTCCTGCGTCTCCGAGCCGCCGGCATTATGCACGACGCGGCCATCGGCGACGGCAAACGGTCCGCGGAAGCCGAGCGCCTCCAGGTGCTGCACCGCCACGCCGAAGGCCGGCGCCGCCTCGGGCCACGCGGCCGCACCCGATCCGGTCGCGATTGCGCCGAGCGGGTCGAAGCCGAAGCGTATGTCGGTCGCATCGGGAGGGACGCCGCTCCCCTTGATGATCTCCGCGAGATTGTTCGCGGCTTCCCTTGCGTCGGAGCCCAGCTGCAGCTCGAGCGAAATGCCCGCGTCCGGACGGATCTCGTCAAGCACCTTTGTCAGAGAGGTCTTGTCGTGCGCAATGCCATACCCGTTCGCCCCCACCGCGCCGGCGAACACCAGCACGAGGCCCGTCGCGCCGTTCTCCAGCTCATGGCGCGCTTCGGCATTGGCGACGGCCGGATCGGGATGGTCCACGCGCTGCAGGACCTGCCACGGGGCGCCGCCGGGGCGAGCGGCCAGCGGCCGCGAGCCCGCCTGCGGCGCGTAAAGCGGCTCGATCACAAGCCCGTCATAGGTCTTGCTGACGAGCCGTTTCTCAAACGGCGCTCCCTTGAGAACGCCATCGACAAGCTTGAGCCATTCCTCCCGGCGGGCCGGAGGGAAATCGGCGGCGAGCGAAAGTTCGGTGTCCTGTGCCATGGCGCGAAAAATGCCATGGCCGGGCCGCCACGCCAATCGAATATTTTATGACAGCGCCGGAGGCGGGAATGCCGCGCTGCACCCCACGATGGAAGCCGCGGCTCGGACCAGGCGGAATCAGCGCGGCGGGAGCCGCTCGACCCCGCTCCGGTCGAGGTGCGCCAGCGCGTCCGTCGCCGCCACGCCGCCGATCATCCGGTCGGGGGCGATTTCCGCCAAAGGCGCCAGCACGAATGCGCGTTCGAGCGCGGACGGGTGGGGCAAAACGAGATCGGGTTCGGCGATCACGAGGCTGTCATAGGCCACGAGATCGATGTCGATGGGGCGGGGTCCGAAGCGCCGCTCCGCTGCTCGGTTGCGGCCGAGCGCCGCCTCGATCGCTTGCGTCCGCGCGAGCAGGGCGCGCGGCGACAGCGTGGTCGCGACGATCAGGCATGAATTGACGAAACTGGGCTGGTCGGGATCGCCCCAGGGGGCGGTGCGGTAGTCGGAGGAACGGGCGAGGAGGCGGACGCTCTCGCCGTCGCAGAGAAGCGCCACCGCGCGGTCGAACGTATCGCGGACCGGCCCGAGATTGCCCCCGAGCGCCAGGATGGCTTCAGCCATGCCGCTCCCGCACGATCGAAACGCCCACATCGGTGAAGGTTGCGGCGATGGGCGCATGCGGCTTGTGCACGGTGACGCGAACCCGCGAAATGCGCGGGAAGCGGTCAAGGATGGCCGTGCCGACCGCGCCGGCGGCGGCCTCCACCAGGCGGAAGCGGTCGGCGCAGAACGCCCGGCTGGCGCAGTCCACGACTTCATCGTAGGACACGGTGCTGGCGATCTTGTCCGATCGCGACGCTTCCGCAAGATCGATCGCAAGCTCCAGATCGAGCAGGAAAGTCTGGCCGACGGTGCCCTCGTGCTCCATCACGCCGTGATAGGCGTGGATCGCGAGCCCTGCGATGAAGATCACGTCATCCTCGCCGTTCATCATGCGCTCCGGATCGCCTGCGCGACTCTCAAGGCCTGCACCGTCGGCGCGACGTCATGGGTGCGGATGATGGCCGCCCCCTTCGCCACCGCAGCGAGGTGAGCGGCGATCGATCCGCCGAGGCGGTCCTGCGGCTCCGATGGCGACACCCGATCGATGAAGCGCTTGCGCGATGCGCCGACCAGCAACGGCAATCCGAACCCGTTCAACCGCTCGAAACGGGCGAGCACGGCGATGCTCTGTTCGGCCGTCTTGCCGAACCCGATCCCCGGGTCGAGCACGATCCGGTCGCGGTCGATCCCGGCTTTGCCGGCGATCTCGAGCGAGCGATGAAAGAACGCCTCGATGTCGCGCATGATGTCGATCGCCGGGTCCGCCTGCGCCCTGTTATGCATGACGATCACCGGCGCGCCGCGCGCGGCGACGATGCGGGCCATGTCCGGATCGCGCTGAAGGCCCCAGACATCGTTGACGATTGCAGCGCCAAGGTCGAGCGCCCAATGCGCGACTTCGGCCTTCATCGTATCGACCGACACCGGGACGCCGAGCGCGACGACCAAGGCAAGCACCGGGGCGAGGCGGCGCACCTCCTCGTCGGCCGTCACCGGCGCAGCGCCCCCATAGGGCCGCGTCGACTCGGCCCCGACATCGATAATATCCGCCCCTTCCGCGATCATGCGACGGGCCTGTTCGATCGCCGCATCCGGGTCGAAGAATTGCCCGCCATCGGAAAAAGAGTCGGGCGTGACATTGAGGACGCCCATGATCAGCGGCCGACGGCGGCCGAGAAGGTCGGCAAGCCTTGCCGCGGGCGCTTGCGTCACCGGAGCGAGATCGTCAGGGGCCATAGCGCGGCTTTGCGCGGCGCCGGTTCCGCTGTCAAGCCGCTCCGGCGCAAGTTCGACTGCGATGCTGCACGCGTGCGGGACACGCGGAGGGGGGCGGAAGAAAGTCAAGCGATTCAGTCACAGCATTAAGACCAAACCAAACTAATAGAGATTTAAAAGCATGAGCTAATAACGCATCAGACCACGGAGATTACACCAAATGGATTGCCGCGCCGGTCAGTAGCTGATCTTGATCGGCAGCTTCTTGGCCGTTTCGATCCAGCGCACGACGACCTTCTCGGAAGGCGGCGCGCGGACGAGCTTGAGCTGCTTGTTTACCTCCGCCATCCGTTTGGCGAGATTGGCCGGGTTGCGATATTTCAGCTCCCTCACCGTGTCTACGCCGGCCGCTTCGAGCAGTTCGGCATATTCCTCGCCGATCCCCTTGATCCGCATCTTGTCCGCGAAGTTGGCGACGCGCAGCAGGCATTGCGCGCTCAAGCCGGTCCGTTCGGAGAGCGACTTGCGTCCTTTGGGATCCTTTGCCGCTTCGAGGAGTTTGGTGGTGGTGCGGATGCCGAATGATCGCAGTTTGGCGGCTATTCCCGGATGAAGCGGGTCAAGCTCGGCGATAGAGTATGACATGCCCGTCTCCTCTTTACGCGAGCTTCAGGTCGAACGAGTGGTCGGAACGGCGGATGAGCTGCCGTCGCGGCGAAATCGGATGGGATGGTACGGATTGTTACCAGTCGTTGCGACGCTGCGCTCGGCTCGACGCCAAGCATGGCGACGACGCAGCTCACGCCCCTCGTCCATGGCCCCCTCACGATCCGCCGATCGCACAAGCATTTTGGCACCATCACGGCGAATCACAAAGACGCCACGATCGCTGCGAGGTATGTTCCGGCGCGTGTGTTGCGATAGCGCAACGATTCAGATGACGCGCCGTGACGGCGGGTGCGTCGCCGCCGAGCGGAGGAATGCTCGCGGGCGCTTCGGCCGCATGGTATCCATTCGCGTCGCTTGTTTGTGCACCGACGGTGGAACGGAAAAGGCGGAGCGCACGCGGCCAGTGTGAGAGACGCATGACAAGCCTCGATCAGGACGGCAAGATTTTCGTTGGGCTCAGTCGCAAGCCGGAAATGCTGACGCTTGCTTTCGCCAACCGGCACGGGCTGATCACGGGCGCGACCGGCACCGGCAAAACCGTCACGCTGCAGACGCTCGCAGAGGGGTTTTCGCGTGCGGGCGTTCCCGTCTTCGCGGCCGACGTCAAGGGCGACCTCTCCGGCGTCGGCGCGATGGGCGAGCGGAAGGAGGCCTTCGTCAAGCGCGCGAAGGAGATGGGCTTCGACTATGAGCCCGACCAGTTTCCCGTGGTGTTCTGGGACCTGTTCGCCGAGCAGGGGCATCCGATCCGCGCGACCGTGCACGATATGGGGCCGCTCCTGCTCACCCGCATGCTCGACCTCAACGACGTGCAGGAAGGCGTGATCAACATCGCCTTCAAGGTGGTGAGCGAGGCCGGCGAAACGGACGAGCCGCACAAGGGGCTGGTGGATCTCGAAAACCTGCGCGAACTGCTCGCCTATCTCGGCGACAATGCGCGCGGCATCGGCGCGCGCTACGGCAATGTCGCGCCCGCCACCATCGGAGCCGTTCAGCGCGAACTCCTGGTGGTCGAGAACCAAGGCGGCGAAAGGTTTTTCGGCCTGCCGCAGCTCGATCTGTCCGATTTGATGGCGACCGACGGCAAGGGGCGCGGGCGCATCAGCATCCTCGCCGGCGACAAGCTGATGGAAAGCCCCCGGCTCTACGCCACTTTTCTGTTGTGGCTGATCGCAGAACTGTTCGAGCAGCTGCCGGAGGTGGGCGACCTCGACAAGCCGAAGCTCGTGTTCTTCTTCGACGAGGCCCACCTCTTGTTCAGCGAAGCGCCCAAGGCGCTGCTCGACAAGATCGAACAGGTGGTGCGGCTGATCCGCTCCAAGGGCGTCGGCATCTATTTCGTCACCCAGAACCCGCTCGACATTCCCGACAAAGTGCTTGCCCAGCTCGGCAATCGCGTGCAGCACGCGCTGCGCGCCTTCACGCCGCGGGATCAGAAGGCGGTCAGGGCGGCTGCCGAAACATTCCGTCCCAATCCCGAGCTCGACACCGCGCAGGTGATCACCGAGCTCGGCAAGGGCGAGGCGCTCGTCTCCTTCCTGGAAGGAAACGGCACGCCGTCGATGGTCGAGCGGACGCTCATTCGCCCACCCTCCGCCCGCGTCGGACCGATCACGCCGGACGAGCGCAGATCGATCCTCTCCAACAGCCCGGTTCGGGGCGAGTATGAGAAAGCCGAACCGCACCGATCGCTGTCGGACATCCTGCAAGGCGCCGAAGAGGCTGCAGGGGAGGGCGACCCGTCGCCCGATCGCGCCGGCCGGCCGCCGGCCGAGCCGACGGACGTCTGGACGCGCTTTATCGCGGGGGTCGGCGCTTTCTTCAGCCATCCCGCGGTCCGCCAGTTCGGGCGCTCGGCCGCCGCGGTCGTCGCGCGGACCGCGACCCAGGAGGCGATGCGGCGGATGGGCGTGAAGTCGACGCGCCGTCGGCCCAGCCGCCAATCGTCCGGCAATGCCGGGCTCGACCAGCTTTCGAGCATTGCGGACGCCGCCATGGGCGGCCGCGGCTTGTTCGGCACACCGCAACCGTCACCCAAACGCCCGCGCAAACCACGCTCCGGATCATCATCATGACGCCGCTTGCGTGAAGGCGGTGACCGGGTCGCCGCCCTTGCCGACCACGATCCTGATCGAGGGCGAAGAAGAGTGCGGTTCGAAGAGCTTGCCGGCCTGGGTCAAGGAGAACGCCGGCGAGCTTGCCGCCGGCCTCGCGCTCGTCTGCGACACCGGCATGTGGGACCCGCAGACGCCGGCGATCACCACGTCGCTGCGCGGCCTCGCTCATTGACAGCAGGCCCTTTGGGTGATGATGGTCCTTTCACCGACGTGACGTTATGCTGCCGTATAACGTTATATCGTTGATCGCATGATTGATGTGTGAATCGTGCCGCCATGCAACGGAAAGGCCTCCGACATGACGCCACGAATGGACCCGGCGTGCATGGCCGGCCCGCCAGCTCCAGGAGCGGCGCTCCGCCGGCCGAAGCGCCGCTCAGGCGGATGGCTGTCCCGGCTCGGAGCATTGGGAACCATCACCATTTGCATTTACATCGTCGGATATATCGGTTGCTTCCCGGTGGCGGCGAACGTCCCGCTTCGTTTCCTGCTCTACCTCATTCCGCCGGTCTGGATGGCTTTCGTCCTCAGCGCGCCCGGACCGAAATTTGAGCCGGTCCCGGTCCTGTTCCTGCTCTGTTACTGGATGATCTGTCTGCCCTCGCTCGTTGAAGGCGTAAACGAGCGGACGCTGATCAATATCGGCATAATTTCCGCCTGCATCGCCGGCTTCGTTCCTCGTTTCAAGGTCGACTCAGCCGTGCTGAAGGTCCTGCTTGCTGCTTCCGTAATCATGCTCGCAATCAATGTGTTGGTGGAGGGCAGCGGGATCACCTTCAAGATTAACATTTTCGAGTCGGCTTCGATCACGGGCGGCTATGACAACAGCGATGCGCTGGTCGGCGCCCTTTACGCGGTCTATTTCTTCTGCACGAAATCGGTTCCCGGGTTCTTCTTCGGCCTGATCCTGACGGTCCTGGGCGGAAAACGCATTGCCCTCGTTGCCGCGCTCGCCGGCGTGCTGACCTACTATTTCGTGGCGAAAACACCCCTGGCCAGGAGCCTTGGCGCTCGCTTCGCCTTTCTCCTTGTCGTGCTCGGTTTCGTCAACGTCGCGGCGGTCGACCTGTTGGCGTTCGTCGATTTGCTCGGCAACCAGTTCGGGCTCACCTTCAACGGAGAAGTGTTCTTTGCCGGCCGTCTCGGCACCAATACGCTCATCTACGACAGCCTGCGCGAACGGACGTTCTACCAGTTCCTGTTCGGAAACGGGCCTGGCGCTTGCGACACTCTGGTCCTCCTCTCGTCAGGCGGACAGGTCGTCCCGACACACAATGATTGGATGCGATTCTATTACGATTACGGCCTTGTCGGCTCCGCGCTCCTCACCGTCGGCCTTGCCGCGCTTTATGCACTGTCTCCGATGACGGTGGCGCTCGGATGCGCACTGGGAATATTGATGATCACCGACAATGTCGTGTTGTACATATTCATTCAACTGCTCGCCGCGCTCATGTTCGCCAGCGAGCGAGCCGGCCTTCGCCGCGAACCGCATCATCGGCATAGAGCAATCGGGCCACACGAACAGTCCTAGCTCGTCAGCCGGCGAAGCGAAGCGCAGGAACCCGATCAAGAAGAGCGTATTTCAGGGCGATGGGTCCGAAGAGACCTGCGAGCATGAGCGCCGGAAGGAAAAGCAGGATGAAGTGCTCACCGTCCCAGGACGTGAACTTCAGCAGGACCGCCTTCGTTGCTCCGATAAAGAACGTATTGAACATGTAGATGACGAACGTTCGTTCTCCGAGGAACAGCAAGAGCCTCGATCGGCAAAAAGGCGTTGCGCGCATCAGGCCGAGCATCGCCGGCCCGGACAGCAAGCCGATGGCGGCGAGCAGGAAAGGCGGGCCCGACGGCGCCGTGTCGAACAGGATCATTATGGCCGCGAGCGTCGCGGTGAAGAGAGCGATCCAGAGGACAAGGAACCGGTCGATGACCGACATCGCCCACGCGCGGCAGTTCGCGCAAGCCATGCCAAACACGAAATAGAGATAGAGCAGCGCGATCCGGTCCAGGTACAGGATTTGAGGCGCGCTGATGAACTGCAACACAGCAGCAAGCAGCATCAATGGCCAGATGCGTCCCTCGGAGGCTTTCAGAAGTCCCGGCGTCCCCGCGCAGAACACGAAAGAGACGAACAGGTACCAGACGGATAGGGCCGCGCTCCGGTGGGTGTTCCACACCAGTGAGATCAGTCCGCGCTCAAAGGATTCAGGATTGTTGTCGACCTGCAGCACCGTCCCGGCAGCCGACTTTGCGATCAGCACAAGGAGGCTGATCGCAAAGAACGGAACAAGCAGGCGGACGGCCAAGCGCCTGACGTATCCGGCATAATCCGGTCTGGGCTTTTGAGCATTGCCGCTGTAGAAGAAGATGAACCCGCCCAAGAACATAAACAGCGGCATATGGAAGCAGTAGATCGCGCTCTTCAGTGTGACGTACCAGTCGTTGCCGAGCGGCGGGTCGCGCGCCACGACGTGCCCCAGCACGACGAGCGCGATCGCGATACCCTTGGAGCGGTCGATATCCTCCAGGCGGTCCGCCCTTGCGTGAGGCGCCGCGATGCTCCCGTGCCCGGATTTCAGTACGTGTTCCATCGCCATGCCGATCCATCCGCGCGACCGCTGCCGCGCAGCCCTCACCCGAGAGACGTTTGAAACGGAAGGACCCCGCAGCAGCCATCCGAAATAAAATCGTCGCGCTCCGCAGGCGCTCGCGTCGCGGCTCGAAGCGGGTCTGGCGAGCCATGCGCACCAGCTCTACCATCTGGGCGCTCGGGAAAAGCCCCGTCAAAGGCGAGTACGAGAAAGCCGAGCCGCACCCAAACGCCCGCGCAAACCCCGCTCCGGATCATCATCATGACGCCCCTCGACGCCGTCCTCGCCCGCATCGACGCCGACCTCGACGCAAGCCTCGAGCGCTTGTTCGCGCTGCTGCGCATCCAATCGATCTCGACCGACCTCGCCTATCAGGACCAGTGCCGGGCGGCGGCGGAGCATGTCGCGGCCGACCTGCGCAGCATCGGTTTTGCGGCGGACTTGCGCGAGACCGCGGGTCATCCCGTCGTGCTCGCCAAGGCGGGGAACGGCGGCGCGCCCCGCGTGCTCTTCTACGGCCATTACGACGTGCAGCCGGTCGACCCGCTCGATCTGTGGGAGGCGCCGCCCTTTGCGCCGCGCATCGCGACGCTTGCCGACGGGCGCAAGGCGATCGTCGCGCGCGGGGCCTGCGACGACAAGGGGCAGGTGATGACCTTCATCGAGGCCTGCCGCGCGTGGAAGGCGGTGACCGGGTCGCTGCCCGTGCCAACCACGATCCTGATCGAAGGCGAAGAAGAGTGCGGTTCGAAGAGCTTGCCGGCCTGGGTCAAGGAGAACGCCGGCGAGCTTGCCGCCGGCCTCGCGCTCGTCTGCGACACCGGCATGTGGGACCCGCAGACGCCGGCGATCACCACGTCGCTGCGCGGCCTCGTCTACGAGGAAGTCACCATCAAGGCGGCCGACCGCGACCTGCATTCCGGCCTGTTCGGCGGCGCGGCGCAGAACCCGATCCGCGCGCTCACGCGGATTCTCGGCGGCATCCACGCCGACAACGGGCGGATCACGATCCCCGGCTTCTATGACGGCATCGACGATCTGCCGCCGGAAGTGATCCGCGAGTGGCGCACGCTCGGCTTCACGCCCGAGAGCTTCCTCAAGCCGGTCGGCCTCAGCGCGCCGGCGGGCGAGACCGACCGCCTTCTGATCGAGCAGGTGTTCTCGCGCCCGAGCTGCGACGTGAACGGCATCTGGGGCGGCTATATGGGGCAGGGCTCGAAAACAGTGATCCCGTCGCAGGCTTCGGCGAAGATCTCGTTCCGCCTGGTGCGCGGCCAGGACCCGGAAAAAATCCGCGCGGCCTTCCGCGCCTTCGTGCGCGCGCGCCTGCCGGCGGACTGCAAGGCGGAGTTCCTCGACCATACGGCCGCGCCGGCGGTGGCGCTGCCCTGGGACCTGCCGCAGCTTGCCGCCGCGCGCGGCGCGCTCGCCGACGAATGGGGGCGCGCGGCGCTCCTCATCGGCTCCGGCGCCTCGATCCCGATCGTCGCCGATCTGAAGCGCCTGCTCGGCATGGATACGCTCCTGGTCGGCTTCGGCCTCGACGACGACCGCGTGCATTCGCCCAACGAGAAGTACGACCTGACCTCGTTCCACAAGGGCACGCGCAGCTGGGCGCGCATCCTCGCGGCGCTCGCGGGGTAGGGGCCGGGGTGCGGCAGTATCAGAGACGTGAATGGCCACGAGGGGGCCGCGTGCCGACGGTTCTGCGGGGGGTCCTTATCGGGCCTTCTTCTATCAACGAAAAGGACGAACCGGCTCACGTCCACGTCCGCGCGGGCGACAAGGAAGCCAAGTTCTGGCTCCATGATGTTGCTGTCGCGGTCAATGTCGAGTTTCCCACCCACGAGTTGAATGCGTCTAAAATCCGAACGGAACACCATGCTCTACGCGTTCGCGACCCTGCTCTCGTGTCAGCTCGCGGGCGAGGTGTTCGTCCGCGCGCTGGCGCTCGCGGTTCCCGGTCCCGTGCTGGGCATGATCCTTCTCGCGGCGCTGATGGCCTTCAAGGCACCGCTTCCGTCCGGACTGGGCGATTCGGCGGACGGGCTGCTGAAGCATCTGTCACTCCTGTTCGTGCCGGCCGGGGTCGGCGTGGTGCAGCATCTCGATCGGCTCGGGA
>CAYGZV010000008.1:35166-37002 GCA_964354425.1 uncultured Rhodoplanes sp. | reverse complement strand
TAGGACGTCCATAAAACGCCGATTTCATCGGCATAACCTGCACAAAAAGCTTGATTGATCACGGCTTTTGCCGATGTCCTAACCGTAATTCGTAATGATGGGGTCGGGGGTTCGAATCCCTCTTGCGGCACCAATGACGCCCGGAGCCGCGCCGTCCCGGCGCTCGCAAATGCCGGTGTCCGAGATTGATCTCATCGTTACGGACGCAGAAACGGCGCCGCACAGCCGCGCGCCGGCGCGTGGTGTGCGGGCGAATCCGTTTCTGGCGGATCGGATTCGCTTTGATGTACCGCGTGGCCGCAGTCCCGGCGAACGGTTCCCGCTCGCCGTAAAAACGCAATGCGGTCAGTGGCCCCCCGCCGCCGCGTAAGCGCCCGCGCCCCACACATAGATGCAGGCGAACAGGAACAGCCACACCACGTCGACGAAGTGCCAGTACCAGGCGGCGAATTCGAAGCCGAGATGCTGCTTGGGGGTGAACTGGCCGGCGAGCGCGCGCGCGAGGCAGACGATTAGGAAGATCGTGCCGATGATCACATGGAAACCGTGGAAGCCGGTCGCCATGAAGAAGGTCGCGCCGTAGATGTTGCCGGAAAAACCGAAGGTCGCGTGGGAGTACTCGAAGGCCTGCACGGCGGAGAAGGTGAGGCCGAGCAGGATGGTGCAGATGAGCCCCCATTTGAGGCCCTGGCGGTCGTTGTGCAGCAGCGCGTGATGCGCCCAGGTGGCGGTCGTGCCGGAGGTGAGCAGGATCAGCGTGTTGAGTAGCGGCAGATGCCAGGGATCGAAGGTCTCGATGCCCTTGGGCGGCCACACCCCGCCGATGAACTCCGTGCGCATCACCTGCGGCGCCTCGGCCGGGAACAAGGCGACGTTGAAATAGGCCCAGAACCAGGCGACGAAGAACATCACCTCGGAGGCGATGAACAGGATCATTCCGTAACGGTGCGAGATTTGCACGACGGCGGTGTGGAATCCGCCGAACTCCGCCTCGCGGATGACGTCGCGCCACCAGCCGATCATCGTGTAGATGACGCCGAGCGCCCCGATGCCGAACACGAACGGCGCGGCCGCGAAGTAATTGTGCATCCAGAACACCGCGCCGACCGCCATGATGAAGGCGGAGAGCGAGCCGACCACGGGCCAGGGGCTCGGATCGACCAGGTGGTAATCGTGATGTTTCGCGGTCGCCTCGGCCATCTTGCTCTTCTCCGTTTAGCCAATGCGGCGTGCGAGAAACGCCGCTCCGTGCTTTCCTGTGTCAGATCCGCCCGGGCGGGGCCGCGCGGGCATTGTCCGCAACGCCCCGCTGCGGCTCGGGCGTGGGATAGAAGGTGTAGGATAGGGTGATCGTGTTGAGGTCGTTCTGATCTTTATCGCGGGCGAGCGCCGGATCGATATAGAACACGACGGCCATTTCGCGCCGCTCGCCCGGGTTCAGGCGCTGCTCGGTGAAGCAGAAGCAGTTGATCTTGGTGAAATAGCCGCCGGTCTGCGGCGGGGTGACATTGTAGCCGGCCATGCCGACGGTCGCGCGGGCCGACCGGTTGACGACCGTGTAGTAGACGGTGACGACTTCGCCGAGCCGCACATCGATGGCGGCGAGCTCGGGCTCGAAACGCCACGGCAGGCCGCGGTCGATATTGGCGTCGAAGCGCACCGTGATCTTGCGGTCGAGCACTTCGCCGGGCGCGCTGCTCGCGATTTGCGGCGTGCCGCCGAACCCGGTCACCTGGCAGAACCAATTGTAGAGCGGCACCGCCGCATAGGCCGCGCCGAGCATCAGGCCGACGAACGCGCCGCATGCGAGCGCGACGACGATGTCGCGTCGCCGCG
>CAYGZV010000008.1:16202-35066 GCA_964354425.1 uncultured Rhodoplanes sp. | reverse complement strand
GAACTCATTACATCGGCCTCGTCAGCACGCCGGGCCCGAGCTTGACGACGGTGACGGCGTAGAACAGCAGCACCAGCGCGCCAAGCGCGAGCGCGATCGCGATCGAGCGCGCGCGCCGGCGCCGCTTCTGCTCCTCGGTGAGCACGATCCCGTCATCGTGGTCATTGTCTCCGCTCGCGCCCATGCGGCCGGTCACCCGACCGCAATCGGCGGCCAGCGTCCGAGCCAGTGGTCGACCAGAAGCACCGCGAACAGGGTGAAAAGATACAAGAGCGAGAACGAGAACAGCCGCTTGGCCGCCACATGCGCGGCGGTGTCGGAGCGCGCAGACTTCAGGCGCAGCGCGAGCATGACCATCATGGCGCCGGCGATCGCGGCGAACAGTCCGTATAGCGGGCCAGCATAGCCGAGCAGAAAAGGCGCGACGCCGGTCGGCGCAAGAAGCAGCGCGTGGGCGAGAATCTGCCGCTTGGTCTCGGTCGGGCCGGCGACCACCGGCAGCATGGGCACGCCCGCGCGGCGATACTCTTCGCAGCGGCGCAGCGACAGCGCCCAGAAGTGCGGCGGCGTCCAGAAGAACACGATCAGGAACAGGAGAACGGGGGCAAGCGCGACATCGTGGGTCACCGCCGCCCAGCCGATCACCGGCGGCAGCGCCCCGGCCGCGCCGCCGATGACGATGTTCTGCGCGGTCCAGCGCTTCAGCCAGATCGTGTAGATGACCGCATAGAAGAATATCGTGAAGGCGAGAAGCGCGGCGGCAAACCAGCCGGCGACGAGGCCGAGCACCGCCACCGCGCCGACGCCGAGCGTGATGCCGAAGGCAAGCGCTTCGCCGGGCTGCACGCGGCCGGCCGGAATCGGCCGCTGCCGGGTGCGTCCCATGACGCCGTCGATGTCGGCGTCGTACCACATGTTCAGCACGCCGGCGGCGCCTGCTCCCACGGCGATGCAGAGGAGCGAGGCCGCGCCCAGCACCGGATGGAACTGGCCGGGCGCGACCATCATCCCGACAAAGGCGGTGAAGACGACGAGCGACATTACGCGCGGCTTCATCAGGTCGAAATAGTCGCGTGCTTCCGCCAGGCTCGGTTCGATCGCGCGGGCGGGGTTTGCCGATGGCAGCGCCGCGCCTTCGCTGAGGACGGACATCAGGATTGCCTCATACTCTGTTACTTGATCCGCGGCAGCACCTCGAACTGATGGAACGGCGGCGGCGAAGGCAGGGTCCATTCGAGCGTCGTTGCGCCTGCGCCCCACGGATTGTCGCCGGCCAGCGCCTTCGTGGCGAAGGCGCGATAGATGGTGAAGAAGAACACCACGAGACCCGCCATGAAGACATAGGAACCCATCGAGGAAACGAAGTTCCACCCGCTATAGGCATCCGGGTAGTCGGCGATGCGGCGAGGCATGCCGGCGAGCCCGAGAAAATGCTGCGGGAAGAAGATCAGATTGGCGCCGATGAAGGACAGCCAGAAATGCGTCTTGCCGAGCGTCTCGGAGTAGAGATAGCCGGTAATCTTCGGGAACCAGTAGTACCAGGCCGCGAAAATCCCGAAGGTCGCGCCGAGCGACATCGTGTAGTGGAAGTGCGCGACGACGTAATAAGTGTCGTGCAGCACGCGGTCCGCCGAGGAGTTGGCGAGCACGACGCCCGTGACGCCGCCGACCACGAACAGGAAGATGAAGCCGAGCGCCCATAGCATCGGCGTCCGGAACTCGATCGACCCGCCCCACATGGTGGCGATCCAGGAGAAGATCTTGATGCCCGTCGGCACCGCGATGATCATCGTCGCGGCGACGAAATAGGCCTGGGCGCCGGTCGACAGACCGACCGTGTACATGTGATGCGCCCAAACGATGAAGCCGATGAAGCCGATCGCCACCATCGCATAGGCCATGCCGAGGTAGCCGAACACCGGCTTGCGGCTGAAGGTGGAGACGATCTGACTGATCACGCCGAATGCCGGCAGGATCAGGATGTAGACTTCCGGATGGCCGAAGAACCAGAACAGATGCTGGAACAGGACCGGGTCGCCGCCGCCCGAGGGCGTGAAGAAGGTCGTGCCGAAATTACGGTCGGTGAGGAGCATGGTGATCGCGCCCGCGAGCACCGGCAGCGCGAGCAGCAAGAGGAAGGCCGTCACCAGGACCGACCAGACGAACAGCGGCATTTTGTGCAGCGTCATGCCGGGCGCGCGCATATTGAGGATCGTGGTGATGAAATTGATCGCGCCGAGAATCGACGAGGCGCCGGCGAGGTGGAGCGAAAGGATGGCGAAATCGACCGCCGGTCCGGGATGGCCCGACGTGGATAGCGGCGCATAGACCGTCCACCCGGCGCCGACCCCCGGAGAGCCGGGTTCGCCTTCGACGAACAGCGACATCACGAGGAGCGTAAGCGAGGCCGGCAGCAGCCAGAACGAAATGTTGTTCATGCGCGGGAACGCCATATCGGGCGCGCCGATCATCAGCGGAACCATCCAATTGCCGAAGCCGCCGATCAGCGCCGGCATGATCATGAAGAACACCATGATCAAGCCGTGCGCGGTGACGAATACGTTGAACGTGTGGGCGCTCGCGAAAATCTGCATTCCCGGATTCTGCAGTTCGAGGCGCATCCCGATCGACAGCACGCCGCCGATCACGCCGGCGACGATGGAGAACACAAGGTACATCGTGCCGATGTCCTTGTGATTGGTGGAAAACAGGTAGCGCCGCCATCCGGTCGGGTGGTCGTGCCCGTGATGCGCGTCGTGGGCTTTTACCGTCGCATCCATTTGTCCAGATCCGTCCTCAGTTGTTGTCGTTTTTGCCCGATCCGTCCAGGTTCGGCTTCAGTCGGCGCGCCGCGGCTCGGTCGCGGCCACCGTTACTGCCGGCACAGTCCCGCCGCCGGCGAATTTCTGCTTGGCCTCCGCGACCCAGGCTGCGAAGGCCTGGTCGCTGACGACTCTGACCGTGATCGGCATGAAGGCGTGATCCCGACCGCACAATTCCGAGCATTGGCCGTAATAGACTCCCTCCCGCGTCGCCTTGAACCAGGTCTCGTTCAGCCGGCCCGGGATGGCGTCGATCTTGATGCCGAAAGAGGGCACCGCGAAGGAGTGGATGACATCCGCTCCCGTCGTCTGCACCCGGATCACCTTGTTCACCGGAACGACCATTTCGTTATCGACCGCCAACAGGCGCGGTTGATCCGGCTTGCGTTCGTTATCCTGCAACATCAGCGAGTCGAACTCGAAATTGCCGTTGTCCGGATAGGCGTAGCTCCAGAACCACTGTTTCCCGATCGCCTTCACGGTGACGTCGGCCGGCGGAGTGTTCAGCTGGAAGAACATCAACCGGAACGACGGCAAGGCGATGACCACAAGAACGATCACCGGCACCACCGTCCAGATCAGTTCGATCACCGTGTTGTGGGTGGTGCGCGAGGGGATCGGATTGGCGCGCGCATTGAAGCGAATGATCACGGTTACGAGCAGGGCCAGCACAAGTATAACGATGCCGGTTATTATCCATAAAAGAAGGTTGTGAAACCTGATGACGTCGGTCATGACTGGGGTCACCGGCTCCTGCAAGCCGGTCTGCCAGGGAGAGGGCTGACCTAAACCGGCCCAGGCTAAATCGACTCCGCCGAACAAAGCTGCGATGACAAGCGTTGCGGCGAGCAACCGAAGGACTGAATGCATCGTTTGCCTAAGCTCCTTTCGCGGTAGGGTGATCGTGACGGCTTGTTGGCGCCGTTTTCATCACCGCGTGCGTATCAAGGTTTCCGCGGAGGCGCACGATCGGCAGAGCGCAGCACCTCGTCGGCGAGACACGGAAACACCGTTCCGGGCCTCTCAAACCACAATTCCGCCCCACTCGCAATGTGCCTCATGATGAGCGTAGAAAGATTCGCATCGCGTAGGCGGGCCGCCGCGGAGGCAATCGCGTTCGCCGGTGAAAGCGCTACGACAAGCGGCACGGATAACGTGGTTCAGAAGACGAATATAGCGACGCGCATGCGTTGGTCTAGGGGGCGTAACGGCTCGAACGCCGCGACATCGGAGGAGGGAGCTTGATGATGAGCGCGTTCTGTGGCGAGAGGTTTGCGCCGACGCCGTTCCTTGCGGGCGTGACGGCGCTGCTCTCCGTTGCGGCGATCGTTGCGGCGATCGTTTGTTCGCCGGAAGCCTTCGCGCAGGGCGCGGTGAAATCGGTGCACGAGGATTGGCAGATCCGCTGCGAAACGCCGCCGGGCGCACAGAGCGAGCAGTGCGCGCTGTTCCAGAGCGTCGTCGCCGAGGACAGGGCCAATGTCGGATTGACCGTGCTGGTGCTGCGCACCGCCGATCAGAAGACGCGCCTGATGCGCGTGCAGGTTCCGCTCGGCGTCTTGCTCCCGGCCGGGCTGGGGCTGAAGGTCGATCAGGCCGATGTGGGGCGCGCCGGATTCGTGCGCTGCACCTTGCGCGGCTGCTATGCCGAAGTCGTCATGGACGACAATCTCGTCAAGCAGTTGCGCACCGGCCAGACCGCGACGTTCTTCATCTTCCAGACGCCGGAGGAAGGCATCGGCTTTCCGATGAGCCTGAAGGGATTCGGCGAGGGGTATGACAAGCTTCCTTGACACCCGTGGTGACAAGAAATTTTCACAAGGCGTGCTGTCCGATTGCAGAGCAGGCATAAGGGCTCGCTTCGGTTTGCCGGCATGCTTTGCGCGAGGCGCCGTCGCACGGAGGCCGATGATGAGGCGACGCATTTCTCTGCAGCAGGCGACCGCGGGCGCTGTGGCCGCAACGATCGCAGTCACGCTTGCGGTCGGCGGTGCGGCCGCGTCCACGCCATGCCGCAACACCGGAAGCTTCGAGAGCTGGCTCGAAAGCTTCAAGCAGGAGGCCGCGGCGCAGGGCATTTCGCGCAACGCGATCGCCGCCGCCGCGCCCTATCTCGTCTATGACCAGCGCATCGTGAACATCGATCGCGGCCAGCGCTTTTTCGCCCAGAGCTTCCTTCAGTTCTCCGACAAGATGCTCGCCGCCTACCGCATGTCGCAGGGTGGCGCGCTGATCAAGAAACACGCCGAACTGTTCGCGCGGGCCGAGCAGCAATACGGCGTGCCGGCGCCGGTCATTGTCGGCTTCTGGGGGCTCGAGAGCGACTTCGGCGCGGGCATGGGCAAGGATCATGCGATCCGCTCGCTCACGACGCTCGCCTATGACTGCCGGCGCTCGGACATGTTCCGCGGCCACCTGTTCGACTCGCTGCGCCTGATCGAGCGCGGCGATCTCGGCGCGGCGGAAATGATCGGCTCCTGGGCGGGCGAACTCGGCCAGACCCAGATGATGCCGTCGGAGTATCTGAAATACGCGATCGACTATGACGGCGACGGCCGCCGCAATCTGCTGCGCAGCGTGCCCGACGTGGTCGGCTCCACCGCCAATTACCTCGTCAGCCTCGGCTGGCGGCGCGGCGAACCATGGCTGGAGGAGGTGCGCGTTCCCGGCAATCTCGCCTGGGATCAAGCCGACCTCGCGGTCCGGCATCCGCGTTCGCAATGGGCGCAGTGGGGAGTGACGCTGCGCGACGGCAAGCCCTTGGCCGCCGACGATCTCCCCGCCTCGCTGCTCCTGCCGATGGGCCGGCTCGGCCCCGCTTTTCTCGCCTATCCGAACTTCCAGGCCTATCTGAAGTGGAACAACTCGCTCGTCTACTCCATTACCGCCGCCTATTACGCGACCCGCCTCGGCGGCGCGCCGCCGATGAACCGCGGGGCGCCCGATATTCCGTCGATCACGCCGGAAGAAGCAAAGGAGCTGCAGGAGCTGCTTGCGCGGGCGGGCTACGAAGTCGGAATTCCCGACGGCAAGATCGGGACAGCAACCCGCGCCGCCGTCAAGCAGGCGCAGCTCAAGCTGGGGTTGCCTGCCGACTCCTATCCGACTCCCGAGCTCATCAGCCGCATGCGCACGATGCGGTGAGACGGGTCGCCGGCCCGCCTTGCGCGCGCCCGGCCGCGCCGAGCCCTCCGGCCCGCCACAGGAACGAACCCCTGCGCCGCTGGTTGTCCGTCTGCCGATCCATGCAGAGACCAGCGTGCGCAACAATCCCCCTTTTCTGGCAAGCGACGGACCGCCGCGCAATCCCGATGCGCCGCCGCCGCCAATCGACGAGCCGCCGCCCGGCCCCAACGAGCCGGGCACGGTGGAGGAGCCGCCGCCGATTGATGATCCGGACAATATCGAGGACCCTCCGCCGGGAGAAACGCCGGACACGATCGACGATCCGCCCGGCAAGCCCGATCGGAAGATCGACCTGTCGTCGGCCTCGACCATCGTAGAGACCGACATTCCGGCGCGGCTCGATCGCCTGCCGTGGAGCAATTTTCATAAGCTCATCGTCGTCGCG
Organism: uncultured Rhodoplanes sp.; assembly: GCA_964354425.1. Classification (GTDB taxonomy): domain Bacteria; phylum Pseudomonadota; class Alphaproteobacteria; order Rhizobiales; family Xanthobacteraceae; genus Rhodoplanes. The sequence goes on along the minus strand of CAYGZV010000008.1, from coordinate 28,673 downwards.
CTGGGAGTCACGTGGATTCTCGACGGGCTGGAAGTGACGCTTGCCGGCACGCTCGCGGGCGCGCTGAAAGAAAGTCCCGTCCTGCGTTTCACCAATAGCGATGTCGGTTTTGCGACCAGCGCCTATCTCCTTGGCGCGGTGGTCGGCGCCGTCTTCTTCGGCTGGCTGACTGATCGGCTCGGGCGCAAGAAGCTGTTCTTCATCACGCTCGCGGTTTACCTCACCGCCACCGGCGCGACCGCATTCTCCTGGGACCTGTGGAGTTTCGCGGTGTTCCGGTTCCTCACCGGAGCGGGGATCGGCGGCGAGTACACGGCCATCAATTCCACCATCCAGGAACTCATCCCCGCGCGGGTGCGCGGCTGGACCGACCTGCTGATCAACGGCTCTTTCTGGATCGGGGCGGCGGCGGGCGCGGCCGGCTCGATCATCGTACTCGACCCGGCAGTGCTGCATCCCGATTATGGCTGGCGGCTCGCCTTCCTGATCGGCGCCGCGATCGGGCTCGTGATCTTCTTCATGCGCATGTGGATACCGGAAAGCCCGCGCTGGCTGATGACGCATGGCCGCGTCGCGGAGGCCGAGGCTGTGATCGCCGGGATCGAGCGCAAGGTCTATGGCGAGCACGTTCCGACTCGGGAGGGTCTGCCGACCGTGCGGCTGCGAGTGCGAAAGAGCACCCCGCTGGGAGAGGTCGCGACCACTTTGTTCAAGGTCTATCGCACGCGCTCGCTGGTCGGCCTCACGCTCATGGCCTCGCAGGCGTTCTTCTACAACGCGGTGTTCTTCACCTATGCGCTGATCCTGATCGACTTCTACGGCGTGTCGGCGCAAGGGGTCGGGTGGTATGTGCTGCCGTTCGCGGCAGGGAACTTCCTCGGCCCGCTGCTGCTCGGCCGGCTGTTCGACACGCTCGGACGGCGGCCGATGATCACCTTCACCTACGCGATCTCAGGGATTCTGCTCGCCGGCGTCGGCTATCTGTTCAAGCAGGAGCTGATTTCGGCCCAGACCCAGACCATGGGGTGGACGCTGATTTTCTTTTTTGCTTCGGCCGCGGCAAGCTCCGCCTATCTCACCGTCAGCGAGACGTTTCCGCTCGAAATCCGCGCGCTCACCATCGCCTTGTTCTATGCAGTCGGCACCGGGATCGGCGGCGTCGCCGGGCCCTGGGTGTTCGGCGCGTTGATCGACACCGGATCGCGCGCCGCCGTGTATGGCGGCTACCTGGCCGGCGCGGCGCTGATGGTTGCGGCGGCGGGGGTTCAGTGGCGTTTCGGGATTGCCGCGGAACGCAAGCCGCTGGAAACGGTGGCGCGTCCGCTCGCCTCCGTCGATTAGCGGGTTGCGCAGGATGGCGGTCGGAGCCGTGACGAACATCATCCCCGAGGAGCGCATCGATCTCGCCGAGGTCGCGATCCTTCTCGACATCGATGGGACCATTCTCGATTTCGCGCCGACACCGCGCGAGGTCTGGGTCCCGCCATCCCTGCGCCGAACCCTGCAGGGCCTGTTTGCGCTGACCGGCGGCGCATTGGCGCTGGTGAGCGGGCGTTCGCTCAACGACCTCGATCTATTGCTGGCGCCGCTTCAGCTTCCGGCGATCGGCGGACATGGCGCCGAGCTGCGCCCGTTCCCCGGCGGGGCTTCGGACCCGAACCGCACGCCGTTGCTCAATCCCGATCTGAAACGAAAGCTCGCGACGATCGCCGAACTCGGGCCTGGCATCCTCATCGAGGACAAGGGCTACTCGCTTGCTCTGCACTATCGGCTCGCGCCGGAGAAAGGGGAAGCGGTGTGGGCGGCGGTGGCGGACATCTGCGCAGCCGCGACGCCGGGGACGGTCGAAATCCTTCCGGGCAAGGCGGTCGTCGAGGTCAAGCAGAAGGGGTTCAGCAAAGCGACCGCCGTCGTCGAGTTGATGGCTATTCCGCCGTTCGCCGGACGGCGGCCGGTCTTTCTCGGCGACGACACCACGGATGAACCGGTCTTTCCCGTCCTGCCGCGCCTGCACGGGATCGGCTTCTCGGTCGGACATCGCGCAAAGCACGCCGCGGGCTGCTTCGCGCGGCCCGCCGATGTGCGCGAATGGCTCGACAGAATTCTCGCAAGCCACGCCGCCAGCGCCTGACCGGAAACAGCGGTTGCGGCGCTGGGGATCGCGGTATTCCGCAAAGGCGGTCAGCGGTCATCGACGGCGGGCTCGTTCGGCTGCGCCGCTTGCTGCGGCTGCCCCGGGCGGCCGAGAAACAGGTAGGCGCTGTTGACGAGCGCGACATGCGAAAAGGCCTGGGGGAAATTGCCGACCAGCCGGCGCGAGCGCGGATCGTATTCCTCGCTTAGGAGCCCCACATCGTTGCGCAGCGCCAGCAGCTGCTCGAACTGGCGGCGTGCGTCGCTCCAGCGCTGCTGCATCATGTAGACATCGGCGAGCCAGAAGCTGCAGGCGAGAAACGCGCCTTCGCCTTTCGGCAGGCCGTCGGCGGCGGCGTCGGTGCGGTAGCGCAGCACGAAGCCGTCGGCGATCAATTGATCTTCAATGGCGCGAACGGTGCCGCTGATGCGGTCGTCCTCGATCGGCAGGAAGCCCATCTTGGGCAGCAGCAGAAGGCTCGCATCGAGCTGTTTGGAGCCGTAGGCCTGGACGAAGCTGCCGAGCTGCGGATCGAAGCCATGCGTGCATACGTCGGCGTGGATCTCGGAGCGCAGCGCCCGCCAACGGTCGAGCGGACCGTCGAGGCTAAACGCCTCGGCGCTCTTGATCGCGCGATCGAAGGCAAGCCATGCCATCGCCTTGGAATAGGTGAAATGCCGCGGGCCGCTGCGCATCTCCCAGATGCCTTCGTCCGGCTCCTTCCACACCGCAGCGAGGTGATTGAGCAGAGCGACTTCCAGCGCCCAGCCAGAGCTCGATGCGGCGAGCCCGCCCGCGCGGCTGTTGTAGAAGGTGTTGAGCAATTCGCCGAACACGTCGAGCTGAAGCTGCACATGCGCGGCATTGCCGATGCGCACCGGACGCGAATTCTCATAGCCCGGCAGCCACGGCACCTCCCACTCGGTCAGGCGACGCTCGCCGGCGATCCCGTACATGATCTGCAGCTGGTCCGGGCTTCCCGCCACCGCGCGCAACAGCCACTCGCGCCAAGCCTGCGCTTCGCTGACATAGCCGGCATTGGTCAGCGCCGAGAGGGTCAGGTTCGCATCCCGCACCCAGCAGAAACGATAGTCCCAGTTGCGCGCTCCGCCGATCATTTCCGGCAACGAGGTGGTCGGCGCGGCGACGATTCCACCGGTCGGCGCATAGGTGAGCGCCTTGAGCGTGATCAGCGAACGCATCACCGGCTCCGACCAATCGCCGGCGGGGCGGCAGCTCTTCGCCCAATCGCGCCAGAAGGACTCGGTCGCCTGCAGCGCGGCCTTCGCGTCGAGCGCGGGCGGAACGGGTCCGTTCGACGGCGCATAGCCGAGCACGAAGGGAACCGTCTCGCCCTCCGCCACCGTGAACTCGGCGACCGTCGTGAGATCGCGCCCGACCAGATTGACCGGCGTGCGCAGCGTGACCATGTCGGGGCCGGCGATCGCGCGCCAGGCGCCGTCCTCGGTGCGCGCCACCCAAGGCACGATGGCGCCATAGCCGAAGCGAAGAATCATTTCCATGGTCATCGAAACCCGGCCGCGCTCGCCGATCACCAGCCGAACGAGATCGGACTCTTCGTTCCGCGGCGGCATGAAGTCGACGAGCGTGACCGCGCCGTCGGCCGTTTCGAAACGCGTTTCGAGAATGAGCGTGTTGTCGCGATAGCGCCTGCTGATCCGCGCGTCGTCTTGCGGGGCGATGCGCCAATGCCCGTGCTTGGGTTCGCCGAGCAGCGCCGAGAAGCAGGCATCCGAGTCGAAGCGCGGCCAGCATAGCCACTCGACGGCGCCGCCGCGGCTGACCAGCGCGGCCGTCTCGCAGTCCCCGATCAGGGCATAGTCTTCAATGCGCGACGCCATGCGATGTTCTTTACTCGCGCCGCGCCCCGGCGTTGCGGTGTTACCGCGGCGGCTTCGCCGCTTCGCGTTCGGCGTCGCGATTGGGCGGGTAGATCTGCTCGCCTTCGTCCGTGAGCGTGGGCAGATCGCCGGTCGCCGCGCCGGCGGGCCCCGCGGGCTCTATCTCGTCGGCCGCGATCGACGGGTCGTCCGTGTCGCGCCGAACCGGCTTGGTCGCCATGTCCTGATTTTCTTCGATCGCCACGAGCTCGCGCGCCATCTCCCAATGCGTATCGGCCCGCCCGTCCGGACGGCCTTCTTCTTCCCAGATGCGATAGGCGCGCTCGCGCACGCGGCGTTCATGGTCGTCCATCGATGTCTCCAGCCCTTGAAGAACGGGACCGATGCGGAATGGGTTCCCATCGACGATGTTTGCCTGGGGCGAGGGGCGAGCGAGCTCGAACGCGCTGGTCTGCCCGCTGTCAGCGCTCGCGCGCGTCAGCGGCGGCGGACCGCGCGCATCAGCGCGATCGGGAGCGCGCCGAACACCGCGCTGACGTGGACCGGTCCGCGCAACGAATTCGCTCCGGGACCAAGATGGTTCTCGCTGATCGCGTAGCTGTCGAGCTTGAGCACGGCGTCGAAATCGCTTGGCTGCGGCCAGCGGCGGCCGCCGTCGGTGAGCGGCGCGAAATGGCGTCCGACCGCGACGATCACCGCATCCCGCCGCAGCGTGCGCGCAAACGCGATGATGTGGCGCGATTGCGCGCCCTCGACCTCGACCGGCTCGTAATTGCCGCTGGTGAACAGCTCCCGCATTTTCGAGCGCAGCGCGAGCAGCCGGTGGGTCAGTGCGAGCTTGACCAATCCGTTCGGGAACTGCGCGGCGAGTTCGCTCCAATCCGGGCTCGGCGGGAGCGTTTCGAGCGCGTTCTGGCGCGCGGTGAAATCGACCGGGCGCCGGTTGTCCGGATCGACGAGCGAGAGATCCCAGAACTCCGTGCCCTGGTAGAAATCAGGAACGCCCGGGATCGTCGCCTTGAGGGTGAGCTGCGCCAGGCTGTTGAGCGCGCCGATCAGGCTGGTGCGGCGGGAAAATTCCTCGAAGTCCTGCAGGAATGGCGCGGAGATTCCGCGGTCGAGCAGGTGCGCGATGAACGTCGTCGTCGCGGTCTCGTAGGCTTCGTTCGGATTGTGCCAGCTCGATTCCCGCTTGCCTTCACGCAGCGCCTTGACCGCATAGGTCTGCATGCGCTCGACGAAACCCGGGTCGGGACCCCCGGCCGGCCAAGCGCCGATCAGCGCCTGATAGAGCATGTATTCATGCTCTTCCGTGGGCGCGCGCCCACGGCTGCGGCTCACAAGCGGCTCGTTCGAGGTCTGCCAGTTCAGTACGGCCGCGGACCAGTCCTCGGCGAGTTCGGCGAGCGCAAGAATGCGCGCGCGCGCGTCCTCGCCGCGCTTGGTGTCGTGCGTCGCGGTCGCGGTCATCGCATGCGGGAACGCGGTGCGCGCGCGCATGCGCCGATGGAACTCGCCGACCGTGAGCGCCGGCAGGGCGGGATCGCCGCCCACTTCGTTGAGCGCGAGGAGCCGGTGATAGCGATAGAAGGCGGTGTCCTCGAGCGCCTTGGCCATCACCGGGCCGGTGAGCTGCTGCACCTTGCCGCTGAAGCGCCGCACCCGGGCATTGCTGTAGCCGCTGCGCCCCGACCCGATGAGATCGAGCGTCAGCACCTCCTCCAGGAAATCGAGGATGTTGGCGTCGGGGCCGTACCACTTCGCGCGCGCCTTCGCGATCGTCTGCGTGATGATTTCGCGGTCCCCCGCCGAGACGGTCCCGCCGCTGATATAGGTCCGGTAGACGGGGAAATTCACGATGTAGGCGCGCAAGGCGGCGCGCAAGCGCTCGAAGGTGAAATCGCGGCTGCGCCAGTGCCCGGCCGCGATCCGCGCGAGCAGGCGGCACAGCACGGTGAATTCGCTCGCGAGCATCGTCTCGAGCACGCGCACCTTGGCGTCCCGCACGATGTCGTCGAAGTTCTCCCGTCGCCCGACGACGATATCGCTGTAGAACTTGTCGAGCTGCAGGAGGCCGGAGTCGTCGAGCAGCAGGCGGGTTATGACGTTGAGCACGTCATAGCCGGTGGTCCCCGCGACGCCCGGCAGATCCGGCATCGTCTCGCCGTCGGCAAGAATTTTCTCGACGACGATGTAGAAGGGGCGCGCCCGCGCCCGCGGATCGCGCGCCGCGCGCACGAGCCGCGACAGGCGGCGCGTATACTGGACGGGATCGGACAACCCGTCGATATGGTCGAGGCGCAGCGCATGCAGCTGCCCGCTCGCGATCAAGGCCATCACGCGGCGATGCGCGGCCTCGAAGGTCGGCAAGTCCTCGACGCGGATGCCGGCGAGATCGTTCACGTCGAAGAAGCGGCGGTAATTGATCTCGGTGAAGGCGACCCGCCAATGCGCCACCCGGTAGTGCTGGCGTTCCAGCAGACGGTGCAGCAGCAGCATGCGGTTGGGATCGGAGGCGCTCGGCCGGTAGGCGTCGAGCCCGCGCTCGATCACCTCGGCGCCGCCCTCGATCGCGGCAAGCTCGGCCTTGTAGGCGGGGGCCTGCTCGCGGCTCGGCGCATTGGGATCGGGATAGCGTCCGGCGAACGCGAGCAGCCGGCGTCCCGCGTCTTCCTCGGTCGCGCCCGCCGCGGCGACGACGTTTTTGAGGATTTCCCCGTAGCGGTTGGGGCGGATGGGCAATCGGTGTTCGTAGTACCAGGCGGAGAACGTCCCGTCGCTCGGATCGTATTTCAGCGCGAGATCGCCATCCTCGAGCGCGTGGCCGTAGGACTTGCCGAGAATCGGCAGGAGGATACCGCCCTGCGGCCGATAGGGCAGCGTTTCCCACTCGATGTCGAAGGATTGGGCGTGCGGGGAGCGCGGTCCCCATTCGAGCACGTCGAGCCACCACGCATTGTCGGCATAGGCGACGCCCATATGGTTCGGCACGAAATCGAGAATGAGGCCGAGATCGTTGTCCGCAAGCGCTTGCGAGAGCCGAGCAAACCCGTCATCCCCGCCAAATTCGGGATTGAGCGCATTGTGGTCGACGATGTCGTAGCCGTGCGTGCTGCCCGCGCGCGCCTTCAGAAAAGGCGAGGCGTAAAGATGACTCGCGCCGAGCGCGGCGATGTAGGGGACGAGGTCGGCCGCGGCGACGAAGCCGAACTTCGCTGTGAGCTGCAGGCGGTAGGTGGCGGTCGGAACGGCGGGCGGCATCACGCCTGGCTCCACGACCAATGCACGCTCCAGGGCGGCAGATCGGGAGAGGCCGGTTCGCCCCAGATCGGCATGCCCGCGGAGCCTTGCGCGCGGCGTGCGGGCTCAGGGGCGAGGTTGGCGACCAGGGCCAGCCGGCCGCCGTCGACCGGCCAGTGCGCGCTCAGCACGTCGCCCGCGAAGCTCGCTTCTCCCGGCGCGACGCCGCCGGCGAGGCGCGGAGCGATCTTTTCCCGGCGCACGGCGAGAAGCCTTTTGACCAGCGCCAGCCGGCGGCTGTGGCGCGGCTTCTCGCGCGCCGACCAGTCGAGCACGGCGGAGCGGAACGTCTGCTCGGAGAGAGGATCCGGAATATCGTCGGGGTTCCCGGCGATATACTCCTCGGCGAATTCCTTGCGGCGGCCGTTGCGCACGGCCTCCGCCAGATCGCCGGAAAAATCGCAGAAGAAGGGGAACGGCTGCTCTGCTCCCCATTCCTCCCCCATGAACATCAGGGGCGGCGAGGGGGCAAGCAGCATGACGGCGAGCGCGGCCTCGATCCCTCTCTCGTCCGGGACAAGCTGGTCCAGTCGCTCGCCGCGCGCGCGGTTGCCGATCTGATCGTGATTCTGCAGGAAGGAAACGAAGGCGGTCGGCGGCAGATGCGCGCTCGGCTCTCCGCGCACAGCGCCGCCGCGATGCGGCGACGGCTCGCCCTGATAGGCGAAGCCCGAGGCGAGCGTGCGCGCGACGTTGCGGGGCGGCGCCTCGGCGTAATCGCGGTAGTAGCTCCTGCTTTCCCCGGTGAGCAGCACATGCCAGGCGTGGTGGAAGTCGTCGTTCCATTGGGCGCGGAATTTGCCGAGCGCCGCAGGCGCCTGCGGATCGAGCAGCGAGGAGGCGTTGTCGTCGTTCTCCAGAACGAGGTGGACCAGGCGATCATTGGCTTCGGCGAAGGCGCCCACGGCGCGGCTCAGATCCTCGAGGATCGAGGGCGCTCCGCGTTTGACGATGGCGTGCACGGCGTCGAGGCGGAGCCCGTCAAAACGATAATTGGCGATCCAGTGCAGCGCGTTCTCGATGGCGAAGGTGCGCACCTGCGGGACGTCGTAATCGATCGCCGAGCCCCAGGGCGTGTGAGCGGCGTCGGTGAAAAACTGCGGCGCGTAGCGGCCGAGATAGTTTCCTTCCGGCCCGAAGTGATTGTAGACGACGTCGAGAAACACCATCAGGCCGCGCTGGTGCGCAGCATCGATCAAGGCCCGGAGATCGTCCGGCCGGCCGTAAGCCGCGTCGGGCGCATAGAGCAGCACGCCGTCATAACCCCAATTCCACCGGCCGTAGAAATCGGCAAGCGGCATCAGCTCGATCGCCGTGAAGCCCGCTGCGACCACATCGTCGAGCCGCTCGATCGCCGCGCGATAGGTTCCTTGCGGCGTGAAGCTGCCGACATGCAGTTCGAGGATGACCGCCTCGTGCCATGGCCGTCCGCGCCATTCATGCGCCGTCCAATCGTAATCGTGGTTGATGACCTCGCTCGCGCGATGGACGTCGTCCGGCTGGAATGCGGAGGCCGGATCGGGGACGTCGAGCTCCCCGTCGATGCGGAACATGTAGCGCGCGCCGGCGCCGGCGCCGGGCACGCGCAGATCGTACCACCCGTCATTATGCCGGCGCATCGGGTGCGCGTCGCCGATCACCAGGTCGACCGACGCCGCCGCGGGCGCCCACAACCGAAACGTCGCGCCTTTCGAATCGAGCTGCGGCCCGAACAGTCGCGGGCTGAACAAAGGAGAGGCCGTCATGACGTCCCTGCGAAAACGGTGACCGACTGAGCATGCGCCAAGTGCTTGACGCCAACCTTGATTTTGGAGTCCCCCAAGTCGTTATTGTCAACCACGGTAGCGAGGATCCGAGCCCACGCGCTGCAACCGGGCCACTTCGGCAAGACGACCTCGACGGCATCAGGCGCGGCATTGAGAACAATATACAAGGGTACGCCTGAGGGCTCGACCGGGGCCAGCACGTAGGAAAGAAAGCGAGCTTCCGCTATCGCCCAATCCGCCTGCGTCATTTCGGTTCCCTGCGCGGTCAGCCAGCGCACGTCGTAGTGGCCGCCGCCGCGATGGCCGATGAGCCAGCGGTGGCCCTGCAACTGGGGAAAGGAGCGCCGCAGGGCGGTGAGCTGCGTGACCAGATCGGTCAGGTCGTCGGCCTTGCGGCCGGCGTTCGACCAGTCGACCCAGCCGATCTCGTTGTCCTGGCAGTAGGCGTTGTTGTTGCCGTTCTGGCTGTTGCCGACCTCGTCGCCGGCGAGCATCAGCGGAACGCCATGGGCGAGAAAGAGCGAGGCGAGCAGGCCGCGCTTGGCGCGCCGGCGCGCCTCGAGAACGTCCTTGTCGCTGGTCGGGCCCTCGACGCCGAAGTTCGTGCTCTGGTTGTCGTCGGAACCGTCGCGATTGTCCTCGCCATTGGCGGCGTTGTGCTTGTGCGCGTAGCTGACGAGGTCGGCCAGCGTGAAGCCGTCATGGACGGTGACGTGATTGATGCTGGTGCGCGGCTGCCGCCGGCGGTGGCGGAAGCGGTCGGCCGAGCCGGTCATGCGCGCGGCAAGTTCGCGGATCTGATTATGGTCGCCGCGCCAGAACGATCGCAGCGTCCGGCGATAGGCGTCGTTCCATTCCGACCAGCCCTGAGGGAACGCGCCGAGCTGATAGCCGCCCCAGCCGACATCCCATGGCTCGGCGATCAGCTTGACCCGCGACAGCACCGGGTCCTGGTTGATCGCGCAGAAGAACCCGGAATTCGGGTCGAACCCGTTCGGACCGCGCCCGAGCGTGGTGGCGAGATCGAACCGGAAGCCGTCCACGTGGCACTTCTCGACCCAGTAGCGCAGCGAATCCAGCACCATTTGCAGCACGCGCGGATGCGTCAGGTTGAGCGAATTCCCGCAGCCGGTGAAGTCGTCATAGTAGCGCGGCGCGCCGGGCACCGGCCAGTAATAGGAGGCGTTGTCGATGCCGCGGAACGAAAACGTGGGGCCGAGATGGTTGCCTTCGCAGGTGTGGTTGTAGACGACGTCGAGGATCACCTCGATCCCGGCCTGATGCAATTGGGCGACCGTCGCCTTGAAGTCCTCGAGCGCGGAATCGTCCGAGCCGAAGCGGGGCTCGGGCGCGAAATAGGCGATCGAGCTGTAGCCCCAGTAATTGCGCAGTCCTTTGACGGCCAACATGTGCTCGTCGATATGCGCATGGATCGGCAACAGTTCGATGGCGGTGACGCCGATGCGACGCAGGTGCTCGACCATCTGGGGCGAACCGAGCCCGCGGAAATTGCCGCGCCAGACGGAAGGGATGTCCTTGCGCTGCATCGTCAGGCCGCGCACATGCGCCTCGTAGAGGATCGTGTCGTGCCACGGCGTGTGCGGGCTGCGGTCGTCGCCCCAGGTGAAGGCGTCGTCCACGACCACGCACTTGAACATGCTGCGCGAGTTGTCGCGCTTGTCGAACGACAGATCCGCCCGCGCGCTGCGGGTGCGGTAGGCGAAATGCGCGTCGCTCCAAACGAAGTGCCCGATCAGTCGTTTGGCGTAGGGGTCGAGCAGCAATTTGTGATGATTGAAGCGATGGCCGCGCTCGGGGTCGTAGGGGCCGTAGACGCGGTAGCCATACACTTGGCCCGGCACGATTTCCGGAAAGAAGGCGTGCCACACATCGTCGGTGACTTCCGGCAGCGCGATGCGCTCGATCTCGCGCCGGCCGGTGCGATCGAACAGGCATAGCTCGATCTTCTCGGCGTTCGCCGAGAAGATCGCGAAATTGGTGCCGCGCCCGTCCCAGGTCGCGCCGAGCGGAAAGGGCGAGCCTGCCCTGATCTGCATCAGAACTCCGGCACGAGCATGATTCCGGCGAGCGGCGGAAGCGTCAGGCTGAGGACGCCGCCGGATCCGGTGTCCTCGGCCTGTATCCGCCCGCCATTGCCGACATTGCCGCCGCCATAGATGGCGGCGTCGCTGTTGAACACCTCTCGCCAGCCGCCGGCGAAGGGAACGCGAATGCGGTAGTCGTAGCGCGCGACCGGGGTGAAGTTGATCGCGACGAGACAGACCGAACCGTCGCGCGCCCGGCGCAGCCAGGCGAACACGCTGTTTTCGGTGTCGTCGACGATCAGCCACTCGAAGCCGCCCGGCTCTGAGTCGAGCTGGTACAAAGCGGGCGTCGACCGGTAGAGATGATTGAGGTCGCGCACGAGATTCTGGATGCCCTTGTGCTCTCCATATTCGAGGAGGTGCCAATCGAGGCTGTGGTCGTGGTGCCATTCCCGGATTTGCGCGAACTCGCTGCCCATGAACAGGAGCTTCTTGCCGGGATGGCCGTACATGAAGGTGTAGTAGGTGCGCAGATTGGCGAACCGTTGCCACTGGTCGCCCGGCATCCGCCCGAAGATGGTGCCTTTGCCGTGCACCACCTCGTCATGCGACAGCGGCAGGACGAAATTCTCGTACCACGCATAGAGCATCGCGAAGGTCACGTCATTGTGGTGGAATTTGCGGTGGACCGGGTCCATGGAGATGTACCGCAGGGTGTCGTGCATCCACCCCATGTTCCACTTGTAGCCGAAGCCGAGCCCGCCGATATCGGTCGGGCGCGAGACGAGCGGCCAGGCGGTCGACTCTTCCGCGAGGGTGGTGGCGTTGGGAAACCGCCCGAACACCTCGGTATTGAAGCGGCGCAGGAAGTCGATCGCCTCGAGGTTCTCGCGTCCGCCAAATCGGTTGGGAATCCAGCCGCCCTCCGGACGGCTGTAGTCCAGATAAAGCATCGAAGCGACCGCATCGACGCGCAAGCCGTCGATCTGGAAACGGTCGAGCCAGTACAGCGCATTGGCGAGCAGGAAATTGGCGACCTCGCTTCGCCCGTAATTGTAGATCAGCGTGTTCCAGTCGAGGTGCCGGCCCTGCATGGCGTTCGCATGCTCGTACACCGCCGTGCCGTCGAACTGAGCGAGCCCGTGATCGTCGTCGGGGAAGTGGCCGGGGACCCAGTCGACGATGACGCCGATCCCGGCGCGGTGGAGGGCGTCGATCAGGATGCAGAAATCCTGTGGCGTGCCGAACCGGCTGGTCGGCGCATAAAGGCCGGTCGGCTGATAGCCCCAGGAGGCGTCGAACGGATGCTCGGCGATCGGCATCAGTTCGACATGCGTGAAGCCCATCGAGGCGATATAGGGGGG
>CAYGZV010000008.1:0-16102 GCA_964354425.1 uncultured Rhodoplanes sp. | reverse complement strand
CATCGGATGCGCGCCGAGCTTGTCGTAGATCTGCAGGTGGTTGCCTTCGCCCAACAGATGAAGGTCGAGATCCGACAAGACGGGGGAGAACCGGTAGGGATCCTCTAACTCGACGAAGTCCGCGCCGTGCCAGCGGACCTTCAGCCGATAGTCGCGCGCGCCGGAAGGAACCGGGCCGACGAACAGCCCGGAATCGTGAATGCGTTTGAGCTCCGCTTCCTGATCGTCCTTGAAGCGCACATGCACTTCGCGCGCCCCCGGCAAAAAGGCACGCACCACGTGCGTCCCATGCTCGAAGTGTGAACCAAGATAACGGAACGGATCGGCATGATAACCGCCGATGATGGCCAGTGCTTCAGGGGACACGTCATACATGACTAGGCGCTTTCCGCTGGAAACAAAGTCCGCCACAGCCCGGAGAGCGGCACATGGACCCAGTCGGGACGATTGGCAAATTCATACCCCACCTCGTAAACGGCCTTTTCCAAAACAAAAAATCGCAACAGGCGGTCGGCCAGAGCCGCATCTTGCGGCCAAAGCCTGCTCGCGCCGGCCGTATTGCGCATGCTCACAAGGAATGCATCCGTTGCTGCATTGCGCCAAGAGTCAAGTGCCTGCAAGAGGCGCTGCGGGTCCTCTACCGCAGTTTCCAGGATTCGGTGAAGGGCGGCGGTGGCGGCATAGTCGAGGGAGCGGATAAACCCGGCCGCGTCGCGGGCGGACGGCGCCTTGCGCCGCCGTTCCTGGAAGGGGCGCTCCGGCTCGCCTTCGAAGTCGACGATATGCACGTCGTCCTTGACGATCAGTATCTGGCCGAGATGGAAATCGCCGTGCTGACGCACCTTGTCCACGTCGATCTCGGGCGGCAGCAAGGCCCGCATCTGTTCGACCGCCTCCCACCGGCGCGCCAGCAGCGTGCGGGCGATCGGCTTGGCCCTGGGCCCGAGCTCATCGTAGCAGCGGGCGAGTTCCTCGAACATCGCCTCCGCGGCGCTCACGAGTCCCGCGGTCCAGTGCGCCACGTCCTCGGCGGTGATCGGCTCGGGCGCGAATGCGGGATCCTCGGTGCTGCTGGCGAGCGCGAGATGCAATTCGCCGGTGCGGCGGCCGATCTGGCGCACGCGATTGAGATAGGCCGCATGCGCGTCGTCGGCGGTCGGCGTATCGGGCAGCACGCTCGCTTCTTCCAGGAACCGGTCGAGATAGCCCGCCGCGTGCGACCACGCATCGCCCTGGTTGTCGATGAACTGATGGAGCACCGCGACGGCCGAGCGGGCGCCGCGCTCGACCAGCTCGATCGTCCCCAACAGCGGCGGCGTATTCGGGAAGTCGGCGACGTCGGTGAGGAAACGTCCCATCTCCACTTCTGGGTTCGTCCCCGGCGACAAGCGGCGATAGAATTTCAGGACGAAGGAGGAGTTGATGATGACCGTGGAATTCGACTGCTCCGCCCCGCTGGCGCGGACATGGGCGATCGGCGGCAATTGCTGCCGCGCAAAACGGGCGGTCGGGCGCATTTCCAGCTGGATGTCGGCCGTGGTGGACACCACGCGGTCGGCGTGAATGTCGCGGACGGCGGAGGAAATAAAATCGCGATCGGCGACCGCGTCGATCAGGGCGCCTTCGCGGTGGGTCTGGCGCACCGGGGCGATCACGGACGCCGGCGGCGCGCTCGCGCGGTCGACCTCCCCCCAGCTCACGACGAGCGGCAAGGCGTAGCGGGCCGAGCCGCGCGGCGAAACATGATCGATGAGGGCGAGCACCGGCGGCATGTCGCCTTCGCCGAACGGGAGCACAGCGGTGACGCGCGGCACGCCGGCCTGCGAACCCTTGGCGGCGAACCAGCGGCGGGTGGCGAGAAATGCGGGCAGGACCTCGCGTTCGAACTGATGGCCTGTTCGCCCCTCCGACAATGAACGCCAGCCTTTATCCAAAACGATGGTGACCCATTCCCGCGTGCCGATCGTGTCACCGCTCGCCATCCCAGCCTCCTCGGTCAGCAAGAACCAGAAAAAACCATAGGGCGCGAGCGTGACGACGAAAGGCAACTCGTCGATCCGTCGAAAACGCGACCGCCCGAGCATTTCGACCGGAACCCGTCCGCGCCAGGACGACAGATCGATCTCGGTCGATTGGGCGGCGCGCGACAGATTGGCGACGCACAGGATGACCTCTTGCCCATACTGGCGCAGATAGGCCATGACGCAGCGATTGGTGGGGCGCAGCATGGTCATGGTGCCGCGACCGAAGACCTTGCTCGTCTTGCGCACCGCGATCATGCGCTTCATCCAGTTCAACATCGAGGAAATGCTGCGCGACTGCGCCTCGACATTGACCGCTTGATAGCCGTAGACCGGGTCCATGATCACCGGCAGATAGAGCTTCGCCGGGTCGCAGCGGGAAAAGCCTCCGTTGCGATCGGAGGTCCACTGCATGGGCGTGCGCACGCCGTTGCGGTCGCCCAGATAGATGTTGTCGCCCATCCCGATCTCGTCGCCGTAGTAGAAAATCGGCGTGCCCGGGAGCGACAGCATGAGGCTTTTCATCAGCTCGATCTTGCGCCGGTCATTGTCCATCAGGGGCGCGAGCCGGCGGCGGATGCCGAGATTGATGCGCGCGCGCGGGTCGGCCGCATAGGTCGACCAGAGGTAGTCGCGCTCGGCGTCGGTCACCATTTCGAGCGTGAGCTCGTCGTGATTGCGCAGGAACAGCGCCCATTGGCAGTTCGGCGGGATGTCCGGCGTCTGCCGCAAGATATCCATGATCGGAAACCGGTCTTCCTGCGCGATCGCCATGTAGATGCGCGGCATCAGCGGGAAGTGATAGGCCATGTGGCACTCGTCGCCCTCGCCGAAATAGGCGCGCACGTCCTCCGGCCACTGATTGGCTTCCGCAAGCAGGAAGGTGTTGGGCGCATAGGCGTCGATCTCCGCCCGCAGCCGTTTGATCACCGCATGGGTCTCGGGCAGGTTTTCGTTATTGGTGCCCTCGCGCTCGCATAGATAGGGAATGGCGTCGAGGCGGAAGGCGTCGACGCCGAAATCGAGCCAGCGCCGCATGACCTGGACCATCGCCCAGAAGACGCGCTGATTGTCGTAATTGAGATCGGGCTGGTGGGAGAAGAAGCGGTGCCAGAAATAGGCTTCCGCTTCCGGGTCCCAGGTCCAGTTCGATTTCTCGGTGTCGGTGAAGATGATCCGCGTATCGAGGTATTTCTGGTCGTTGTCGCTCCACACATACCAGTCGCGCGCGCTCGAACCCTTCTTGCTGCGGCGTGCGCGCTTGAACCACGGATGCTGGTCGGAGGTGTGGTTGATCACGAGCTCGGTGATCACCCGCAGGCCGCGGCGCTTGGCTTCGCTCATGAAGCGCCGGAAATCCTTCATCGAGCCGAAGTCGGGATTGATGCGGCGGTAATCGGCGATGTCGTAGCCGTCGTCGCGGCCCGGACTCGGGTAGAACGGCAGGAGCCACAGCGCCGTCACGCCGAGGTCCTGGAGATAGTCGAGCCGCTGGGTGAGCCCGTTGAAGTCGCCGATCCCGTCGTCGTTGCTGTCGAAGAACGCCTTGACGTGCAGCTGGTAGATGATCGCGTCTTTGTACCAGAGCGGGTCGCTCGGCCCGTCCACTGCCGCGGGCGTGGCGATATCGGAAACAAGTTTCATGGCGGCGCTTCTGGTGAGGAGCAGATGAATTGCGGATGGGTTTTTAGACGCCGGCGGCCCATTCGGTCATGCGTTGCTCGCTGGTAAGGAGGGTCTGTCGACCCTTTTGACGCGGCGCCATCCGCCGAGGTTCGACCGGCCGATCGCCGCATAGAGAATTCATAAGGGCCGCCGCCTGGGAGCGCAACCGAGCACTCGGCTGCCGGAAGGCGACGGGCCGCCCTCTCGCGTTGCGGGCAGTTGTGGCGTCTTTCACGGCATTATGCGGGAATGATGGGGTTTGGCGCGCGTTTCCGGCGCCCCCTCCGGCGATCCGCGTGCTGGGTCGCGGCGCGCGTCAGGCGCGCTTGCGGCGCGCAGCCTATCACAATCAAGGCACTTCTCCTTCGGCTCGTATCCCTCGGCTCTGTGTGCGGCGGTCCGACGGCCCGCGCCGCTGGGAACGCCGTTCCCTCGGATCTTCTTCGCTTGTCCTCCGTAGCAGGATCGGGACATCAGGCGTGTTGACGAGAAGTTTGGCAAAAAATCGGCGCGCTCCGGCGCTCGCTGCACCAAAACCCGTCAAAGCAGCGGTGGAGGTTGTGCATCAGATCGCTGGACGGCGCCGGCGCCGGGCAGGTCGCATGCGCGCACGGAACCGAGTCATTCTTCCGCGCGGTTCCGCACAAGGCTGCCGGATCGCCGCACGGGCGGAACTCGATCAAGGGAGACGGGGTTTCCGGAAGGCCGAAGCGGGCCCTTCCGCCAGCCAGGAGAACGCCTGTGGACATCGTCGTTGTGTCGAACCGCGTGGCTCGCATCAAAGTCGATGAGCCGATCACAGGCGGTCTCGCCGCAGCGCTGCTCCCCGCCGTGAAGGAATCGGGTGCGATCTGGGTCGGCGCGAGCGCGCGAACCCGCGAGGCGACCGGCAAGGAGCCGTTCGCCGAGATTGAATCTTTGGGCAAGGGCGCGCTCGCGACCGTCGAACTGCCGAAGGCGCATTACCGCGGCTATTATGACGGTTTCGCCAATTCGGTGCTGTGGCCGGCGCTGCACTCGCGCGCCGATCTGGTCCGAACGCATGCGCAGGACTACGCCGCTTATCGGGAGGTCAACGCCTTCATGGCGCGGGCGCTGACGCGCTTCTGCCGCGCGGAAACGGCGCTGTGGGTCCAGGACTACCATTTCCTGCCGCTCGGGGCGGAGCTGCGCAAGCTGGGAGTCGCCCGGCCGATCGGGTTCTTCCTCCATACGCCTTTCCCCAATCGCGACATCATCGCCAGCGTCCCGCATCATCGCGAACTGATCGAAGCAATGCTCGCCTTCGACCTGATCGGTTTTCAGACGGCGGACTCGCGGCGGCATTTCGAGGACTATCTGCAGCATGAATTGCGGCTGCCGGTTACGGGCGACGCGGTGCGCAGCGCGCGCGGCCTCACGCGGCTCGGGGTCTTTCCGATCGGCATCGACGTCGATTTGTTCGCGAGCCGGGCGAGCAGGGCGTTCACGCGCCCGGACGTGTCGCGGCTGCGCGCGAGCCTGCACAACGCCAGGCTCGTGATCGGAGTCGACCGGCTGGAATATTCGAAGGGGCTCGCCAATCGCGTGCGCGCCTTCGCCGAATTGTGCGAGACGCAGCCGTCCTTGCGGCGCGCCGTGTCCCTTCTGCAGATCGCCGTGCCTTCGCGCGGCGAGGTCGGGGCCTATCGCGAGCTCAGGACCGAGCTAGCGACGCTCGTCAGCGAGGTCAATGGCCGCTTCGGCGAGGCGGACTGGACGCCCATCCGCTATCTCAACAAGGGGTTTTCGCAGACAATGCTGGCGGGCTTCTACCGCGCGGCGCATGTCGGCCTCATCACGCCCCTTAATGACGGGATGAACCTGGTCGCGAAGGAATACGTGGCCGCGCAGAATCCGGTCGATCCCGGCGTGCTCGTCCTGTCGGAATTCGCCGGCGCCGCACGGCAGCTTCAATCCGCCCTGCTCGTCAATCCGCACGACGTGGCCGGGATGGCGCGCGCGCTCGGACGAGCGCTCGCGATGCCGCTCGAGGAGCGGCGCGACCGGTGGGGGGCAATGATGAAAGTGTTGCGCGCGTCGTCGGTCCAGCTATGGTTCGCGGACTTTGTACGTATCCTCGAGGGCTCGCGATCGCTGGTTCCACTTGTTCCCGAACTCCCGGCCGCGTCGGCCGGCGGCGGTTCCGGGAGCGAAAGGCCCCTCGTCCGGTTCGAGCGCCTCTTCACCAAGGGTGGGTGACAAGTTCAGCTCATGGCGGATGAAGATCAACTCAGCCGCGAGGCGCAAGCCTTCGGCGTCGAGACGACCTATATTGACGCACACGGAACTCATCGCGCGCCCGGAACGGAGGCATTGCGCGAGATTGTAACCGTGCTTGCGAACAACGCCAAAGCGGCGGGAGCGACCGGAGCTCCCGGTGTCCGGGTGGTGCGCAAGGGCCGCGGCAACCGTCTGGAAAATGCCTGCGACGAGGGCGCCGCGTGGCGACTGGTCGAGGACGATCACGACGTCGCCCATGGCGCATGCCACGATCGTGCGGTCACCTTGCCGCCGAAACTGCGCG
Organism: uncultured Rhodoplanes sp.; assembly: GCA_964354425.1. Lineage (GTDB taxonomy): Bacteria > Pseudomonadota > Alphaproteobacteria > Rhizobiales > Xanthobacteraceae > Rhodoplanes. The sequence continues at coordinate 9,871 of CAYGZV010000008.1, read as the reverse complement.
TCGGATCCTACCGGCTTGTTTTCGACCAGCCGGGAGCGAAGAGCGCGGGCGAGCCGCTCATCGTCGCGCCCGCGCAGTCCTACCAGCCCGCAATTTTCGATGACGGCCAGGGAGTCTGGGCGCTCGCCGTCCAGCTCTATTCGCTCCGCTCGCACCGCAATTGGGGGATCGGCGACTTCACCGACCTGAAGGACCTGGTGCGGATCGCAGGGAGCTTCGGCGCGTCCGGGATCGGCCTCAATCCGCTGCACGCGATTAGCCTCGACGATCCGTCGATGGTCAGTCCCTATTCGCCGACGAGCCGGCTTTTTCTCAACCCGCTCTACATCGATGTCGAAGCGGTGCGCGAATTTCCCGGCCTCGCCGCCGCCGGGCTCGCCGACGAGGTCGCGCGGCTGCGCGCGACCGATCTCGTCGACTACAAGGGCGTCATCGCCGCCAAGCTTGCGGCGCTGCGGCTTGCCTATGATGTGTTCCGCGAACGCGGAAGTGCGGAGCGCCGCGAGGATTTCTCCGCCTTCAAGGCGGAGCGGTCGCCCCTGATCGACGGCTTCGCCGCCTTCGCCACATTGCAGAAGCGCTTCGGCCCGCCCTGGTGGGAGTGGCCGCAGGAGTGGCGCGTCCCGACGCTGGACAAGATCGCGGAGCTGTGGCGCAGCGAGCCGGTCGAGATGGATTTCCACGCCTTCGTGCAGTGGCTCGCCGATCGTCAGCTCAAGGCATGCTCCAACCTGGCGAAACGGCAGAAAATGCCGATCGGCCTCTATCTCGATGTCGCCGTCGGGGTCTCGGCGAACGGCGCCGATGTGTGGAGCAATCAGGGCGCCTATGTGCGCGAATTGTCGGCCGGGGCGCCGCCCGATCTGTGGAACACCGCCGGGCAGGATTGGGGGCTCGCGTCCTTCCATCCGGGAGTGCTCGCGAGCACCGATTTCCGGTTGCTGCGCGAAACCCTGCGCGCGGTCATGCGCTATGCCGGCGCGATCCGGCTCGATCATGTGCTCGGCTTCAATCGGCTTTACATGATCCCGCGCGGTTACAAGCCGAACGAGGGCACCTATGTGCGTTTTCCCCTCGAAGCGATGCTCGCCGTGGTCGCGCAGGAGAGTCATGCGCAGCGCTGCATCGTCGTCGGCGAGGATCTCGGCACGGTGCCTGACGGTTTCCGCGAACAGCTCGCCGACTGGAACGTGTGGTCCTATCGCGTGATGCTGTTCGAGCGCGACCAGAACGGCGCGTTCCGCGATCCGCGAACCTATCCGGTGCAAGCGCTGGTGTCGTTCGGCACGCACGATCTGCCGACCTTCCCGGGCTGGCTCGCGCGGCGCGATCTTGCGGTCAAGCACGGCCTCGGCATCGATCCGGGCGAAAGCGACGCCGACCGCGAGGCCGCGCATCGCGCCATCGCCGAGGCGCTTGCGCGCGAGTGCGGAGCGGAAAAGCCGTCGACGCTCGAAATGCTCCGCTTCCTTGCCCGCACGCCGAGCCGGCTTGTCGTGGTCGCGGCGGAGGACGTGTTCGACATGGCGGACCAGGTCAACGTTCCCGGCACCATCACCGAGCATCCGAACTGGCGGCGGCGTCTTCCCGTTTCTGTCGAGGACTTCGCGTCCGACGCGCGGTTGTCGGCGATCGCGGAGGTTTTGCGCAGCGAAGGTCGCGCCGTTTCGCCCGACCGGCCTTGAGCGGCGTCGGCCTGCGACCGCGCGGTCCGGTCTTATTGCAGTCGCGTTTGCGTCACCGAGTTTCAGTCGAGCCCCAACAGCGGCGGACAATTCCATGCCTGCGCAGAATCATCTTTTCCTGTGCCTGAGGGATAATTACGGCGTCCTCGTCCATGATCCGGCGACCGGAGCGACGGCCTCCATCGACGCGCCGGAGGCGCGCGCGGTTGACGCCGCGCTCGCCGAGCGCGGCTGGCGGCTGACCGATATTCTCGTCACCCACCATCATGGCGACCACACCGCCGGCATCGTCGAACTGAAGGAGCGCCATGGCTGCCGCGTCACCGGGCCGGCGCACGAAAGAAGCCCGATCGCCGGCGTCGACGCGACCGTCCGCGAGGGCGAGATCGTGAAGGTCGGGTCGCTCGAGGCGCAGGTGATCGAGACGCCGGGGCACACCGCCGGCCACATCGCCTATTGGTTTCCGAAGGAGAAAGCGGCCTTTGTCGGCGACACGCTGTTCTCGATCGGCTGCGGCCGGCTGTTCGAAGGCAGCGCCGAGACGATGTGGGGCTCCCTCGTCAAGCTGCGCGGGCTGCCGGACGACACGCGCATCTATTGCGGCCACGAATATACGCAGTCCAATATCCGGTTCGCCCTCGCCATCGAGCCGGACAACGACGTCCTGAAGCGACGCGCCGCCGAGGTCGACCGGCTGCTCGCCGCCGGCCGGCCGACCGTTCCCTCGATGCTTGGCGAAGAGAAGCAGGCGAACCCGTTCCTGCGCGCCGACGTGCCGCAGGTCGCCGCCGCCGTCGGCCTCGCCGGCAAGCCTGCGGCGCAGGTGTTCGGCGAGCTTCGGGAGCGGAAGAACCGGTCCTGACCGGCTCGCATGCGCGCGATCACCCCGCTCGTAAACAAGCCATCGGCGTCGCGCGGCGATGCCGAGATCACGATCGGCTGCGTCGTGCTCGGCGTGACGCTTGTGATCGGACTCGCCACGGCGGGCGATTACGGCATCACCATCGACGAGTTCAACACCGAGGATTACGGACCGAACGCGCTCGCCTGGTATCTGAGCGGCTTCGCCGATCGCTCGCAGTTCGCCTTCGAGGAGATGGCGATGTACGGGCCGTGGGCGCAGATGCTGATTTCGGCGGTGCAATCGCTCGGGCTTGCGAGCGCGCTCACCGTGCGTCACGCCGTCACCTTCGTGATCGGCCTTGCGGGCATCGGGGCGTTGCTTCCGCTCGGCCGGCTCGTCGCCGGCAAGTGGGCGGGGCTGACCGCGGTCGTGCTCTGTCTGATCACCGGGTACGTTTACGGCCTGCTGTTCTTTGCGCCGATCGACACGCCGTTTCTCGCCGCCATGTGCTGGTCGACGCTCGCCATCGTGTGGATGACGCGGGGGGAGACGCCGTCGTGGGGCGCGACCGTCGTGACGGGCCTCGCCATCGGCTTGGCGCTCGGCATCCGCACGGGCGGCGTGATCGCCTTGGCCTATCTGTTCGGCGCGCTTGCGCTCGCCGCGCTCGAACGCGCGCTGCGCCAGGGCGGAAGGGCCGCACGGCCGGCGCTGCAGATCGCGCTGCGCTTCGCAAGCGTCGCGGCGATCGCATGCCTTGTCGCCTTTGCGCTGTGGCCTTGGCTGCAGATCGGCAATCCGCTCGCCCAGTTCGCCAAGGCCTACACGCATTTCGCCAAGATCCAGCTGGTGATGGACTTCCCCTCCTGGGGACGCGAGCTGTCCACCACCGCATTGCCGTGGCACTACATCGCCGAGCAATTGCTCGCGCGCCTGCCCGAGCTGTTCATTATCCTGCTGCTTGTCGCTTTTTGCGCCGGCCTGACAAATCTCGTGAGCCTCGTCCGCAAGTCGGCGGCGCGCTATGCCCGCTCCGGCCTCGCCGGCCTGAAAGCGCCGCTCGTATGGCTTGCGCGTTCGCGCGGCCTCCTGGTGGTCGTGATCGCCGCGATCGCGCCGGGCGCGATCATCGTCCTCACGCGCATGTCGCATTACGACGGGGTCCGGCACGTGCTGTTCACGATCCCGATGATGGCGGTCCTGGCCGGCTGGGGACTGAAGCAGATCGCGCCGCTGATCATGCGCTTCCCAAGAACCGCGGCGGCCTTGGCGGGGGCGCAGCTCGCCTATTCGATCGCGGTGATGGCGATGCTGCATCCGCTCGAATATGTCGCGACCAACGCCTTCGCCGGCGGCGCTTGGCGGTCGCATGGCCGCTTCGAGCTGGACTTCTGGTCGGCGGCCGGAACCGAGGCGGTGCGCCGGTTGGAGCAGAGACTGAAAGACGAGCCGGCGCTCGCCGCGGCGGGCCCGCCGCGGGTCACCACCTGCATCCCGTGGCGCGAGCACGACATGGGCAGGGTCTATCCGCCGGGTTGGATCGTCGAGACCGATCCGAGCAAGGCGCAATTCATCATCGAGACCGAGCGCTATCGCTGTGCGCAGGGGCGCGACGCCGCGCTGATTGACGAAGTGAGACGGCTCGGACAGGCTTTCGCATGGACCTACGCCGCCCGACCGCGCTGAGCGCCACCGACATCATCCGGCATCTGCAGCTGCGGCCGCATCCGGAGGGCGGGCATTTCCGCGAGACATTTCGCGATCTTGCGCGCAGCGACGGGCGCGCGCACTCGACGGCGATCTATTTCCTGCTCGCGCGCGGCGAGCGCTCGCACTGGCACCGCATCGACGCCGTCGAGGTCTGGCATTGGCATGCCGGCGCGCCGCTTGAGCTCGCCATCGCCGAGCCGCGGCGCAGCGTCATAAGGCTGCGGCTCGGTCCCGATCTTGCCGCCGGCGAACAGCCGCAGGCGGTTGTTCCGGCGCATGCCTGGCAGGCGGCCGAAAGCCTGGGGGAGTGGACCCTGCTCGGCTGCACCGTCGCGCCGGGCTTTGCCTTCGAGCACTTCGAGCTCGCGCCGCCCGACTGGAGCCCCGAAGCAGCCTGACGTGGCGATGCGCGCGTTCCTGGCCGACGCGGTGGGCTTAGCAGTCCTCGAGCACGCTTTCCGGGCTGAACGTGTATTTCGCGTTGCAGAACTCGCAGGTGACGAGGATGCGGCCGTCCTCCACCATGCCGGCGCGATCCTCGGCCGAAAAGCTGCGCAGCATGTTCTCCACGCGCTCGCGCGAGCAGGAGCACTTCGCTTCGACCGCGGTGGAGCGAAACACGCGCACGCCGTGCTCGTGGAACAGGCGATAGAGCAGCCGCTCGCTCGACAGGGCGGGATCGATCAGCTCGACATCGGCGACCGTCGCGACCAGCGCCTGGCCTTCGGCCCAGGCGTCATCCTCGGGAACGATATGCGGAGCGACGCCCTCCGGCGCATCGCCGGGATCGAGATCGGGGCCGCGCATCCGCTCGGCTTTCTTGGGCAGGAACTGGAGCATGAGGCCGCCCGCGCGCCAGCGGCGGCGCAGCCCGCTTGCCGCGGCGCTCAGCTCCTCGGCGACCGCCAGGCGCACCCGGGTCGGAATCTGCTCCGAGCGCAGGAAGTATTCGTGCGCCGCCGCTTCGAGCCCGTCGCCGGACAGCGCGACGAGACCCTGGTAGCGGTTCATGTCGGGCCCCTGGTCGATGGTCATGGCGAGATGGCCGCGGCCGAGCAGGCTCCCGGCCGTCGCCTCCGCCAGCCCGTTGACCCGCGCGGCGTCGAATTGCGCGCAGGCGCGCACGCGCCCCGGACTGCGATAGTCGACGACCAGCATCCGCACCGGCCCGTCGCTCTGTGTCTGCAGGATGAAACGCCCTTCAAACTTGAGCGAGGCGCCGAGTAGCACGGTGAGCACGATCGCCTCGCCCAGCAGCTTCGACACCGGGGTCGGGTAACCGTGCCGGCTGAGGATCTCGTCGAGCGCCGGCCCGAGCCGCACGACCCGCCCGCGCAGGTCGAGCGCGGCGACCTCGAACGGCGCCACGGCGTCATCCACCGGGACGTGGTGCGGCTCGCGGGTCGGAATGCTGGATTCGTTCATCAAGGGCCTGTTATGCGACTCTGTGGACGGAAATCGGCGGACGGCGCCCCCGCGCGTCCGCCTGCGGCGCATATGGGGGCGCGCCGGGAAAACGTCAAAGACGCATTCGCGCCACGGCCTAGATTTGCCCGCGGCACTGCGCGGCCGAGACCGCGGCATTCGCCATCGGCTGGAGCGCGGGCTCCGGGATCAGCGCGCGCACCACGATCAGCCCGGCGGGCGTCGGCGATTCGACGATCAGCCGGTCGGCGGCCGTCACGTCTTCCTCGGTCGGCAGCGCTTCCCGCTGGGCGGGGGTCATCAGGTCGAGTTCGACGACGCGCCGCCCGGCCGCGCGGTCATTGATGGCGTAATAGGCGACGCCGCTGCGCGTGTAGAAGGTCACCGACGTATAGGCCTGGCTCACCGGCGCCGTGAGCTTGATCGATCCGCGGGTGAGGTCATACCGGCAGACGGCCGTGGCGAAGGCCGGGTCCATGAACGGGATGGGCGCTTGATCCGGCTGCGGCGCGGGCAGCAGCGTGAACGCATTGACGCGGGTGAGCGGCGTCAGGCGCGCATAGGCGTCGCGCGTCGCCGTGCGCGGCAGCAGGAGGATGCTGGCGAGATGCACCACCCCGCCGAGGATCAGGCCGGCGAGCAGCCAGAGAAGCCAGCGGATCATTGGCAGCTCTCTCGGGTCTGGATGGCGGGCATCGGCGCTTCGCGCTCGGCCCGCGTCGCGATCCCGACCGGCGTGTCGTAAAAGCGCATGATGACGACATAGCGCTCGACGCCGCCGGTCGGCAACCAGTTGCCGGGCCGCGCGCGGGCCGCGACGACGACGTCGAAGCTGCCGTCCGCCTTGCGCACCAGTTCCTGGCTGGTGAAGCCGTGCCGGTTGATCGAATTCGCAATCAGCCGCCCGTCGGGGCCGTACAGCGTGAGGGTGAAAAAGCGCGCCTGCGGGGTCGTGCCGCTGATCAGCACGTCGCACCGCCCGTCGAGCGCGCGCCCGGCGTCGTCGCTCTTGGCGATGAAGGAGACGCCGTCGCCGAGCCCCATCGGCAGTTCGCCGCTGCGCGCGATCGAAGCGCGCGCATAGGGGTCGATCTCGGCGCTGCCCGATTTCGGATAGGAGGTCCACGATCCGATCTTCATCGCGCCAAAGGCGGTGTTTCGCGTGAGCGCGAACCAGGTCGATCCGAGGCCGATCGCCGCCGCCACAAGCAGAGCAAACAACGTGCCGATCAAGAGCCGCACGGTGACATCCGATCACAGAAACGGGTTGCGCGGCGGAAGGGTCCCGCAGCCGGGCGCATGCCGTCAATTCCTGGCCTTCGCGGCGCGGAGCGCCTCGCCGGCGGCCGCGCTGGCGCCGCCCGGCGCGAGCCCTTGCGCCTCCGACTGCTGCTGCGCGCGCGCAGCGGCGGGAGCGGGCGCGCGCGCCGCCTCGTCGAACAGCCGCTCGATGCGCGAGAGCGCCTGGACGCCGCGACTAGACAGCATGGCGGGGCGTGGAACATCGTCCTTGGTCTCGGCCATGCGCGGACCGGTCGTCGCCGGGTTCGGCGGCAGGCCGGGTATGTTGCGCAGCTCCACCCCCTGATGGGCGTATTCCATCACCGCGTGCCAGGTCATGGCCGGCACGGAACCGCCGGTCATGCGGTTGAGGGGGGTGTAATCGTCGTTGCCGAACCACACGCCGCCCACGAAATTGCCCGTATAGCCGACGAACCAGGCGTCGCGATAAGCGTTTGTCGTCCCGGTCTTTCCCGCCGCCTTGATCCCGTTAAGGATCGCGCGCCGCGCCGTGCCTTCCTCGACCACCTTGCTCATCATCATGTTCATGTCGGAGGCGACCTGCGGCGGCATCACCTGCGTCGGCTTCTTGCCGTCGCGGTCGAACCGCCAGATCGTCTCGCCGGTCCCGGTCCGCACTTCGAGAACCGCATGCGCCGGCACCGCCTTGCCGCCATTGGGGAAGGCGGCATAGGCGATGGTGTGGTCGAGCACGGTCACCTCTCCCGCCCCGATCGGCAGGGACGGCGTGTCGAGGAGCGGCGTGCGCAGGCCCATCGCCCGCGCGAGCGCAACGATCTTGCCGCGCCCGATCCGGGCATTGCCCTTCCCGATCGCGATCGAGAGCTTCACCGCGATGGTGTTGATCGAGCGCGTGAGCGCCGCGGTCAGGCTCATCGAGCCCGAATAGCCGCCGGAATAGTTCTTCGGGCACCAGTTGCCGACGCAGACCGGTCCGTCGACCACCTTCGAATTGACGTTGAACCCGTTCATCAATGCCGCGGCGTAGACATAGGGCTTGAACGAGGAGCCCGGCTGGCGCAGCGCGTCGGTCGCGCGATTGAACTGGCTCTCGCTGTAGTCGGCGCCGCCCACAATGGCGCGGACCGCGCCTTCAAGATCGGCCACCACCAGCGCCGCCTGACGCGCGCGGTAGTCGCGGCCGTATTGGCGGATCGCGTCGTCGACCGCCTTCTCGGCCGCCTGCTGGAGGCCGGTGTCGAGCGCCGTCCGCACCACGAAAGAGCGTTCCGTGATCGACCTCGGCAGCGTGTCGGCGAGCTTGCGCATCTCCTCGAACGCCCAGTCGAGATAGTAGTTGGGCGCCGACTCGTCGCGCCGGTCGATGGTCTTGGCCGGGTTGCGCCGCGCGCCGAACACCTGGCCCTCGGTCATGAACCCGGCTTCGACCAGGTTATCCAGCACGACATTGGCGCGGGCGCGCGCGGCCGGCAGATTGATATGGGGGGCGAAGCGTCCGGGCGCCTTGAACAGGCCGGCCAGCATGGCCGACTCGGGCATGCTCACATCGCGGGCCGACTTGCCGAAATAATATTGCGCGGCGGCGTCTACCCCGAAGGTGCCGCCGCCCATATAGGCGCGGTCGAGATAGAGCTTGAGGATCTCGTTCTTGGTGAGGCGCGTCTCCAGCCAGACCGCGAGGAACGCCTCCTTCACCTTGCGCTCGATCGTGCGCTCGTTCGAGAGGAACAGGTTCTTCGCGAGCTGCTGGCTGAGCGATGAGCCTCCCTGCACCACGCCGCCCGCCTTCGCATTGGTGATGAGGGCGCGGAATGTGCCCGGCACGTCGATGCCGAAATGCTCGTAGAAGCGGCGGTCCTCGGTCGCGAGCACCGCCTTGATCAAGTGATCGGGAAATTCCTGGAGGGGAATCGAGTCGTTCTGCTTGACCCCGCGGGTGCCGACCTCGTTGCCGTAGCGGTCGAGGAAGACGACGGCGAGCTCGGACTTCTTCAGCCAGTCGTCGTCGGAGGTCTCGCGGAAGGCGGGGATCGCGAGCGCGAGCATCAGCACGGCCCCGACGACCCCGAGCGTCAGCCCTTCCGAGACGGGCTCGACGAGAAGCCAGCGCCGCCAGCCGGCGATATGAAAGCGGTCCATGAAGACGACAAACCGCTCGAACAGCTCGCGCGCCCAGTGCCCGGCCTGGAACATCGCGAAATCGAGCCGCGAGTCGAGGTCGAGCAGAATGCGCTTGATGCGCGCCTTGCGCGACTCGGGCTCGCTTTCCCTCTCGTGCTGTCCGTCCACGTTCCCGTCCCGCTCGATCCAGGGGCAGCGCCCCGCTTCAACGATCCATTATACGCAGTTTCTGCCCATCGGGTTCACTGCCCCGAGGGGCGTCGCGCCGTTCGGGCCGGTCATGCTCCTTCGGAACAGGAGCATTCGAGCGCCGGCCGCAGTCGCGCCGACGATTCCGAAAGAGGCCTTTGCCCAATGATGTACTCGACGCGCTCCTCCGCGCCAATGGCCTCCGCGTCACAAAGGCCGGAATATGGGAGGAACAATGACGGCATGCCGTCGGACGGTAAATGATCCGCGCGGAACGGCGTCATTGCCGATTGAAGAAGGAAGAAATATATAAAGAGGGAAGAACGCCTAAGGAGCGGTGCGATGGCGCTCAACATCAAGAACCCGGAGACGGAGCGGCTTGCCCGCGAGCTTGCCCGCCGGCGCAAGCAGGGCATCACCGAGGTCCTGACCGACGTCCTGCGCAAGGAGGTCGAGCGCGAGCGGCGCAAGCCTGCCCGGCAGGATTACGAAGCGTTCAGGCGCGGCATTGAGGAAATCGTTGCGCGCGTCAGCCGCCTCCCCGTGCTCGACGACCGGAGCGACGACGAAATCCTCGGATACAACGAGCAGGGCCTGTTCGACTGATGGTGATCGACTCCTCGGCGCTGATCGC
>CAYGZV010000007.1:14506-41306 GCA_964354425.1 uncultured Rhodoplanes sp. | reverse complement strand
AGTCGATCGACCGCGGCGGCACCGTCAATCTCTTGATGCCGCACAAGTCGCAGACCAAGTCGACGCACGCGCTCGCGGGCTCGCAGGCGCTGGTCGAAATCGAACTGTGGGACGGCAAGATCGAGCACATGTCCGAAGCCTATCGCGAGGCAAGCCACCATTGATGCTGCCGCTTACCGTCATGCCTCAAGGACGTGGCCCCCTCCCCATCCCTCCCCCGCTCGCGGGGAGGGAGTCGCGCGGAAGCGCGACGGGTGGGCGTTCGCGAGCGAAGCAATCAAAGACGCGACGGGGAAACGCGCCGGCGTTAACCCCGGCGCGACGCCACCGCAATCGCACAGGCTTCTGAGGAGTTCGACGATGAAAAAATGGACCATGATCATCGATGTCGCCGAGTGCACGAACTGCCAGAACTGCACGCTCGCAATTATGGACGAATATATCGGCAATGAGTTTCCCGGCTATGCGGCGCCGATGCCGAAGCACGGCCATCGCTGGATCGACATTCTGCAGAAGGAGCGGGGCCAGGCGCCGATGATCGACATCGCCTATGTCCCGGTGATGTGCAATCACTGCGACAACGCCCCGTGCGTCGCCAAAGGCGAGGGCGCCGTGATCAAGCGCGACGACGGCATCGTCATCATCGACCCGGACAAGGCGAAGGGGCGCAAGGACCTCGCCGAGTCCTGCCCCTATGGCAATATCTGGTGGAACGAGGAGCTGAAGCTTCCGCAGTCCTGGCCGTTCGACGCGCACCTGATCGACCAGGGCTGGACGCAGACGCGGGGCGAACTGTCGTGTCCGACCGGGGCCATGCGCGCGGTCTGCGTCGAGGACGAGGAACTCGCGGCGATGGTCGAGGACCAGGGCCTCGAAGTGCTGAAGCCCCAGCTCGGCACGAAGCCGCGCGTCTATTACCGCAATCTCTGGCGCTATCTGACGTGCTTCGTCGGCGGCACGATCTCGACCGAGATCGACGGCGTGGTCGAATGCGTCGAGGGGGCGCGCGTGCGGCTCCTGAAAGACGGCGTCTGGCTCAATGACGCGCGCAGCGATGCGTTCGGCGACTTCAAGTTCGACCGCCTGGCCGCGCATTCCGGCGGGCTCACGCTCGAGATCGAGGTCGAGGGCAAGCCGACCAAAGTGGTCGAGGCGCGGCTCGGCGAGAGCGTCAATCTCGGCGAAATCAGGGTGTGAGACGGAGCGTCCGGCAGCGATCGATCGGGCCGGTCTTCCCACGACTGTCCGGTTCAGATCGGATGTCTCCTCTCCCCAACGGAGGAGCGGAGAGCGTGGTGCGGCCGGCCCGGTGATTAAGCGCCGGACCGGCGCAGCGTGCCGCGCAGCGCCGCGAAGGTGGCGCCGAAAAAGCTCCGCCACAGCTCGCTCACGACGGTCTCGATCGCCGGAATGGTCTCGTTCTGGCTCGTCATGGCGATCGCTCCTGCGCTCGGCTGTCGGAGCAGTCCGACGCGCGGATCATCGCCGCAATGGTCAGGCCCGACTGTGCGGCAGATCACACCTCACCGTCCCGTGAGAGCACGCGTCACCGCGCAGCGCCGATATCGGCCACCACCGCGGACACCGTCGAGGTGCCGCTGCCGCGCTTGACGGTCAGTTCGACCGCCTGGCCGACCCCGATCAGCTCGAGCTGCTCGGTCAGGTCGGCGAGCCGTTGGACCACATTGCCGTTCACGGCGATGATGACGTCGCCGAGCGCGCCGCTCGAACGATCGATCCCGCGCAATCCCGCGCGATCGGCCGGCGAGTCGGGGACCGTGCGCATGACGATCACGCCTTCGACGCCGAGACGGGTCGCCACCGATTCGGACGCGGACACGATGCCGAGGCCGGGCGTCGGCACCCGGCCGTTGCGGATGAGATCGGGCGCCACCCGGTTCACCGTGTCCACGGGAACGGCGAATCCGATTCCCGCATTCGAGCCTGAGGGGGAAAAGATCGCGGTGTTGACGCCGATCAGCCGTCCCGCCGAATCGAGCAGCGGCCCGCCCGAATTGCCCGGATTGATCGCCGCATCGGTCTGGATGACGTTGCTGATCTCGCGCCCGGCGGCGGTCGGAAGGCGGCGCTTGAGCGCGCTGATCACCCCGGTGGTGAGCGACTGGTCGAGGCCGAACGGGTTGCCGATCGCGAACACCGCCTGACCGACCTGCAGATTGGCCGATGTCCCGATCGGGATCGGCGGCGGCGGCGAACGCACGCCGGACAGCTGCAAGACCGCCAGGTCGTAATTCGGCGCGACGCCGCGGATCTGTGCGCGCACGACCTGGCCGTTCGCAAGGCGCACCGCGATGGCGTTCGCTCCCTGCACGACATGGGCGTTGGTCACGATATGACCGGCGGCGTCCCAGACGAACCCCGTTCCCGTCTGCGCTCCCTGCTCGTCGCCCTCCGCGGCGGAAAAGTCGCCGCCGCCGGCCTGGCCGGCCACGTGCACCACCGACGGCGCCGCCCGATTGAAAATATCGATCGCGGTCTTTTCCCAATCGGCCAGTCCGCCGCGCGGTTCGATCGCGCGCGGGGTGGTGGCCGAAAAGAATCGTTGCTGGACATAGGGCTGGGCGACCATCACGCCAAGCACGAACAGAACGGCAAGCAGGAGAAAGCGCACGGACCTGTCCACGACCGTTTTCCCGGAACACGCAGCGACGAGCGATGATTGATATAGGAGGCGCGTTGGCCATTATTAAGCGGGCCCCGGGATGGAACGTTCCGACCGCCTTGCCCGCCGGCCTCCGTCCGGTGTGTTTGCGAGGCCGCGCCGTCCATGGTTAGATCGGGCGCGTACGACCACCCACGACCTTCGCCGATGGCGCGACTCGTCCAAACGTCTGTCGAGGGGACAGGCGAACAGGGTTCGAAGAGCGTGCACTCGCCATCTTGGACATGCCGATGACCCTTGCCGACGACCTGCGCGACGCGACGCGCGCATTGCACGCCCGTGCCGAGCGCACGGGCGTCATCGCCGATATCTTGCGCGGCGAGGCGACGCGGCTCGCCTATGCCACGCTGTTGCGCAACCTGCTGCCGGTCTATTGCGCGCTCGAGCGCGGGCTCGAAGCCCATCGTCCCATGCCGGGGGTTCGGCTGATCGTGCTCCCGGAGCTCTACCGGGCGCAGGCGATCGAGCACGACCTCGCCGCGCTCGGAGCCGATATCGATCGCCTCGCGCTCCTGCCCGAGGGCGAGGAATACGCGCTCCGCATTGCGGAAATAACCGACGCCGATCCGGTCCGCCTGATCGGGCATGCCTATACCCGCTATCTCGGCGATCTCAGCGGCGGGCAGGTGCTGCGCAAATTGCTCGCCCGCTCGCTCGGGCTGCAGCCCGCGGCGCTGACATTGTACGATTTCCCTCGCATCGCCGATCTGGAAGGCTACAAGGCCGGCTATCGCGCGGCGCTCTCCCGCGCGGCGAGCGAGGCGGACGCGGCTTCGATCGTCGAAGAATCCTTGACGGCGTTTCGCCTCACCATCGCATTGTCATGCGCGATCGCCGACGGCGTGACGCGCTACGTCAAGGCGGATGTCCGGGCGAGCGGATCGGCGAGCCGGTAGGCGGCGTGGCCGGGCTTACGCCGCCACGACAAGCTTCTTGACGATCTGGCGCTTGAGCAGCAGCGCGCGCGGCGATAATTCGTCATCGTGCGCCTTCACGAGGAAAGCGTCGAGGCCGCCGCGATGGTCGACGCTTTTCAGCGCGTTGGCGGAAATGCGCAAGCGCACCGCGCGGCCGAGCGCGTCGGAGCGCAGCGTGACATGGACCAGATTGGGGAGAAACCGCCGCTTGGTCTTGATGTTCGAATGGCTGACCTTGTGGCCGACGAGCGCCCCTTTTCCGGTCAATTCGCATCGTCGTGACATGGAAACCTCGACAGGCTTGGCGCCATCGCGCGTTCCGCGACCGGCGCCGACAGAACTGAATGGGAGGCGGACGTATAGTAAGCCGCCGCGGGGGCGTCAACCCGTCAACCCGCTCGGGCCCCGCTCGGGGCCCGTTCGGGGGCTGTCTCGCAACGCTCCCGGTTGGATTTCCGCCGCTTTCGGTGGTCCGACCGGAAGAAAGGTTGAATTCATATTAACGACTTAATCAGCGTCGACAAAAATCCCGGGGCTGCGATCTGCATCGCTTGAGCGGGGGAGCCGAGCAACGTGACGCCAGCGCGAGTCGCCACGCGAACCCTTCCGTTTTTGATCGGCGCGCTTCTCGCCGGCGGTTTCGGCGCGACCCCGGCCGCCGCGCAGGGCAAGCTCGACGCGCGCTATGTGGCGACGCTCGGCGGGATACCGATCGGCCGCGGCGCCTGGGTGATCGACATCGCCAGCGGCCAATACACGGCGGCGGCGAGCGGGATGACGACCGGCCTCGTGCGCCTGTTCGCGAGCGGCCAGGGATCGAGCGCCGCGCGCGGCCTGGTCCGGAACGGCAGTCTTTTTCCCTCGACTTACGCATCGAACATCGCCGCCGATCAGAAGTCGGAGGATCTGCGCATCGTGTTGCAGAACGGCGCGGTCAAGGACGTCGCGATCGATCCGCCGACGCCGGTTCATCCCGACCGCATCCCGGTGCCGGAGCAGCATCGTCGCGGGGTCGTGGACCCGATGACGGCGGCCCTGATCCGCGTCGCGAACGGCGATCCCGTCTCGGCCGAGACCTGCAATCGCAGCATCGCGATTTTCGACGGCCGCATGCGCTATGACCTGAAGCTTTCCTTCAAGCGCTTCGAGGCGGTGCGCTCCGGCCGCGGCTATGAAGGTCCGGTCACGGTCTGCGCCGTCCAGTTCGTCCCGATTTCCGGTTATGTTCCGCATCGTTCGTCGATCGTCTATCTCAAAGGCCTGCGCGACGCGGAAATCTGGCTCGCGCCGATCGCCGGAACCCGCGTGGTCGTGCCCTACAAGTTCCTGCTGCCCACGCCGTTCGGCCTCGGTGTTCTCGAAGCGACCCAATTCGTCTCGGTTCCGAACGCCGCCCGCACTACTCCGACGAGCGCGCGCGTGCAGTGACACGCAGGCGCGCGGCGTTAAGGTTTTCGTCGAGACGGTGCGTGCACCCGGCGCCAGGCGGAAGCAGATTTGGCGCGCCGCACATGGCGACCCGCTACATATAGCCGTGAACGAATCTCTACTCGTGCGAGTCAGCGATTCGGGCGCGATTCGTTCGAGACTCGTTCCCGCTGTTAACAGCGAACAGAAACCGCCGCCGATTCGTTGCATGGTGAGACAGTAGCCCCCTCCTCATGGTACGGCCCGGGGGGGGGCAGGCTCGCAAAGCGATCATCAACCGTCCCGGCGGCTGCGTGCGCGTGTAGCTGCGTGAGCGTGCAGGTGGGACGATCCGGGAGGATCGGGCGCCCCGGGGCGCTTCCCGGGCGGTTCGACTCGCATTTTCCGCCGAACGATTCACACCTCGTCGGAAAATGCTCTACAAGTGGCCACCCTTTCCCGCAGAGACGCGATGCCGATTTCGTTTTCGTCTTCAACCAGTCGCGATGCCCGCGCCCGCGGACACGGCGTCACCGCTGTTCTTGGGCCGACCAATACCGGCAAGACCCATCTAGCGATCGAGCGCATGCTCGGTCATTCGTCGGGGATCATCGGCTTGCCGCTGCGGCTCCTAGCGCGCGAGGTCTACAACAAGATCGTCGAGCGCGCGGGCGGGGACGCGGTCGCGCTGATCACCGGCGAAGAGAAGATCAAGCCCGCCAACCCGCGCTACTGGGTTTCGACCGTCGAAGCGATGCCGCGCGATCTCGACGTCGCGTTCGTCGCCGTTGACGAGGCGCAGCTCGGGGCCGATCTCGAGCGCGGCCACGTCTTTACCGATCGCATGCTCAACCGGCGCGGTCGCGAGGAAACGCTGGTGCTGGGCGCGGCGACGCTGCGGCCGATGGTCGAGAAGCTTCTGCCGGGCGCCAACACGATCAGCCGGCCGCGTCTCTCCCAGCTCACCTTCGCCGGCGAGAAGAAGATTTCCCGCCAGCCGCGCCGCACGGCGATCGTCGCCTTCTCGGCCGAGGAAGTCTACGCGATCGCCGAATTGATCCGCCGGCAGCGCGGCGGCGCCGCGGTTGTGCTCGGCGCGCTGTCGCCGCGCACGCGCAACGCACAGGTCGCGCTGTACCAGTCGGGCGATGTCGACTATCTGGTCGCGACCGACGCGATCGGCATGGGCCTCAATCTCGACGTCGATCATGTGGCGTTTGCATCCGAGCGCAAGTTCGACGGCTACCAATACCGGCGGCTGACCCCGGCGGAGTTCGCGCAGATCGCCGGCCGCGCCGGGCGCGCAACGCGTGACGGAACCTTCGGCACGACCGGCCGTTGTGCGCCCTTCGAACCCGAACTGGTGCAGGCGCTCGAGAGCCACTCCTTCGAGTCGGTCAAAGTCCTGCAATGGCGCAATACGGATCTCGATTTCGCCTCGCTCGGCGCGCTCGCGGCGTCATTGGCCGCGACGCCGACCCAGCTCGGGCTCACCCGCGCGCCGATCGCCGAAGACATCCTCGTGCTCGAACATGCCGGACGCGACGACGCGGTGCGCGACATGGCCAAGTCGCGCAACGCGATCGAACGCTTGTGGGACGTGTGCCAGGTTCCCGACTACCGGAAGATCTCGCCCTCCGCGCACGCCGAACTCGCCGTCACCCTCTTTGGTTTCTTGATGCGCGAGGGTAGGATATCGGTCGACTGGTTCGCCCGGCAGGTCGCCTTCGCCGATCATGCCGATGGCGATATTGACACGCTCTCCAATCGTATCGCGCATATCAGAACCTGGACATTCGCGGCGAACAGGCCGGATTGGCTCGACGATCCCGAACATTGGCAAGGCGTCACCCGCGCTGTAGAGGACAAGCTTTCCGATGCCTTGCACGAAAAGCTGGCCGAACGGTTCATCGATCGCCGCACCAGCGTGTTGATGCGGCGGATGCGAGAAAACACGATGCTGGAAACGGAAATCACGAAGACGGGCGAGGTCGTGGTCGAGGGGCATGTGATCGGCCGGCTCGACGGCTTCCGCTTCGCGCCCGACGCCACCTCGGGCGGTTCCGACGCCAAGGCGCTCTCGGCGGCCGCGCAACGCGCGCTCGCCGGCGAGATCGAAGCGCGCGCGACGCGCCTGTCGCACGCGCCCGATTCGCAATTCGTGCTCGCCTCGAACGGACTTATCCGCTGGATGGGCGAGCCGGTGGCGAAGCTTCTCGCCGGCGAAAACATCATGCGCCCGCGCGTGCGCATTCTCGCCGACGAACACCTCACCGGCGCCGCGTTGGAGCATGTGCAGACGCGCCTCGATCTGTGGACGCGCACGCATATCGAACGGGTGCTGGCGCCGCTGTTCGTGCTCGGCGCCGCCGACGACGTCACCGGCATTGCCCGCGGCATCGCCTTCCAGATCGTCGAAGCGCTCGGCGTGCTCGAACGCCATCGCGTGGCCGACGATATGAAGGGGCTCGAGCAGGCGCAGCGCGCGACCTTGCGCAAGCATGGCGTCCGGTTCGGCGCCTATCACATCTATGTTCCGGCTCTGCTCAAGCCGGCGCCCCGCGCCCTGGCGGCGGAGCTTTGGGTGCTCAAGCACGGCGAAGCCGAAATCGCCGGGCTCGACGATCTGCAGCGCCTGGCGTCAAGCGGGCGCACCTCGTTTCCGGTCGACAAGAGCGTTTCCCGGGCCTTCTATCGCACCATCGGGTATCGCGCCTGCGGCGAACGCGCGGTGCGGGTCGACATTCTCGAACGGCTGGCCGACCTCATCCGGCCCGCGCTGAGCTGGCGGCCGGAATCTCCGGGCAACAAGCCCGCCGGCGCATTCGACGGGACGGGCTTCACAGTCACGCAGGCGATGACCTCCCTGACCGGCTCGTCGGGCGAGGACTTCGCCTCGATCATGCGCGCGCTCGGATATCGCATGGAAAAGCGGCCGAAGCCGCCCGCTGAGACTGCTGCCGCGCCCGAAGCGGAGGCGTCGGCCTTGCCTGACGCCGCCGCCGAAGCCGCAGCGGCCGAACCGGCCGGCTCGATCACGCCGGATGCCGACATCCTCGCCGCAGACGCCGCAGTCGCTGAAGGCGATGACGGCGCGCAGCCTGCCGTTCCCGACGCGGCCGCGCCGCCCGTCGACTTCAAATCATCCTCGGAGGAGACGCCCGACAGCGCGCCGGAGCCCGCCGCCGAGCTTGCTCCGCTCGCACAGGATGAAGGCAGCCCGTCAGCGCCGGAGCCTGCCGTGGCGTCCGAGGAGGCGAGCGCGCCGGGCGCAGAGCTCGCCTCGGCGGACTCCGCCGGGTCTGAAGTCGCCGCATCGGATATCTCGGAGCCCGAGCTTGCGCCGGCGCCTGAGTTCGCCGAATCAGAGCCGTCCGAGGCCGAGCTGGCCGCGCCGGAAACCGCGACTGCCGAATCGGCCGCCGAGGCCGGGGAGGAACCCGCGACTGCCGAATCGGCCGCCGAGGCCGGGGAGGAACCCGCGACTGCGGAATCGCCCGCAGAGGCCGGGCCGGACGCAGCGGCTGATTCAACGGCGGCTTCGCCCGACGAGCTGCAATTCATCGAAATCTGGCGTCCTACCCGTCACGACGAGCGCCGCGGCCCCAAACGGCACCAGCGCCAAGGGCGACGGGCGCCCGGCAAGCCGCCGGCGCAGGCAGCCGCGGGCGAGACGCCCGCCCCGCCGCCCGATCCTGCGCAATCGGTTGCCGAGCCGAAGGCCGATCGGCCCCAGCACCGCGGCCGCCAGCATCGCGGCCAGGACCGGTCGAGCCGGACCGATCGCCCCGACGTCCCGCGGCACGAAGCCGGAAAGCGCGATGAGAAGCCGCGCCCGCGTTTCCGCGAACAAAGGCGCGAATGGCAGGACAAGGCTCCCGATCCGAACTCGCCCTTCGCCAAGCTTGCCGCGCTGAAGGCGCAACTCGAAGCGAACGCCAAGGAACGGCGCTGAGCCGTCCTCCGCCTTGGCCATCGATCGGCAGCGAATCGACAAATGGCTGTGGCACGCGCGGCTCGCCCGGACCCGCAGCGCCGCCGCCTCGCTCGCCGCTTCGGGCCATGTCCGGCTCAATGGCGCGCGGGTCGATGCGCCAAGTCGAAATGTCAAGTTAGGCGATGTGATTACCGTGGCCCTGGACACGCATGTGCGGGTGCTCAAGGTGCTCGGTTTTGCGCTGCGGCGAGGTCCGGCTGAGGCCGCGCGCGTCCTTTACGAGGAGCAGCTTCTTTCCGTCCCGGCGGTCAAGCAGTCCGCGCCGGAATTCGGCCCCGCAAGTCCGCGCCGCCCGACCAAGCGCGACCGGCGCAAGATTGATCGTTTCACCGGCGGCGAAGGCGTCTAAGGGCGGGAAAAGCGCGGGCCGCCGGGCGCCCGCCGCGACTGCTTCACTTGCTTTGTTGCGCAGCGATGAGCGATGCGCTAGGCACCCTTCAGCAATGGGCCGTTCGCCTGGCCGGAGCCTCGCATGACTTATGTCGTCACCGAAAACTGCATCAAGTGCAAGTACATGGACTGTGTCGAGGTGTGTCCGGTCGACTGTTTCTATGAAGGCGAGAACATGCTCGTCATCCACCCGGACGAGTGTATCGATTGCGGCGTGTGCGAGCCCGAGTGCCCGGCCGAGGCCATCAAGCCCGATACCGAGCCCGGACTCGAAGAATGGCTCAAGCTCAATACCGAATATGCGAAAGCCTGGCCGAATATCACGGTCAAACGCGAACAGCCGCCCGACGCCAAGGATTGGGACGGAGTCAAGGACAAGCTACAACAGTTTTCGCCCAAGCCAGGCGTCGGCGATTGAGCTTTCAGCTCGCAGCCGCGAGCGCGGGATTCTCACGAAAAATTAATATGGTTGCACCCATTGCGGCTAATTTTACCGCGCCGCGAGCCTTGGAATTTTCGCCGGGATGTGATACATAAGAGACACACTAATGAAGCCCGCTCCGTCGCCGCTCCCGCCCGGGAGCATATTTTTTCGGGGCGTTTCTGAGCAACCGCCAGACATGGAGGCGTGACTTTCCGCGGGAGAGCACGCAAGGACAGTGGCAGCAAAAACGCGTCATAAGTCAAAGCCTAAGAAGATTGCATCCAAAGCACCTTCGGTCGGTCGTCGGGGAACCGCGAAAGCGACGCGTGCGCGGCGTGGCGCGGTTGTGGGCAAGGCGGCCGCCCGTGTGACGAAACCCGCGGCTCGGCGCTCGAAGTCGCCGTCTCGCTCGACCAAGTCTCCGGTTCGGGCCGCCAAAGCAGCGACGAAACCCTCGAAAACTGCTGTCCGATCCCGGCCGGAACAACACGGGCTTAGTCCGGAGAGCGAAGGAGCAACTCACGGAATGATCAACAAAAAGACGACCCAACGGCAAGGCTTTAAGACCGGCGAGTTCATCGTCTATCCGGCGCATGGCGTCGGGCAGATTGTGACGATCGAAGAACAGGAGGTCGCAGGACACAAGCTAGAGCTGTTCGTCATCAATTTCGTCAAGGACAAGATGACGTTGCGGGTGCCGACGGCCAAGATCACGGTGGTCGGGATGCGCAAGCTCGCCGAACCGCCGATCGTCAAGCGGGCGCTGGAAACCCTCAAGGGCCGTGCCCGGATCAAGCGGACCATGTGGTCGCGGCGGGCGCAGGAGTACGAGGCGAAGATCAATTCTGGCAATATCGTTGCGATCGCCGAGGTCGTGCGCGACCTCTACCGGTCGGACAGCCAGCCCGAGCAGTCCTACAGCGAGCGTCAGCTCTACGAGGCCGCGCTCGACCGTCTGGCGCGGGAAATTTCGGCAGTGCAGCGGATCACCGACACCGAGGCGGTGAAGGAGATCGAGGGTGCGCTTGCGAAGGGTCCGCGCCGCGGCCTGAAGCCGGCGGACGAAGTCGAGGCGGAGGCCGCGTAAGCGGTTCGCACTAAACATTCGTTTAGGAGATGCAAGGCGCCGGGAAACCGGCGCCTTTTTTCTACTCATCGAGCAGCGTGAACTGCAGGAGCAGGGTGCGTTGCAAGGACGAGAAATTGTCGTCGGAAAGAAGCGTCAGCACGGTCTCGCCCTGCGCGGTCCGGTGCGCGGCGAGCGCCTCCATATTGTCGACCTGAAAACCCATGTCGGCGAACAGAAGAATCGAACCGTCGGCCAGCGCGCCTGGCGCCAGCGACGAAAGCGCGATACGGCGCAGGCGGATGGCGACGCCGCTCGCCCAGGAAAAGCGGCGTTCGAGCAATAACAGGTCGCCCGAGGGCAGCAGCGCGCAGTCGCTGATGTCGAAATCGTCGGTGCGGCGGACGACGAAGCCGCCGGGCGCCGGCCCGCCGATCAGGAACCCGCGCGTATTGCCGGCGCTGTCGAGGCCGCGTTCTGAGAAGGCGATCAACGTGCCCGCCAATGGCATCCCCTTTGGCACGAACGCCAAAGCCTCGATCCCGCGATTATTGGGCAGGGTCTGCACCGCGGGGGAGGTTCGGACCGGCTCTGCCCGCGCCAGCACGCCCTGGCGGGCAAAATCGAACTTTACGATGCGGTTGACCCGTTCGATGCCGACATAGAGCTTGCCCTGGCCGTCATCGGCGATCCCTTCGGTGTCGTACCAGCCGCGCGCCGCGAGCCGCTGCCCCCCGGCGTCGAGCATGGGCGCGATCGCGGCGTCGGCGATGCCGGCCGGCCGCGCGCCCGCATAGACAATGCGTCCAGTGAACCAATTGCCCTTGTCGGTGATCGCAACGAATTGTGCGCCATCGCGCCCCATGCGCAGGCCCGAGAGCCCGCCGAACTCCCGGGACGACGATGTCAGTTCGAGTCCGCCGCGGAACTCGATCCGGCCGAACTGCCGCAGCTCCGGCTCGTTCGTCTTGAACGCGTCGATCGCGCGCGCCCGGACCTCGATGGACACGCCACGATCGGGCGCGAGGACCGGCTCCGCCATTGTGAGCAGCGGAGCGACCAGGCCAGCCGCCGCAACAAAGCCGAGCACGGCCCGCCGCGCCGGCCATCTCCCTTTGGAGAGACGCCGAAGGATCACGCGTTGAGCCGTCGGCGGATCGGGCGGCCCGGCTCGGCGGCCTGCTCATTGAAAAGCTCGGCCAATTTGTCGGTCATCGCGCCCCCCAGTTCCTCCGCATCGACGATGGTGACCGCGCGTCGGTAATAGCGCGTGACGTCATGGCCGATGCCGATCGCGATCAGCTCCACCGGCGAACGCTGCTCGATGTCCTCGATCACGAAGCGCAGGTGGCGTTCGAGGTAGTTACCGGAATTCACCGAAAGGGTCGAATCGTCGACCGGGGCGCCGTCGGAAATCATCATGAGGATTTTTCGCGCCTCCGTGCGGCCGAGCACGCGCTTGTGCGCCCAATCGAGCGCTTCGCCGTCGATGTTCTCCTTGAGCAGGCCCTCGCGCATCATCAGCCCGAGATTCTTGCGCGCGCGGCGCCACGGCGCATCGGCGGACTTGTAGATGATGTGGCGCAGGTCGTTGAGCCGGCCCGGATTGGCCGGCTTCCCCGCGGCGAGCCAGGATTCGCGCGACTGGCCGCCCTTCCACGCCCGCGTGGTGAAGCCGAGAATCTCCACCTTGACGCCGCACCGCTCGAGCGTGCGCGCGAGAATGTCGGCGCAGGTGGCCGCGACCGTGATCGGGCGGCCGCGCATCGAGCCTGAATTGTCGATCAGGAGCGTGACCACCGTGTCGCGGAAATTGGTGTCCTTCTCGCGCTTGAACGACAAGGGATGCAGCGGATCGACGATGATCCGCGCAAGCCGCGCCGGGTCGAGCTGCCCTTCCTCGAGGTCGAACTCCCAGGCGCGGTTCTGCTGCGCCATCAGGCGGCGCTGCAGCCGGTTGGCGAGACGCGCGACCACGCCCTGCAGATTGGCGAGCTGCTTGTCGAGATAGCCGCGTAGGCGCTCGAGCTCGTCCGGCTCGCACAGCTCCTCCGCGCCCATGACCTCGTCGAACTTGACGGTGAAGGGCCGATATTGCGGGCCGCGCGGTTCGTTCGGCCGGTGGCGCGGGCGCCACGGCTCGGAGGCGTTTTCGGAGTCGCCGGTCTCCGACTCGTCCGGCATTTCGGCGGACGGGGCGTCGAGCGTTTCCGTTGCGGTGTCGGGGGTCTGGTCAGACGACGCATCCGCCTGCTCGACCGCCATGCGCTCCATGTCCTCCGACTCGGCCGACTGTCCGTCCTTGCCCTGATCGTCCTGGCGCTCATCGTCGCTGCCCGACTCGCTGTCCTCGTCATCCTCCGCGCTGGAGCGGTCGTCCGCCATGTCGAGCGCTTCCAACAAATCGTGGACGACATCGCCGAAACGGCGCTGATCCTC
Source organism: uncultured Rhodoplanes sp. (assembly GCA_964354425.1). GTDB lineage: Bacteria > Pseudomonadota > Alphaproteobacteria > Rhizobiales > Xanthobacteraceae > Rhodoplanes. The sequence goes on along the minus strand of CAYGZV010000007.1, from coordinate 27,983 downwards.
GATCAGCTTCCCGAGCCGGTCGAGGTCGCGGCCAGCCCGCCCTTCGATCCAGGGCTGCCACAGCTCCACGATCTTGCGCGCGGCGCGCGGCGGGGACTGCCCGGTCAACCGCTCGCGCACGATCATCGCGAGCGCATCCTCGATCGGCGCGTCGGCGCGATCGGTGATCTCGTCATAGCGGCCGCGGTGAAAGCGGTCGTCCAGCATCGAATTCAGATTGCGCGCGACGCCGATCATCCGGCGGGCGCCGATCGCCTCGACCCGCGCCTGTTCAACCGACTCGAACACCGCGCGCGCCTGCTGTCCGCCGGGCATGAGCTTGCGGTGCACGGCCTTGTCGTGACAGGCCATGCGCAGCGCGATGGCGTCGGCGTGGCCGCGCACGATCGCCGCATCATCGTCCGTGAGCTTGCGCGGCGGCTCGGGAAGCCGCGCTTTGTTGCCGGCCATCCCGGGCCGCTCGGCGGCGAAGGTGACCTCGATTTCCGGCTTGCGCGCGATCGCGCGCAGGCAGCCCGTCACCGCCCGTTTGAACGGCTCGTTCGGGCCTTCTTTCGCCGATGGCTTGCCCTTGTAGTTCGAGGCCATGATGCTCTCGTGCGAGAGGCGGGATGTTTCGTGAAGAGGTTTTCTCGCCCGGCCCGCTCGCTCGCCGAGTTCTCTCCAGGTGCGGGAGAGGCGGGCCGCTCCCGCCTCAGCTCAACGCCACATTGACTGAAGATTCCGGAAGCTCCTGGCCGAAGCACCGCTGGTAGAACTCGGCGACCAGCGGACGTTCGAGCTCGTCGCATTTATTCAGGAAGGTCACCCGGAAGGAGAAGCCGATCTCCTTGAAGATATCGGCGTTTTCCGCCCAGGTGATCACCGTGCGCGGGCTCATCACGGTCGACAGGTCGCCGTTCATGAAGGCGTTGCGGGTCAGGTCGGCGAGCCGGACCATTTTATTCACGACGTCGCGGCCCTGCTCGGTGCGGTAGTGCTTCGCCTTGGCGAGGACGATCTCCACCTCATTGTCATGCGGAAGATAGTTGAGCGTGGTCACGATCGACCACCGGTCCATCTGTCCCTGGTTGATCTGCTGCGTGCCGTGATAAAGGCCGCTCGTATCGCCCAGCCCAACCGTGTTGGCGGTGGCGAACAGGCGGAAGGCCGGATGCGGCTTGATCACCTTGTTCTGGTCGAGCAGCGTGAGCCGGCCCGAGACTTCGAGCACGCGCTGGATCACAAACATGACGTCTGGACGGCCGGCGTCGTACTCGTCGAAGCAGAGCGCGACATTGTGCTGCAGCGCCCAGGGCAGGATGCCGTCGCGGAACTCGGTGACCTGCTGGCCCTCGTGGATCACGATCGCGTCCTTGCCGATCAGATCGATCCGGCTGATATGGCTGTCCAGATTGACCCGCACGCAAGGCCAGTTGAGGCGCGCCGCGATCTGCTCGATATGCGTCGATTTGCCGGTGCCGTGATAGCCGGTCACCATCACGCGCCGGTTCCTGGCGAAGCCGGCGAGAATGGCGAGCGTGGTCGGCCGGTCGAACCGGTAGTCGGCGTCGATATCCGGGACATGCTCGTCCGGCTCGGAATAGGCCGGCACTTCCAAATCGCTGTCGATGCCGAACAGCTGGCGCACCGACACCTTCATGTCGGGCAGGCCGGCCACGGGTTCAGCTGCGGGGCTCATTGCACCTCCTGACGGGCGGCGTCCGACATTCCGGGATGCAAGGCGCCTAGACTACGCACGTCTAAAATAGCACAGCGCTCGGGGCACGAAAGCATTCGACCGGAACGGCGGACGGGGATTAGCCTCATATAGGGACGCACATCCTGCTGCGCACGGGCCGCCCGGAAATCCTTGTCGGCTGAAGGCGGAACCCGCCCGGGCCCACGCCGGTTCCCGCGCCGGAATAGTCCGGTAAGGCGTCTCCGCAGATCAGCACAGCCCCGTCGATTTCAGAAAATTGTACGCCTCGATGATCTCGCGCAATTTGTCTTCCGACCCTCGGTCGCCGCCATTCGCATCCGGATGATGCCGCTTGACCAACTCCTTGAAGCGACCCTTGATCTCGGCCCGTTTCGCGCCTTCCTCGAGGCCCATCGTATGCAGCGCCTTGCGCTCGGCATTGTGCACCGTGCGGCGCTCGCCTTGCGACTGGGCGCCGTCCCGCCGGGCGCGGCCCTTGCCGAACTCCTGCTGGAACGCGAAGGGATCGGCGGAGTCGGAAAAGAAGCTGTTAAGCTTCAAACGCTTGAAACGCGATGCGACCGAGAGGCCGAGTTTCCAGGTCGGGCGGTGACCGGTCACCGCGTCCTTCTGGAAGCGCTCCACCGCTTCGGCGCTCATCCCGTCGAAGAAGTTGTAGGACTGGTTGTACTCACGCACGTGATCGAGACAGAATCGCCAGTACTCCTGCTCGCGCGTCCGGCCCTTGGGGGCGCGATGGGTCGCCGAGCCCTGGCAGCCCGGCCACTCGCATGGCGGCGAACCCGTCGCCCGGCGGTCCCGCTCGGGCTTGACGCGGATGCGATCGAAAAAGGGTGAGTCCAACTTCATCGGAAGCCATTATGTGGACTTCTTGCCATTCCCCGCAAGCTTGACAGGACCCGGATAACGTGATCCGCGGATCGCGAAAACGGACGGGTGGTCCGCATCAAAACGAGGTTCGGCATGCGCATGGACGATGCTATCGCAGAAAAGCTCACGAAGGCTTTCACTCCCGAGCGTCTGACGGTAATCGACGAATCGCATCGGCATGAAGGCCATGCCGGCTGGCGTCAGGGCGGCGAGACGCATTTTCGCGTCAGCATCATCGCGTCGGCGTTTTCCGGAAAGAGCCGGCTCGACCGTCATCGCATGATCAATCAGGCGCTGTCCGAAGAGCTTGCGGGCGGCATCCACGCGCTTGCGATCGAGGCGACGGCGCCGGGAGAGACGAACTGATCCGGGAAAACGCGCGTCGCCAGCAACGCATCGCTCGGCAGGACGCGCGACACCGTACGCCAATGTTCATCGCTGGTCTGCGTCCTTGCGCTTCTGGCGCATATTGACGATGACCGCGTTGAACTCCCCGCCATAGATGAAGATCGTCGCCGTCCAGTACAAGAACACGAGCGCGATCATCGCCGAGGCAAGACCGGCATACATCGAGACGTAAGTTCCTGCGAATTCCGCGAGATAGCGTCCGAACAGCACGCCGGTGATGAGCCACATAGCGAGCGTGACGACGATCCCCGGGGCGATGTCCAACAGCGAGCGTTTGCCGGCCGGCAGCCATTTGTGCATGAGCACGAGCGCAATGACGAGGACGACGGTCGCGACGCCAAAGCGCAGAAAGGTCAGCGTCGGTTCCAATTGGCTCAGTCCGGGAAAATAGCGCGTCGCCGTGCGCAGGATCAGCGGAGCGAGCACGACGAGGAAGGACAGAGCGATCATCGCAAGCGCGGCGACCAGCACATAGGCGATCGATTCAAGGCGCAGGAGCCACCACGAGCGCATCTCGACGACGCCATAGGCGCGGTTGAGCCCGATGCGCAGGCTCTCGATGCCGTTCGTCGAGAAATAGAGCGCGAGCGCCGCCCCGATCGTCAACAGGCCTGAATGCGACGTGGTCAGCACGTTCTCGATCTCGCTGACGATCGGGCCTGACACCTCCTGCGGCCAGGCTTCGAGCAGCAGCAGCGCGACCTGGTCGGCAAGGTTCTGGGTGCCGAGAAACCCGGTCAGCGCGGTGACGAAGATCAGGAAAGGGAACAAGGACATCAGCAAAGACAGGGCGATGTGACTCGCGATCGCCCACCCGTCGTCGCGGGTGAAGGCGTCGAAGGCGTCATAGGCGATGCGGGGGCAGCTGAACAATAAGCGCACGGGCAAGGTCCAATCGGCGATCGTCATCCCTTGCCAATGCTTGCGGGCTTGGCAAGGTCCTTCGGCGCAGGCGGATCCGCGCAAATACGACAGTCCGGCCTTGCCTTGGGCTAGGTTTCGGAGCATTGAAATGGTCGTTTGCGGCAGCGCGAAACCGCTATTTTCGGAGATTTCCATGGCAATTGCTGCGTTGCGTGCGGAGACGGTTCCCGATCTCGTCAGCGTCGCTCATGAAGCCGCCGGGGCGCTCGAAACGATCCTGGCCGATGCAATCTACAAGGTGCGGGCGCGCGTCTCTGCGGAGGGGGGGATTGCGGCCCGCCTGTTCGACCGCGAGCAGCGCGCCACGCATGGGCTTGCCTGGCTGGCAACCTATGTGGAGGCGGTGCGGCAGCTCGCCGCCTATGCCGCGCGCATGAGCGAGACGGGGCGTTTCCACCAGATCGAGGAACTGGTCGTGCGCATCGGGCTCGGCGAATATTTGGCCCAGGTGGTCGGGGGCATCCCGATGAGCCAGGGCGAATTCGTGCGGCCGATCGATCTCGGCCTCGACACGGCCGACGTGGCGGCGCGGCTTGGTCCCGCGCTCGAAGCGCTCGCGACGACCGGCAACACGCCCGCCAATCGCGCCCGGCTGACCGAGCTGATCAGCGCTCATCACACCGCAACCCCCGGCGACTGCGGCATGGACGAGACGCTCGAACAGATCCGCGACGAGATGCGCAAATTCGCCGACAGCGAGGTCATCCCGCACGCGCATGAATGGCATCTCACCAACAGCTACATCCCGATGGAGACGATCGCACATGTCGCCGAGCTCGGGGTGTTCGGGCTGACGCTGCCGGAAGAGTATGGCGGCCTGGGGCTCGGCAAGGAGTCGATGTGCGTCGTCTCCGAGGAGCTGTCGCGCGGCTATATCGGCGTCGGCAGCCTCGGCACCCGTTCGGAAATCGCGGCGGAGCTCATTCTCGCCAGCGGCACCGACGAGCAGAAGCGCGAATGGCTGCCCAGGATCGCCACCGGCGAGGTTCTCCCGACGGCGGTGTTCACCGAGCCGAACACCGGGTCCGACCTCGCTTCGCTGAAAACCCGGGCGGTGCGCGAGGGCGACGTCTACAAGGTCTACGGAAACAAGACCTGGATCACCCATCCGGTGCGCGCCGATCTCATGACCCTCCTGGTGCGGACCAACCCTAAGGATCCCGGCTACCAGGGCCTGTCCATGCTGCTCGCGGAAAAGCCGCGCGGCACGGACGAGAATCCGTTCCCGGCGCCCGGCATGTCGGGGACCGAGATCGAGGTGCTCGGCTATCGCGGGATGAAGGAATACGAGATCGCCTTCGACGGCTTCGAGGTGAAGGCCGAGAACCTGCTCGGCGGCGTCGAGGGGCAGGGCTTCAAGCAGCTGATGCAGACTTTCGAGGCGGCCCGCATCCAGACCGCGGCGCGCGCGATCGGCGTCGCCGAGGCGGCCATGGAGGAAGGGCTGCGCTATGCCGAGACGCGCGTCCAGTTCGGCCAGCCGATCATCAGCTTCCCGCGCGTTTCCGACAAGATCGCGATGATGGCGGCGGAAATCATGATCGCGCGGCAGATCACCTATCACGCCGCGCGCGAGAAGGACGAGGGCAAGCGCTGCGACCTCGAGGCGGGCATGGCGAAGCTGCTCGCCGCCCGGGTCGCATGGGCTGCGGCCGACAACGCCCTGCAGATTCACGGCGGCAACGGGTTCGCGCTCGAATACAAGGCCTCGCGCCTGTTGTGCGATGCGCGCATTCTCTCGATCTTCGAGGGCGCGGCGGAAATCCAGGCGCAGGTCATCGCGCGCCGGCTGATGGATCGCCGCAACTGACGCCGGCCGCGGTCGGCGATGTGGACCAAAGGTTTCGCCGGCGCGCCGAACGCGCGTCGGCACGCGGCCTGATCCGCGCGCTCGGACCATGCATTTCCGCTTGGCTGCAGCTCGTCCACCCGCCGCCCAGCGGCGAAAGCACAGATTTTTCCGGCACTTTGGCGCCGGCAGCGAATTGTTGATGCAGATTAATGTGAACGGGGGCGTTCCGGTCCAGTGGGACAGACCCTTGCGAGGTTGTCATGGCGAAGATCAGCATCCCCCACGACGCGTTCGTGTTTGTCGGCGACGGCCGCAAGGCCCTGTTTCTGCGCAACGAAGGGGATGAGAAATATCTCAATCTCAAGACCGAGCGGGTCCTGCACGACCTCAATCCGGCCACGCGCGACCAGGGCTCGGATCAGCCCGGCCGCAGCTTCGCGAGCGTCGGCGCCCGCCGCAGCGCCGTTGAGGACACCGACTGGCACGAACTCGAGGAGCAGCGCTTCGCCCATGACATCGCCGACGCTCTGCACCGCATCGTCCGCGATCGCAAGGTCAAGGCGCTGGTCGTCATCGCGCCGCCGCGCACGCTCGCCGAATTGCGCCGCGCCTTCCACGCCGAGGTGAAGAGCCGCATCGTCGCGGAGATCGACAAGGACCTCACCAAGCAGCCGATCTACGAGATCGAGAAGCACCTCGCGGGGTGAGCGGCGTAGCTGGATGGCCATCGCCTGGTGGGCTCGCCGAAAGCAGGTCCGCGCCGAGAGCATTGTTTCGCTCGTCACCCCACCAAAGTGGATTCCCGCGTCCGCGGGAAATGAGCGGATCGGGGCGATGCTTCGCTTAGCGGCCCTGCGCCTTTGCGTGCGTCAGCGCGGCGTCGAGGTCCGCGTAGAGGTCGTCGGCATCTTCGAGGCCGACCGAGAGGCGCAGGAGGTCGGGCGGGCAGGGGGAATCCGGACCTTCGACCGAGGCCCGATGCTCGATCAGGCTTTCGACGCCGCCGAGCGAGGTCGCCCGCTTCCACAGGCGCACGCGCGCGGCCGTCGCGATCGCCGCCGTTTCACCGTCCCGCACGCGGATCGACAGCATCGCGCCATAGCCCGTCATCTGCGCCGCCGCGATGGCGTGGCCGGGATGCTCCGGCAGGCCCGGATAGAGGACCTGCGCGATCGCCGGGTGGCGCGTCAGCCGGTCAGCGAGCAGGCCTGCGCTCGCGGACTGCGCCCGCACCCGGACATCGAGCGTGCGCAGGCCGCGCATGAGCAGCCACGCCTCGAACGGCCCGAGGATCATGCCATGCCGCGTGCGCAGGGCCGCGATACGCGCCCACCACTCGTCTTCGCTGGCGACGGCGAGCGCGCCGGCAACCACGTCGGAATGCCCGTTGAGATATTTGGACGCCGAATGCATCACGATATCGGCGCCAAGCCCGAGGGGGCGGGTGAAGACCGGCGTCGCGACCGTGGAATCCACCACCAGCCGCGCCCCCGCCGCATGCGCGATCTCGGCGATGGCCGCAATGTCGCTGACGCTCCATAGCGGATTGCCCGGCGTTTCGATCCAGACCAGCGCCGGGCGCTCGCGCGCGACCGCGGCCCGCACGGCGTCGAGATCAGCCGTGTCGACCAGTTCGACGGAATGTCCGAACCGCGGCGCCTCGCGCACGAGCCAGTCGCGGAACGCCCAATACATCACCTGCGAGGCAAGGATGCGTCCGGGCGTCGGGAGCGCCATCACCGCCGCGGTCGCCGCCGCCATGCCCGCGCCGAACAGAAGCGCGGCCTTGCCGCCTTCGAGCGCGGCGATGACGCTTTCCGTGTGCCGCACCGTCTCGTTGTCAGGCCGGCCATAGACGAGGCCGGCGCGGTAGGCGTTGTCCGGGTCGCGCAGATAGGTGGTCGACACATGCACTGGCGGCACAATGGCCTTGGTTTGCGGCTCGATCCGGCCGAGCGCCTGCGCGGCCAGCGTGCGGGGCTTCCAGGGCGTCGAGTTCTCGTTCATGTGTCAGGCCTGTGATGGCGACCGCCATTGCCGGGGCGTGGGAACGCAAGTTGTCGATGCCCATATAGCGGTTTATCGCCGGCATTGTCCCCGCGGCCGGCACGATGGCGGAGTTCGCCCGGCGGCCGTGCGAAGGGAGGGAAGATGGCGCATGCGTTGAGCGTTTATGCGGTTCCGGTGGCGATCGGGGCGGTCGCCGTGGTGCTTCTGCTCGGGCTCGTGAACATGCTGCGGGGAGGCTCGCCCAACGTATCGCAGCAGCTCATGCGGTGGCGCGTGGTGCTGCAATTCGTCGCCATACTCGTGATCATGCTGACAATCTGGGCCATGGGGCGCTAACCTCCGGCCTCGCTGCGGCGCGCCATCCAGTTCGAACCGGCGAGCGCGCGGACAGCCTGTCCATTGATCTCACGGGGTTGCCATGGTCGTGCTCAACCGCATCTACACTCGCACCGGGGACGACGGGACGACCGCGCTCGGAACCGGCGAGCGGCGCAAGAAATACGACGCCCGGATCGAGGCCTACGGGACCGTGGACGAGACGAACTCCACGCTCGGCCTCGCGCGGCTGCACACGCGGGACAATCCCGACCTCGACGCAATGCTCGAGCGCATCCAGAACGACCTTTTCGATCTCGGCGCCGATCTCTGCATGCCGGACAAGGGCAAGGGGCCGGGCGGCGCGCGGCTCACCGTCACCGAGGCGCAGGTGAGCCGCCTTGAGGAGGAGATCGACCGGCTCAATGCGGAGCTCAAGCCGCTGCGCTCCTTCGTTCTGCCCGGCGGCTCGGCGGCCTCGGCGGCGCTGCACCTGTCGCGGACGGTCTGCCGGCGGGCCGAGCGGCTGATGGCCGAACTCGCCGATACCGGAAACGAGGAGGTCTCGGCGCCAGCCCTGAAATACGTCAACCGCCTGTCGGATTTCCTCTTCGTCGCCGCCCGCTACCTCAATGACAAAGGCGCCGGCGACGTTCTCTGGCGGCCGGGCCAGAACCGCTGACCGGGCATGGCTGGCGCGCGCATCGATCGTCGCGGGTTTGATCGGCGTCAAGGCGCGCACGCCGCCAATCCGGTGCTTTGAAGGTCCTCGCCCGTCTTTAGATCCACGCGAGCCGAGATCGTCCCCCACCGAATGCGGGCGCGCGCGTTGACAGGCAAAGACCCGAGCCATAGTTTGCGCGCCGCCGCGGGAGCAAAAGCATGAAAGTACTCGTCACCGTCAAACGGGTCGTCGACTACAATGTCAAAATTCGAGTGAAGTCGGACGGCTCGGGGGTCGAACTCGCCAATGTGAAGATGTCGATGAACCCGTTCGACGAGATCGGGGTCGAGGAGGCGATCAGGCTGAAGGAGGCGGGGAAGGCGACCGAGATCGTCGCGGTCTCGATCGGCCCGGCGCAGGCGGCGGAAACGATCCGCACGGCGCTCGCCATGGGGGCGGACCGCGGCATTCTGGTGAAGGCGGACGGCGTCATCGAGCCGCTCGCGGTCGCCAAAATCCTGAAGAAGGTCGTCGAAGCGGAAAGTCCGGGGCTCGTGATCCTCGGCAAGCAGGCGATCGACGACGACTGCAACCAGACCGGCCAGATGCTCGCCGCCCTGCTGAACTGGCCGCAGGGGACATTCGCCTCCAAGGTCACGATCGAAGGCGACGGCATCCTCGTCACCCGCGAAGTCGATGGCGGCCTGCAGACCGTCAAGCTGAAGGCGCCGGCGGTCATCACCACCGATCTGCGCCTCAACGAGCCGCGCTACGCCTCGCTGCCCAACATCATGAAGGCGAAGAAAAAGCCGATCGCCGAGAAGACGCCGGCCGATTACGGCGTCGACACGTCGGCGCGGATCGAGGTGCTCAAGACCGTCGAGCCCGCCGCCCGCAAGGCCGGCGTCAAGGTCGGCTCCGTCGCGGAGTTGATCGGCAAACTCAAGAACGAAGCGGGAGTGCTCTGATGGCGACCCTCCTCGTTGCGGAACACATCAATACGGTCCTCAAGGACGCGACCCACAAGGCGCTCACCGCCGCGCGCGCGATCGGCGGCGATGTGCATGTTCTCGTGGCCGGGAAGGGCTGCGGGCCGGCCGCCGAGGCGGCCGCCAAGCTCGATGGCGTCGCCAAGGTGCTGCTCGCCGACGACGCGCTCTACGAGCACATGGTGGCCGAGCCGGTCGCGGCCCTCATCGTGTCGCTCGCCGGCGGCTATGACGCGATCCTCGCGCCGGCCACCACCACGGGCAAGAACATTATGCCCCGGGTCGCCGCCCTGCTCGACGTGATGCAGGTGTCGGACATCATCAAGGTGGTCGCCCCGGATATGTTCGATCGCCTGATCTACGCCGGGAGCGCCGTGCAGACGGTGCGCTCGCGCGACGCCAAGAAGGTCATCACGGTGCGCACCTCGACCTTCCAGCCGACCGGGGAGGGAGGCGCTGCCGCTCCCATCGAGCCGGTCGCGCCCGCGGCCGATCCAAGCCTGTCGCGCTTCGTCGGCGAGGAACTGTCGAAGTCGGAGCGCCCCGAGCTCACCTCCGCGCGCATCATCATCTCGGGCGGCCGGGCGATGCAGAGCCGGGAGAACTTCGCGAAATATATCGAGCCGGTCGCCGACAAGCTCGGCGCCGCCGTCGGGGCCTCGCGCGCGGCGGTCGACGCCGGCTACGCGCCGAACGACTGGCAGGTCGGCCAGACCGGCAAGGTGGTCGCCCCCGAGCTTTACCTCGCGGTCGGCATTTCCGGCGCGATCCAGCATCTCGCCGGCATGAAGGACTCCAAGGTCATCGTCGCCATCAACAAGGACGAGGAAGCGCCCATCTTCCAGGTGGCCGATTACGGCCTTGTCGCCGACCTCTTCAAGGCGCTGCCCGAACTCACGGACGAGCTCGGCAAGCTCGGAAAGTGATTTTGGCGAAAGGATGAACACGCCGCCGTGGCGGCGGCGCACGTTAGGCGGTATAAGCGATCAACGGCCTCGACTTCTGGCGCGCCGGATTCCAGGCGCGCAGAGCGAAGCGCCATTGGACAGGACTCATGGCAAAAACAATCAAAAAGGTCGGCGTCATCGGCGCCGGGCATATGGGCAGCGGCATCGCCCATGTCTGCGCGCTCGCGGGTTTGAATGTCGTGCTCAACGACGTGTCCGCGGACCGCCTCAAGGCGGCGCTCGCGACCATCAACGGGAACATGGCCCGGCAGGTCAAGCGCAAGCGCATCACCGAGGAGCAGCGCAAGGACGCGCTCAAGCGCATTGCGCCGGCCGATACGATCGACGGCTTCGCCGACTGCGATCTCGTCATCGAAGCGGCGACCGAGAAGGAAGACGTCAAGCGCAAGATATTCGCCGAACTGTGCCCGGTGCTGCGCTCGGACGCGATGATCGGCTCGAACAGCTCGTCGATCTCCATCACGCGGCTCGCCGCCGCCACCGACCGGCCCGAGCGCTTCATCGGCGTCCACTTCATGAATCCGCCGGCGGTGATGGAGGTGGTGGAGCTGATCCGCGGGATCGCCACCGACGACGCGACCTTCGAGACGGCGCGGGAATTCTGCATCAAGGTCGGCAAGACGGTCGCGGTGGCTGAAGACTTCCCGGCCTTCATCGTCAACCGCATTCTGATGCCGATGATCAACGAGGCGATCTACACGCTCTACGAGGGCGTCGGCACCGTCGAAGGGATCGACACCGCGATGCGGCTCGGCGCCCATCATCCGATGGGGCCGCTGCAGCTCGCCGACTTCATCGGCCTCGACACCTGTCTGTCGGTGATGCAGATGCTGTACGAGGGTCTCGCCGATTCCAAGTACCGGCCGTGCCCGCTGCTCGTGAAATATGTCGAGGCGGGCTGGCTTGGCCGCAAGACGCAGCGCGGCTTCTACGACTATCGCGGCGATACGCCCGTCCCGACGCGGTAACGCGGGCGGGTTCGCCCGGCGACATAGTCCGTTGACCTGGTCGGCAGCCGAGCGTTTCGGTTGCATGCGCGGATGAGCCTTGGCCGCGCGGGGGACGGACAGCCCGGCTTCGGGAGCCAGCCATGCGCGCTCTGCTACTGCCGTTTTCGCCCCGCTTGTTCGCCTACACGATGTCGCTCGTCGCGACCGCGGCGCTCGCCGCGCTGGCGTGGCGCGAACCGTACCTGCTCCCTTATCTCGCCATCTTCATCGCCGTGTTCGCCGGCCTCGCGCTGGTGGGCACGGTCGATCTGCTGCAGACCAGGCACGCGATCCTGCGCAGCTACCCGATCCTCGCGCATCTGCGCTTCCTGCTCGAAGAGATCAGGCCGGAGATGCGGCAATATTTCTTTGAAGACGAAAAGCACGGGCTGCCGTTCAGCCGCGACAAGCGCGCCGTCGCCTATCAGCGCGCCAAGCGCGTCCTCGACAAGCGCCCCTTCGGCACCCAGTACGACGTCTATGCGGAAGGCTACGAGTGGCTGTGCCACTCGCTCGCCCCGCGGCCGCTCGCGACCAAGCCGTTTCGCGTCACGATCGGCGGGCCCGATTGCGCCAAGCCCTATTCAGCGTCGGTGTTCAACATCTCGGCCATGAGCTTCGGCGCGCTGAGCTCGAACGCGATCCGCGCGCTGAACGGCGGCGCGAAGCAGGGCGGGTTCGCGCATGACACCGGCGAGGGCGGCGTCAGCCGGTATCACCGCGAGAATGGCGGCGACCTGATCTGGGAGATCGGCTCGGGCTATTTCGGCTGCCGTGGGCCGGACGGCGGTTTCTCCCCCGAGCAATTCGCCAGGACCGCCGCGGACGCGCAGATCAAAATGGTGGAGGTCAAACTGAGCCAGGGCGCCAAGCCCGGCCATGGCGGCGTGCTGCCGGCGGCCAAGGTGAGCGCCGAGATCGCCGCGGCGCGCGGCGTGCCGATGGGGGAGGACTGCGTCTCGCCCGCGTGGCATTCGAGCTTTTCGACCCCGATCGAATTCGTTCGCTTCCTGGGCGAGCTGCGTCGATTGTCGGGCGGCAAGCCGGTGGGGTTCAAGCTGTGCGTCGGACATCCGTGGGAGTTCCTCGCCATCTGCAAGGCGATGCTGGAAACGGGCATCTGTCCGGATTTCATCGTGGTCGACGGCAAGGAGGGCGGCACCGGCGCCGCGCCGCTCGAGTTCCTCGATCATCTCGGCATGCCGCTCCGCGACGGCCTGACCTTCGTGCGCAATGCGCTGGTCGGGGCCGGCTTGCGCGACCGCATCAAGATCGGCGCGAGCGGAAAGATCGTCTCGTCCTTCGATATCGCGCGCGCGATGGCGCTCGGCGCCGACTGGTGCAACGCCGCGCGCGGCTTCATGTTCGCGCTCGGCTGCATCCAGTCGCAGAGCTGCCATACGGACACTTGCCCCACCGGCGTCGCCACGCAGGACCCGACGCTGCAGCGCTCGCTCGTCGTACCGGACAAGATCGGGCGCGTGGCGAGCTTCCACGCCTCCACCATGCACGCCCTCATGGAGCTGACGGCGGCCGCCGGGCTCGACCATCCGAGCGAACTCCGCCCGTATCATTTTTCGCGGCGCGTTTCGGCGAGCGAAGTGATGACCTTCGGCGAATTGTACCCGCCGCTCGCGCCCGGCGAATTGCTCGAGGGCGCACGCGACCCGCTGTTCCGCCACGCATGGCTGCAGGCGAGCGCAACGGATTTTCGTCCGCTCCCCGCGTGAGCTTTTTCGAAGCGCTCGTCACGAGCTCCGCTGTGCGCGCGCGGGGCGATGCTCCTGGCGAAGAATTTTCTGGTTGGACGCGCGGTCGCTCGTCGCATAATCGCGCAGCTTGGCGA
>CAYGZV010000007.1:12946-14406 GCA_964354425.1 uncultured Rhodoplanes sp. | reverse complement strand
AGAATTTTCTGGTTGGACGCGCGGTCGCTCGTCGCATAATCGCGCAGCTTGGCGATGTCATTCACCAGCACATGGGAGGCGTGCACTTCCACGCCGAGCGGCTTGAGCTTCGCAAAAGCGCGCGACAGCGATTCGGGCTTGAGGCCCAGGCGGCCGGCGATCAGCACCTTGTCGTAGGGCAGCGCGATCGTGCAGGGGCCGTGATCGACCGCCGCAAGCGACGCCAGGAACTCGGCGACGCGTTGCACGCCGGTCTGCGCCTTGAGTTGCTCGACCTGCAGCACGAGGTGATGCAAGTGCTGCGATGTCGAGGCGATCATCGCCAGCGCGATGTCCGGCATGGTGCGGATGCATTTGACGACGTGGCTGGCGGGAATGCGCACGATCCGGGCTTTGCTGACCGTCTCGGCGGTGGCTGGATAGGGCTGCCCGGTGAAGGCGACCGCCTCGGCGAAGCTGTCTCCCTTGCTGAACAGATAGATCACCGCCTCGTCGCCGGACACGGTGACGCGATACAGCTTCACCCAGCCTTCGATCACGATGAAGAATGCGTTGGCTGGATCGCCCTGGCGAAACACCGTCTCGCCCTCGCGCAGGATCATCACCGTCGCGGGCGCGATCAAGCGCTCCACCATTAACGGGTTGAGCCCGTGCAGAATATTGATGCGCCGAACGATGTTCAGATCGTTGGCTGTCGGCGTAGCCGTCATGGGCTAGATTTGGGCGCAAATCCCACGACCGTCAACGGCAAACGTAAGCCGCTTCCCCGAGACCGGGACGCGCGGACGTTGCGCGCGCCCGTTCTCCGCGCCGGATCGCCGCCGCGATCACCGCCGTCAAGGCCTCGAACCCACCCACATTGCCGGCGAAAGCGAGGTCTGCTCGCGCAAGCTCAGCCACGAGGTGTGGCGCATCGCCGCCGCCATGGAGGCCTTCGCCGGCGAACAGGCCGATCACGACGGCGGGCGCGGGCGTGACCGTTTGGTCGAGATAGGGCGGCTCTTCCAGGAACGCCGGGCGCACGCGGGCGAAGACGCCGAGCGCCGCGATCTTTGCTACGACCCGTTCGGCGGCGCGGCGGGAGGCGGGATTGCTGCTCGATCCGTGCGCCAGCAACACAAGATTGGCGCGGGCCGGAACCCATCCGTGTGCGCGAGCGACGGCCTGCGCGCGGTCGAGGATGAGACCGATCAGGGCAGGGTCGAGCCCGAGCGGCGGAAGGATATGGACCGCCCGGTCGCCGGCCAACGCGCCCGCCTGTTCCAGTCGCCGCGGCAGCAGCGTCCGCGTGAAATACCCGTCCGAGAGGAACAGCGGATAGACGAGCAGGTCGCGCGCCGCGAGCCGCCGGACGGCGTCGCCGATCGAGGGTTCGCCCTTCAGAAAGCCGAACCCAATCTCGGTCGCGACGTCCGCCGCGGCCAAGCGCGCGGCAAGCCCGGCGACGCCCGCATTGCCCG
>CAYGZV010000007.1:6906-12846 GCA_964354425.1 uncultured Rhodoplanes sp. | reverse complement strand
GGCCGGGACATCGGGATGCGCTTGATCTCGGCGAAGGTCGCGGCGTCGTAGATGACGAGCGCGCCGTCCATTTCCCAGATCGAGACGAGGACGAAGCGGCCGGTTCTGTCGAACTCGACATGCGCCGCGGTCTTGCCGGGGGCGGGCGTCACGGTCCGCACGACCTCGAGCGTGCGCTTGTCGATGATCGCCATCGTGTCCTTGGCCTTGCCCAGCATCGCATCGGTCCAGGCATAGGGCGTGTTCTCGTGGCTGCGCATGAAGAATCCCGGTCCGGGCGTCTCGATCGTCTTCACGACCGACCAGTCCTGCATGTCGATGGCGCTGACCTTGCTTTCCTTGAGATGCGGGGTGGCGAGCACCGGACGGCCGTTCCAGGTGAAGGCGATGCCCGAGCCGAGATGCGGCAGCCCGGGCAAAGCGAGCCGCTTGATGTCGCGCCCGACATTGAGATTGACCACGACCGCCGCCGCGCCGTCGCGGGCGGAGCCGATCAGGTTGCGGTAGGGCGGATCGAAGAAGAAATCGTCGAGCGGCTCCGGCGTCTCGATCCGGCGCAGCGCGAACAGGCCTTGCGCGGCGGGGAGCGCCTCGACCATGCCCTTCTCGTGCGAATGCACGAACCCGGAATAGACGGGCGGCGCCTCGGGATCGGTCGCGATCTCCCAGATTTCCGGCACGTCCTTCAGCGCCGCGATGAAGGAGTTGCGCGGCATCGCCTGATAGACGGCGGAGACGCGCGAGGACTGTCCGGTCCGGTCCTTCGCGTCGAAGATCCGCTCCGTCGACAGGTCCGCCGCCGACAGGATCACCAGGCTGTGCGGCAGGTAGTTGGCGACCGCGATGTGCTTGCCGTCGCGCGAGATCGCGATGTTGCGCGAATTGACGCCGGCGCGCACCTCGGCGAGCAGCGTGAGCGACCAGAGATCGTATTTCGACACCCAGCCGTCGCGCGACATGAAGAAGACGTAGCGCCCGTCCGGCGTGAACTTCGGCCCGCCATGCAGCGCGAACCGGGTCGGAAAGCGCGCCAGCGGCTCGAACCGGTCGCCGTCCAGAATGGTGGCGTGATGGTCGCCCGTTTCGACCACGACGAAGAGGTTGAGCGGATCGGCCCGGTGCAGCGGGGCGTCGAGCGCGGGCGCCGTCGCGTGCACGACGCGGCTGCCGGCGATCTCGCGCTCGCCCCATTGCGGAATGGCGGGGAGCGGCGCCGCGATGAAGGCGGTGAGCGCATCGATCTCGGTCTTGCCGAGCGTCTGCGAGAAGCCCGGCATCTGCGTGGCGTCACGCCCCTCGGCGATCACCGCGGCGGCGCGCAGCCCAGTCAGACGGCCGAGATTCTCCGGCAGGAGCGCGGGCCCCTGCCCGCCGAGACGGTCGCCGCCGTGGCACGACGCGCAATGCTCGCGGTAGAGGTCTGCCGCGTCCGGCTCGGCCAAGGCCGCGCCTTCCGGCACGAGCACGCTCGCTTGCGCCAGCGCCAGCGCCAGCGCGGGCACAAAACGCGTACGTGATCCGCCTGAGCTTGGTTGCTTTCCTCCCCCTGAAAGGGGGAGGATTGAGGAGGGGGTCCATCGTGCGAAGCGTGGCGAGTCCATTGAACGCGACCCCCACCCCGACCCTCCCCCTTTCAGGGGGAGGGGGCTACGTGCGTTGCCGGAAGAGGTCCTAAGCGCTGAGCGGCGCTTCATGGCGCAGTCCGCGATAGGGCGCATTGGCGACACGGCGCTCCGCGCCGGCGAGACCGATCTCGTCATTGGTCAGGTAACAGCCGGGGTCCTCCGCCCAGGGATCGCCGGCGATGCGCATCGCGCGCACGCGCGTGTTGCCGCCGCACACATCGGAATAGGCGCAGGCGCCGCAACGTCCGCCGATCGTGCGCGGCCTGCGCTTGAGACCCGCCATGATCGGGTCGGAGAGGTCGCGCCAGATCGCCGAGAACGGCCGCTCCTTCACATTGCCGAGCGCGTAGTGCCACCACATCGTATCGGGATGGACATTGCCGAGATTGTCGATATTGGCGATGTTGACGCCGGAGGAATTGCCGCCCCATTGCGCGAGCTTCGTCCATAGGTTCCGCATGCCGGCGGGGGCCGCGCGGGCCGCCCAATGCAGGAGATAAACCGCATCGGCGTCATTGTTGCCGGTGACGACCTCGATCTCCTGTCCGCGCTGCGCCCAAGTCCAGGCCCGGTTGATCAGCACGTCCATCGCCGCGCGGGTGGTGTTCCAGGCGGCGTCATCCTGCCGGTTCTTGTTGCCGCGCCCGGCATAGACGAGGTGCGAGAGATAGAATTTCGGAAAGCCTTCCCGCTCCACCAGGTCGAGCATGTCCGGTAGTTCGGCGGCATTGTCCTCCGTCATGGTGAAGCGCACGCCGACCTTCACGTCGCGACGGCGCAAGCGCCGCAGGCCGGCGAGCGCCGCCGCATACGCGCCGGGCCTGCCGCGGAAGCGGTCGTGGGTCGCGCCGATGCCGTCGAGCGAGACGCCGACATAATCGTAGCCGGTGTCGCGAATGCGATCGGCGAGCGCATCGTCGATCAGCGTGCCGTTGCTGGACAGGCCGACACAGAAGCCCATGCCCTTGGCGCGGGCCGAGATCGCGAAGATATCGCGCCGGATCAGCGGTTCGCCGCCCGACAGGATCAGCACCGGCACGCCGAACGCCTTCAGGTCATCCATGACATGCAGGACATCGGCCGTCGTGAGCTCGCCGGGAAAGTCGACGTCGCCGGAAATCGAGTAGCAATGCTTGCAGCTCAGATTGCAGCGGCGGATCAGGTTCCAGATCACGACCGGGCCCGTCGGCTTGCGCGCAGGCACGACCGGCGTGGGGGAGAGGATTTCACGCAGATAATGGGTCAGCCGGAACATGGCGAAAGCCCTGTAATCATGCCGCGATGCGCAGGCCGGTCTTCTTCAGGATTCGCGTCGAGTAGAGGATTTCGTGGGCGCGGGCGGCGGCGCCCACCAGCGCGGCGATAGAAGCGACCTTCTCTTCCACCTCCGCCCGCGTGCGGCCATGCACCATGGCGAACAGATTGTAGGGCCACAGCGGCAGGTGGCGCGGCCGCTCGTAACAATGCGTGACGAAGTCGAGCGCCCCGACGGCGGCGCCGATCTCGGCGATCCTGTCGTCGGCGACATCCCACACCGACATGCCGTTGGCGGCAAAGCCGAGCGCATAATGGTTCGGCACCGCGCCGATGCGGCGGATCGCGCCGCTCGCGAGCATGCGGGCGAGCCGCGCGATCACGTCGGCCTCCGTCGTGCCGATCATCTCGGCGATGGCGCGATAGGGCTCGGCGACCAGCGGCAGGCCCGCCTGGGTCGCCGTAAGGATGCGGCGGTCGAGGGCATCGAGCATTCAAACCTCCACCCGGAAGCCGACGAAGAACTCATTGAGCTTCGGCATCCGGTGCACGGTCAGTCCGGTCTCGCCCTCGATCGTCTCGGCAAGCTCGGCGATACGCCTCGGCCGCTCGGCCGAGATCACGAACCACATATTGAGCGCATGCGTGCGCTCGTAATTGTGGGCGACCTCGGGATGCGCATTGACCTGCTCCGTCACCTCGTCGAAGCGCGCGGGCGGAACCGCCATCGCACAGAGACATACATCGCCGCCCAGCGCTTCCGCGTTCCAGATCGGCCCGAACCGACTCAGCTTACCTTGCTCGACGAGCCACCTTATGCGGTGGATCAAATTTTCCTCGTCGAGGCCGAGCGTGGCGCCGGCCTTGCGGAAGGGCCGCGGCTCGAGCGGAAACCCGCCCTGCAGCGCATTGATGATCGCCTTATCGGCGCGGTCGAGTTCGTCCATCAGTTCAGCCTCCCGCTCGCGGCCGGGCCGGGCCTAGAAAAGATCGCGCCCCGCTGCTTGAAGCAGCGCGTAGAGAACAGCACGGCTTGATCCAGATAGGAGGCTTCGGCGACGGCGTTGAGATCGCCGACGATCGCGAGCGCCTCCGGACGCGACTTCGCGTGCACCATGCAGAAGAGATTGTACGGCCAGTCGGGCAGCCGGCGCTGCCGGCGATAGCACAGCGTGACGCGCGGATTGCGGATCATCCGCGCCGCGACCGCATCGACGATGCCCTCCGGCGCGTCCCAGACCGCCATCGCATTCGCCGTGAAGCCGAGCGATCGATGGCGCACGATGCAGCCGATGCGGGTGACGACCCCGGCCGCGGCCAGCTCGCGGATGCGGGCGATCACCTCGCTTTCGTCGTGGTCGATCGTGTGGCCCACCTCGCGATAGGGGCGCGGCGTGAGCGGCAGGCCGTCCTCGATCGCGGCGAGAACGCGGCGGTCATCCGCGCGCGGCCGGTAGTCGATACGGCGCGGCGGCATAGGCTCGCGCTGGGCCGCAGCCGTGAGCGGGAAGCCGAGGTCGAGGTGATAGGCGTCGACGAGCGGCAGGTCGAGCACGGCCAGGCCGGTCGCCCGTTCAATGCGCGCGATTGTTCCAGTCACCGCCGCACGGTCGGGCCCGGCGATCACGAACCAGAGATTCAGCGCGTGCTCACGCTGATAATTGTGATTGACCAGCGGTTCGGCGCTCACCGCCGCTGCGACCGCATCGATGCACTCGGCCGGCGCCCGCATGGCCGCAAGCGTGCTCGCGCCGATCGCGTGCGGCTTCACGACCGCGCCGATGCGGGTGATGACGCCGGCGTCGATCAGGCGCTCGAAGGCGACGATGGTTGCGTCCTCGTCTAGTCCCATCGAGCGGCCGACCGTCGCGTAGGGGCGCGGCTCGATCGGAAAATTCCGCTGCCAGCGGTCGATCAGGGCGAGCTCGGTCGCGCTCGGCGTCATTGGCCGATCCTCGTTGCGCGCGCGGTGAAGAAAATGCCCGATGGCTTTCCGGCCGTGATCTCCCCCTTCTGGGCGAAGGTCGCGGCGTCGTAGACGAGCACCCGGTCGTCGTCGCGCACCGACACCCACACCTCGTGGCCGCGTGGCGCGAACTCCATATGCAGCACGGCCGGTCCGGCGCGGAAACGATGCACGACCTTCAGCGTGGTCGTATCGACGATATCGATCGTATCGTTGAGCGGATGCGCGAAATTCACCCAGACATGGCGGCCGTCCGGGCGGGCGACGGCGAACACCGGCTGGCCATGCGTTGCGACCCGCCCGATCTCCTTGAAGCTTTTCAGATCCACCGCGATCAGCTCGTGCCGGCCGACCGCGGGAATGAGCAGGCGGTCGCCGCTCGCCGCCCAGCCTTCGAGATGCGGCATCTTGTAGACGGGGAGCTTTTCCTCGCCGCGGCCATAGCCGTCGAGGATGCGCTGCGCTTGGAGCGGTGAGCGCCACAGATCGACATGCACGACGCCGTCCTCGCCGAACAGGCCGGCGAGATAATGCCGCCCGTCGGGCGTGACATTGCCGTCATAGGGCAGGGCGCCGACCTTGGTCAGCTTGGTCAGGGCCGGTTGCGCGCCGGCAGAGAAATCGGCGATCCAGATCTCGCCCGCGTCGTAGAGCGCGTAGGCGAAGCGCCGGCCCGGCAGGTCGACAAGGCCGACCGTCTTCGACGCCTTGCCGTCCGTCCCGACTGCCGGGATGTCGGCGACGAGGTCGAGCGAGTCCGCATCGAACACGCGCACGCCGCCCGGCTCGTAGTTCGACACGGCGATCAAGGCGCCGTCGTCGGAAATCGCGCCGCCGATCGCATTGCCGGCTTGAACCACGCGCTTGGCGATGCTTGCGGTGAGCAGATCGACCTTGGTCAGGCCGCCGTCGCGGCCGAACACATAGGCAAAGCGCTGGTCGCGCGAGAACACGGCGGAGGCGTGGCTGAGATCGCCCAGGCCTTCGACGCGCGCGAGCGCCGCGCGTTTCGTCGTGTCGACGATCAGAACCGACCCCGCCGAACGCTCGACGACAATGCCGAGATCGCCGGTGCCCCGCAATTCGCCTGCGGCG
>CAYGZV010000007.1:3076-6806 GCA_964354425.1 uncultured Rhodoplanes sp. | reverse complement strand
CCAATCGATCGGCATCACTTCAGCCTGCCTTCTTTCAGCATGTCGGCGATGAAGCGCGCTTCCGCCTCGGTGAGAAGCGGCCGCCAGGGCGGCATCGGCGTTCCGGGCACGCCGTCCAGAATTATGGCGGCGAGCTGTTCGCGATCCCATTGTGCGAGAGCCTCCGCAGTCAGCGGCTTGCCGAGCCCGCCCTTCAGGGTCAGCCCGTGACAGGAGCCGCAATCCTGGCGCACCAGATCGCCGAGCCGCGCCGCCGCCTCCGGCGCGATCCGGCCGGAATTCGCAGCCGCGGCCGCGAGGCCGGCGGCGGCGAGCGCCGCGACGAGGGAGAACGCGGCGGCGCTAAGCGACAGCCACGGCGTGGGATACCGTCTCATGCGCATTCGGGTCCAACTCTGCGGCGAGCGCCGCGACGCGACCGATGATGAACAGCACCGGCGTCGCAAGCTCCGCTTCCGCCGCTGCCCGCGGCAGATCGCCGAGGCATGTCTGGAGCCGGCGTTCGCGCGGCGTCGTGCCCTGGGAGACCGCCAGCACCGGCGTCGTTTGCGGCAGTCCATAGGCGATCAGCCGCATGGTGATCTCCCCGACATTGGCGAGGCCCATATAGACGACCAGCGTGGTGTCGGGATCGGCGAGGCTCGCCCAATCGAGATCGAGCGGCTCGTCTGATTTGCAGTGGCCGGTGACGTAGCGCACGCTCCGCGCAAGCCCGCGATGGGTGAGCGGAACGCGCGCCGCCGCGGCGCAGCCCTGCGCCGCCGTAATGCCCGGCACGACCTCAAAGGGAATGCCGGCGCGTTCCAGTTCGGCCGATTCCTCGCAGCCGCGGCCGAAGATGAACGGATCGCCGCCCTTCAGGCGCACCACCATGCGTCCCGTGCGGGCGAGCCGCACCAGCACGCGGTTGATCTCCGCCTGCGGGACGCAATGATGGCCCGCCTGCTTGCCGACATAGATGCGGGCTGCGCCCTCGGGAATGAAGCTGAGGATTTCCGCCGGGATCAGCCGGTCGTAAACGACGACATCCGCGGCGCCGATGATGCGGGCGGCCTTGAGCGTGAGCAACTCGGGATCGCCCGGACCCGCCCCTACCAGAAAGACCTTTCCTACACTCATTGCGCTCGTCCAAATTTTCCGGTTTCTCCTGCACCCCTCCGCGCTTTGGCGGGAGGGTCGGGGGAGAGGTCGCCTCACCTCACCCCTAGCCCCTCCCCGCAAGGGGGAGGGGAACACACAGGGCGCGCTGCCGTGCTCGGGACGCGGTCGCGGGAGCGGTGCGCCGCCGGCGACCGCTCCGCGGCCGTGTCAGTAGATGTCGTTGCGCGTGTTGTAGACGTTGAACTTGCCCGTCGGCGTGACCAGCCGCTTGTCGCGGATCACGGACTTCAGCTTCAGCGTCTTGTCGTCGACCACCACGATCGCCGATTCCTGGTTCTTGCCGTTCCAGACCGAGAACCAGATTTCGTTGCCGTCTTTGTTGAACTCGCCCTGGACGACGCGCCGCTGGCCTTCCGAAATGCCCGACCACTGCCCGATCGGCAGCACCTGGTATTTCGGCTCCTTCTGGGCGAGATCCTTGATCTTGAACACCGCAATCGAGGAGGAGATCTCGGCGTCCGGGTTGAGCGGGGTGTCGACGTAGAGGTTCTCCGACTTCGGATGCGTCTTGATGAACAGCGAGCCGCCGCCCTGCCCGGGAACCGTCTGCACGACTTTCCAGGCGTGCTGCTTGTTCTTCTCCGGATCGGTGCCGATGAACGACACGGCCTCGTCGCCGAGATGGCTGGTCGCCCATACCGGCCCGAAGGTCGGATGCGTGAGATTGGCGCCGCGTCCCGGATGCGGGGTCTTGCCGCCCGAGTTGATGACGCCGACCAGCTTGTTCTCCTTGGTGTCGACGATGGCGATGCGGTCGCGCGCATTGGCCGCGACCAGGAAGTAGCGGCCGCTCTTGTCGAAGCCGCCGTCATGCAGGAAGCGTTCGGCTTCGATCGCGGTGACCTTCAGGTTCTTGATGTCGCTGTAGTCGACGAGCAGGATCTGGCCCGTCTCCTTGATGTTGACGACGAAGGTCGGATTGAAGTGCGAGGCGACGATCGAGGCGACGCGCGGCTCGGGATGATACTCCTGCGTGTCGTAGGTCATGCCGCGGGTCGAGACCACTTTGAGCGGCTCGAGGGTCGCGCCGTCCATCAGCACATATTGCGGCGGCCAGTAGGAGCCGGCGATCGCATATTTGTCTTCGAAGCCCTTGAACTTCGAGGTGTCGACCGAACGCGCCTCGCTGCCGATCTTCAACTCGGCGACGGTCTGCGGCGGATCCATCCACAGATCGATCAGGTCGACCTTGCCGTCGCGGCCGATGACGTAAAGATAACGGCCGGACGCGGACAAGCGGGAAATATGCACCGCGTATCCGGTCTTGAGCACCTGCACGATCTTCTTCGAGGCGCCGTCGATCAGCGCGAGTTCGCCGGCGTCGCGCAGGGTGACCGAGAACAGGTTGTCGATGTCGATATTGTTCATCTTCTTGGTCGGCCGCTGGGCGACCGGCACGATGACCTTCCAGGTCTCCTTCATGTCCTTGAGGCCGAACTCGGGCGGCTGCGCCGGTTCGTTGAGAAGATAGCGGGCCATCAGCTCGATTTCGTCCTGCTTGAGATCGCCCGCCGTGCCCCAGTTCGGCATGCCGCCCGGCGAACCGTAGGTGATGAAGTCGCGCAGATAATCGAAGCCGAGCGTCTTGGTGAGATCGGGCGTGAGCGCCTTGCCGGTCGCTCCCTTGCGCAGCACGCCATGGCAGCCCGCGCAGCGCTCGAAATAGATCTGGTTGGCCTTGTCAAACTCGGCCCGGGTGAGCACCGGGTCCCCCGGTTTCGTGCCCGGCTGTTCGAGCTTCTTCTCGCCCATAACGTCGAGGCTCGGCTGGTACTGCCCGCCGGGCGTCGTTTCGTGCTGTTTCACGTCGGATTGCGCCGGCTTCGGCGCCGGCTGCTGCTGGGCCTGCGCATGGCTTTCAACCGTCATGCCGAGAAGCATGGCGGCAAGGAATGCGGCGCCCCCGAGGAGTCTGAAGGCTTGCTTATGGTGCATAAATAACGCTCCCGTAAAATCGGAGGTCTTAGTGTTTCGCCCTCGCCCGCCGAAGCTTCCTTGACTTTCGTTAAGGTATTTCCGCGCGCGGCTGGCATTGAGCACGGTCAAAACGGCGGAAAAGTATGAACCGGGCCTTTTTGATTGTGCGGTATGTGCGTCGCGTCTCTGGGTTAGGCCCTTGGAATTCTGGGTCGGGCCCGTGGAATAGATTGTGGCGCGTGCTCGTCTTGAGCATCGCCGTCCTTGCCGTTGGCGTCCGCCATTCGGCGGCGGCAGACCTTGGAATCGCGAAAAGCTTTTTTGCGTCCGATCCCGCTGTGGTCGTGGAAGACAGTGGCGGCGCGCCGCCTTCCGCGCTTGTGCGCGCCGGCGACGGCCGCGTGCTCGGCTACGCGTTCTCGACCCGCGACGTTTCGGGTTCGGTCGGCTATTCCGGACGGCCGATCGACATCGTGGCGGCGGTGACGCCCGAAGGCGTCATCGCGGGCGCCGCCATCGTCGCGCATGAGGAGCCGATCCTCGTGATCGGAATTCCGCGCGAGGCGCTTGCCGCCTATGTCGCGAACTTCCGCGGCTTCGACGTGCGTGCGTCGGAAGCGGTGCGTGCGACGCGCGGTTCTGCGGGTCCGCC
>CAYGZV010000007.1:0-2976 GCA_964354425.1 uncultured Rhodoplanes sp. | reverse complement strand
CTGCGCGAGATCGGCCTGTTCCGCATCGCGCGCGCGACCGGGTTCGATCCGACCGAGCCGTTCCGGCTTGATCTTGCGCTCGCGCGCGATTCGCCGGGGCCCGATCCGTTCCCGGTCGTCTCGCTCGAATACCAGGTTCCGGAACGCCATCTCATTCGCGCCGCGGAGCAGGGCGCTGCGGGCTCGGCGTCGCCGCGGCTTTCCCCGGCCGCCGGCGGTGCCGAGATACGCGCCGAGCTTGCGCCCATGCAGGCGCCGTTATGGAAGGACATCTGGTGGGCGCGGCGCTTCGAGATCGGCGTGCTCTGCCTGATGCTTGCGGCGCTCGGCGGCATTCTCGTCTTCCAGAACGCGGTCGCGTCCCGCGTAAAGTTTTATCATCGGCTCCGCATCGTCTATCTCGCGGCGACTTTCGTGTTCCTCGGCCTGTTCGCCAATGCGCAGCTCTCTGTGGTCAACGTCATTACCTTTATCCACGCCTTCTTGTCGGGATTCCGCTGGGAGCTGTTTCTGCTCGATCCGATGGTGTTCATCCTTTGGAGCTTCGTGGCGGCGAGCATGCTGTTCTGGGGCCGCGGCGTATTCTGCGGCTGGCTGTGCCCGTTCGGCGCGCTGCAGGAACTGCTCAACAATCTCGCGCAGCGGCTCGGACTGCCGCAGATCAACCTTCCGTTCGGGCTGCACGAGCGGCTGTGGATGATCAAATATGTGGTTTTTCTCGTGATCCTCGCCGTCTCGCTCAATTCCATCATGGCGTCGTTCGGGCTCGCCGAAATCGAGCCGTTCAAGACCGCGATCACGCTCAAATTCGCGCGCGACTGGCCGTTCGTCGTCTACGCCACTGGCCTGCTCATCGTCGGACTGTTCGTCGAGCGGTTTTTTTGCCGCTATCTCTGCCCGCTGGGCGCGGCGATTGCGATCCCGGCGCGCATGCGCATGTTCGAATGGCTGCGGCGTTACCGCGAATGCGGCATCGAGTGCCAGGTCTGCGCCCGTCACTGCACCGTGCAGGCCATTCATCCGCTCGGCCAGATCAATCCGAACGAGTGCATCTACTGCCTCCAGTGCCAGGCGAACTACTACGACCACACGATCTGCCTGCACCTGCTGCGGCTGGAAGAGCGTCGGCGGCCGCGGCGCTCTCGGTCGGGCAGGCCGATTGGCGCGTCACCGAAACCCGAGCAAGCCTCCCATGTCTGAGCGTGTCAGCCGGCGCCGCGCCCTCACCATGATCGGCATGACTGCCGCGGGGCTCGCGACCGGGTCCGGCCGCGGCCTTGCGGCGGCGATCGACTCCGAGTGGCGCGGGACGGCGATGGGCGCCGATGCGCGCCTACTATTCTGCGGCGGCGCGCCCGCGGCCGTCCGCGCGGCGGCGCGCTTGGCGATGGCCGAGATCGACCGGCTCGAAAACGCGCTCAGTCTGTTTCGCGACCGCTCCGAGATTGCGCGGCTCAACCGCGACGGCAGGCTGATCGGTCCGTCCGGCGACCTGCGGCGCGCGCTCGCGCTCGGGCTCGCCGTCGCGCAGTCGACCGGCGGGCTCTACGATCCGACGGTCCAGGCGCTGTGGGAGGCGCATGTCGACTGGTTCGCAGCGCGGCCTGCGGCCGAGCTTCCGCCCGACGCGCTCATCGCGCAAGCGCGCGCGCGGGTCGGCTGGCGAAGCATCGATGTCGCCGCGGGCGCGATCGAACTCGGCGAGGGCCGGCGCATCACGCTCAACGGGCTCGGTCAGGGCTATGTGACCGACCGCGTCGCCGACCTCTTGCGCGAACGCGGGTTCGAGCATGTGCTGGTCGATCTTGGCGAGCAGCGCGCGCTCGGGTCGCAGGCGGACGGTGCGCCGTGGCTGATCGCGCGCGCGGCGGGGGCGCCGATCGCCTTGTCCGCGGGCGCGCTCGCGACCTCCGAAGGCGCCGGCTGCGTGATTGGAGCGGGCGGGCTTGCCCATCACCTGTTCGATCCGCGCACCGGCCGCAGCGCGCAGCCCTGGCGGCGCTTGACCGTCGCGCACCGCTCGGCCGCCGTGGCGGACGCGCTGTCGACCGGACTATATGCTGCATCGCACGCGGAGATCGGCGACGTGCTGGCGCGCTTTCCGGGCGCGCAAGCCTGGGCGACCGACCGCGACGGGCGGGAGTGGCGGTTCGGCGCGCCGAACGCGCTGTGAGCGGTCGGTCGGCGCAATCTCTACGGCTCAGGTCGCGCCGGGCGATGGCGACAACCCCGCGAGGCCCGTGGTCGAGCAGATCAGGGACGGACGCCGGAAGGTCGAGGGTGAGCGCGTGCCGGCGGGCGAGCTTGGCGTGGGCCATGCGCTAGGCGGGCCGGCTCGCGCCGGCCGTCGATGGTTAAGAACGCAAGCTGCGCGGGCGCGTCGCCGCCGGCTTTACGACTTCTTCTTTCCGTCCGGCCCGTATTGCTGGAGGAAGCTCCACAGATCGTCGGCCTCTTTTTCATTCTTGATGCCCGGGAACACCATCTTCGTTCCGGGGACCTTCGCCTTCGGGTCCTTGATGTATTCTTTGAACGTCAGCTCGGTCCACACGATCCCCGAGTCCTTGTTGGCGGCGGTGTAGTTGTAGCCCTCGATCGTTCCGGACTTGCGGTTTTCAAGCCCGTTCAGCAGCGGGCCGACCTTGTTCTTCGCCGTCTCGCCGATATCGTGGCAGGGCGCGCACTTCTTGAACGATGTCTGTCCCGCCGCCACGTCGCCAGCCACCGCAACCGCGCTCGACGCCGCCAGGGAAAGGGCGGAAATTACCAGTACTTTCAGCATGCTACTAGATCCTTCTTTTCGCCATTCAAGGTTTGATCGCGCCGTCCGCGAAGCGGCAAGCGGAGATTCGGAAGAGGTCAATGCGGATGAGCGCCCAGCGCCTTGTGCAGACGGGCGTCGTGCGTCTCGAAATGACGTGAAAACCATGCTTCGAGCCGCCCGGCAAGAGCGCTGGCGGTTTGCGCCTCATCAAC